>MICC01000115.1:0-15329 GCA_001829715.1 Sulfurimonas sp. RIFOXYB12_FULL_35_9
TCTTCATTTATTTTTGCTGTTATGTCAGTTACTTTTTTTCTTGCTTTATCAAATTCACTCATAGAGAGATCATAAAATGGATATGCAAAAGAGAAAAAAACTGCAATTATCATAATGTAAACAATATAGATATCTTTTTGAGATTTTTCCTTAAAAAAATTATCAATTTTCTGTAATGCATTTTCTATTATTAGTTTGAAATTCATAATAAATTCACTTTTAACTCACCGAAGTAGAGTTTTGTTTTCTCTTCATACGAAATCTTATCCATAGAGAAGTGGAATTTTCCTTCATAAGTTTTAGTTAGATATTTAATCATATCAGTGATTTTTTTCTCATCTGATGATACTACTTTTAGGCTTAACTCTTTTTTTGCACTAATTTTGTCACTCTGTCGAACTTCCCCATATAAAACAGATTCAATTTTTACCGCATACAAATTAAGATCTTTTGTAAACATATGTATGAGATTTGCTTTAATTGGATAATTTACTTTGACATCATGAATTTTTATAAGTGTGTTTTTTTTCTCAATATACTCTTGTTCTTCATGTGCTACTAACTTTAAAATCTTATCTTTTTCAATTTCTTTACTTTTTAAAATGGCTTCTCTCGTTATTCTAACATTATGAAGTGATTTATACTCTTCTTCAAGCAGTTTATGTTGCAGTGATTGGGAGTATGTAAGAGACCAATTGAATATTGGATATGTAAAAGCAATTATAAGAGAAGCCGCCGCTAGTAAAATAGCCCGACCACTCTCTCTCTTTGTAAACTTAGGAGGACGATGATATGTGGTAAAGTTACAATTATATTTTTCTTTCTCCGAAAAAGTAGCAAATAGATGCATAAGAGAGTGAAAATGATCAATATAATTTTCTCTATTTTCAAATCCGTAGTTAAAATCGAAACTTCTTCCTCTTATACTAAGTTCAACTTCAGCTATCTCATCTAATTTTGTTATTGCAGGAAGCTGAGTGTCAATATAAACATAATCTATCTTATCTATATTTAAAGCTCGTTTTACATATGTGAGGATATCGTTTATGTTTGCAAATATCTCTTTATAAAGCTTAATAATAGGAATCTTATAGTTGCTAGTGGTGCTTTTAAGATCTTCTTTTGAGATAAAATTTATGAAATCTTCATACTCTACCGTCTCTGCGTATATTTCACAAAATCTCTCATGCATTTGTAACAATGAGTAATTAATTGATTTAGTATATAAAAAGTTTTTTTCATTATAAATGGTAATAGAAGTATCATTTTCTTGAAAATATATAAAGCAGTGAACACCACTTTCTGTTAAAATATCTTTTGCATAAAGAGATTTATAAAGCAGAGGCGATGGTAAGATATAGTCAATATATTTAATTTTTTCTATTACACCGTTGAAAGTATCTTCGACTACCAATGGATCAATAATAAATATATGAAAATTTCTATTATTTTCATCTAGTTTATTAAAGATTTCAACAAAGCGCATCTGATACATGACAGCTTGATCAAGCCCAAGCTCTTCGTATGCTTTATTATAAATAGCATCGTAAAGATCTTCATCCGGTATATTTTTACTTACCGTTATATAGCTGTTTATAAAATTTTTCGTATTTAGATAAGAGATTACATATTGTTCTTTAGAGTATATCGGTGATTTTATTTCGCTTAGAAAATTTGAAATCGCACTTACATATGTATCTTTATAAGGATTTACCGAGAGAACACTAGAGAAAGAATATTGTTCTTTTTTACTCACTTTATATAATCCTATTTAAAATTAACCTTAGACATAAAACAAAATTTATCATTTTTATAAAATTCAACCCTGTAAACTTTATCATTTGTATCAATAGAGTATCTTTTGTCAAAATCTTTAAGCTTGACGTTTATGCCACTTTCATCAATGGAATCTTTTGCTTTAAAACCGATTATATTTACACGATAACCGTTTCGCTTGACAATATTGAAATTATCTTTTACATTAATATCTGAAGTTTTATCTAAAGAGACTTTTTTACCATCAATAATAACATCAAATTTATTTTCATTCTTACACAACTCTACCAACTCAAAATATTGCGGAGATAGTGAAGTGATTTTTTTATTGCCTATATAAACAACAAAATCTTCATCTTCTTTAACAACGCTTCCCAACGGATTAGAGAACTTAAATACATTGTTGCTCGATTTTATCGGAATATAGCTTAAAGATTTTTTTATATCTGTTAGATCTAAAGATATATTATTGTTGATGCTTAAATTACCGTAATTTTTTAGTAGTTTATCTATATTTTCTTCAGTTAACTCAAATTTTCTTGAAAAGGATATATCCATTATATTCATAAACTCTTCAATTGCCAAAAGATGATAAAAAACTTTTTGCGCCAATGTAGGCAAATTTTTACTGCTCTCTATCGCGAAAGCAGGTTTGTTGTTGGTAACTGCAAAATATGTGAGTGAAAGCTGCATCGCTTCATCATCAAATTTTGTATTGGTATTTTTTACATCAAACGTATGGTGTTCTTTAATAAGTCTTTTATTGATTCTCTCTTTTATGTTTACCGCGATGCTGCTTAGATCTCCAAATGGCTGATTTGGGTTTAGTTTGCACTGATCTATAACACATGTCTGACCCCAGGCATTAGGATTAAATATGCTTCCTTTATCTGCTTTTCTATAAAATCCATTTCCGTCATGAAGATTTAAAACTAAAGATACATTTTTTTCTAAGATTATTTTTTTTATCTCTTCAACAATCTTTTTATCTTTGTCTTCATCTTTTATAACAGAAAATTTTCTATTCATATCCCCATTTACTCCTCTGGAGTCTTTTTGGATACTTTCTTGATTTAAATTTGGCACTATCCATAGATTTTTTGAGTTAATTTTATAATGAGTTGCTAAGATCTCTGCAGAAAAGTATCCACCCGGTTCATCCCCGTGAATTCCGCCGATTACAAGAAGCGTCGTCTTTGAGCCGCTATTTTGTTTTTTAATCAGCTGAACATCGGCATAAAGAGAGAAAAAGGAGATACTTATAATAAAAATCAGTTTTAAAAAAAGATGTTCTATAAACATTTTTACCTATTTTTCTGTGATAATGCGAATTTTATTATTTTTATCAAGTTCCACCATAAGTGTTTTATCACCTTCAAATTTATATGTATCAGACTTATAAAACTCTTTAAAGTTAATTTGATAAAGATTTGGGGTGTTAGGATATGGAAAAATATTTATATCGTTAAAAACAATGCTTTTTCTCTCATTTTTTTGAAAAATTCTTGCTTTGTAACTCTTAAAATCTTTAAAGTTCATTCCATCGTCTTTAACAAACTCATTTGAGTAAAAACTCAGATATCCATTTATGTCATCATATATCCAGCTATATCTCCATGCATAGAGTTGTGCCAAGATTGAGCTCAACACTTTTTTTGACACATCTTGTTTTACCTTCCCATCATCTATGAGCAGTATCGTTTTTGACATATCTATATTTCTATCCAAACATTCGATGCTTGAGTTGTTGATTGCTATACATCCTCTTGTAAAATCATCTCTTGACTGATTTGTAGGAAGTCCATGTATCCATATCCCATCACCGTTTCTGCCTCTAAATGAGTCATATAGATTTGGATAAGATGTCACAAACGCCAAGGGACCGTAAAAAGGATCCAGCTTAGTATTTTTAGAAAGTTTTTTTATTAGTTGATAAATTCCGATAGGAGTCTTTAAATCCCCCTCTTTTACTTTATCACCTTTCATCTTGCCCGTAAATGCATCATAGGTTTTTTTATGTTTAAAGCCCTTATTTTTATCAAGCGAGTAGAGCTCAAGTTTGGATTTTGTCTTGTCACATGCAAGAACATTTGAGTATGATTCAATGTAACCGAACGTCGTATCTTTCTCTTTTACGATCTTACTCCAATACTCTTCTTTTGAGAGTTCCTTATCCATCTTTTTTTCGATGTCTGTAATTCCGTTAAGCCTATAGCTTGTGAGAATATCATCCCCAAATATATTTGTTAAAATAAACAACAGCAGTAAATATTTCATGAAGTGTAACCTATCTCCTCTAAGTATGATTTATCTTTGCTCCAGCCTTTTTTTACGACAACCTGCAAGTCAAGATATGCCTTCTTGCCGCTTAGAGCTTCTATTTTTTCTCTGGAGTATTTTCCGATTCTCTTAATCGCTTCACCGCCGCGACCGATGATTATCCCCTTTTGAGAATCTTTTTCTACTATTATGGTCGCAATAATTCTATCTATGTTTTTCTCTTCAGAAATTTTATCGATAATAACATCAGACTCATAAGGTATCTCATCACTTACATTTTGAAAAATACCTTCTCTTATAAATCCGGCATATATATTACGCACTAATTCGCTTGTTAAATCTTCAGGATCAAAAAGAAACGGGGATTTTGGCAGAAGTTTTGATATGGTCTCAAGAAGATCTTTATGACCGACTTTTTTAGGTACCGCCATCGGGATAAGTGCTTCAAAGTCATTTGAAAATTTATTGTACTCAGCTATTCTCTTAAAGAGTTTCTCCTGTGAGACCTGATCTATCTTGCTTAAAACTATAATATGCTTAATTTTTGAGTCATTAATTTTTAAAAATTTTTCATAATTCTCAACGCTGTCGGTAACGGGCGCCAAATAGACTATCAAATCACAATCGCCCATCGCTTTGAGTGCTTCATCGAGCATAAATTGATTTAAAACTTTTTCTCTCTCATGCAGACCGGGAGTGTCTACAAATATGATTTGAGTTTCATTATGCATCACTATCGCATTGGATCTTTTTCTCGTTGCATTGGCTTTTTGGCTGACCATTGCGATATTTTCACCAAGAAGAGAGTTCATAAGCGTGCTTTTTCCCGCATTTGGACGACCGATAAGAGAGACAAAACCTGCTTTAGTCATAATATTTTTTCCTTTTTTCAAAAAGCCATAAGCAAGAACTATTCCGCTAATTAAGCGTTAAGTTGCAATGCAAAAATGGCTTACATAACCAAAAGGAATTGCTCTCTTTTGGTATTTTAAACTACAGTATATACCTTGACAAATCGTTGTCTTCAACAATAACATCAAGCTTTTCATGCACTAACTCTGCACTAACAACGAACTCTTTATCTTTATACTCATCCGCATTAAAGCTTATATCTTCTAAAACTTTCTCAATTACAGTATGAAGTCTTCTAGCGCCTATATCTTCCGTTATCTCGTTTGAACGATGAGCAAGCTTTGCTATCGCCCTAACCGCCTCATCTTCAAAAATTAGTTTCATTCCCTCAGTGCTTAAGAGCGCTTCGTATTGGTTTAGAAGTGAATTTTTTGTTTGTGTTAGTATTTTATAGAGCGTCTCTTCCGTTAAAGATTCAAGTTCAACCCTTAGAGGAAATCTTCCTTGAAGCTCCGGAATAAGATCACTTGGTTTACATAGATGAAATGCGCCTGCCGCAATAAATAGAATGTGATCCGTATTTATAACGCCATATTTAGTACTTACGCTGCTGCCTTCAACGATAGGTAGAAGATCTCTTTGAACGCCCTCTTTACTAGGGTCATTTCTCCCTTGAGACTTTTCGCTTATAGCTATTTTATCAATCTCATCAAGAAAGATAATTCCCCCGTTCTCTGCACGTCTAAGCGCTTCTGCATGGATATTTGTAGTATCGAGAAGTTTTGAACTTGCCTCAGTTCTAAGGATAGATTTGGCATCTTTGACAGTTACGTCTTTTTTATTATCTTCTTTACTCATCTGAGCAAAAACTTTAGAGAAAGACTCTTGAACTTTTGCCATCTCCGGAGGCAGATTTGTATCGTTAAACTCTACATGTATCTTTTGTACTTCAAGCTGTATGATAGTATCATCCATCTCACCGCTAAGCACCCTCTCTTCCATAGTTTTTAAAACTCTTTGATAATCCTCTTTTTTAGCCTCGCTTGCGCTCTGTGGAAGTGGAGGAAGAAGTTTTTCAACTATCTTATTTAAAACATAGTTCTCTATCTTTTCTCTGTTTTCTTCCTCTTTTTCCGCCTTAACTATAGTAATCGATGCGACAACAAGATCTCTAATCATAGACTCTACATCACGCCCGACAAAACCGACTTCAGTATATTTGCTTGCTTCAACTTTGATAAAAGGAACTTTCATCATTTTTGCCAAACGTCTTGAAATCTCTGTTTTACCGACACCCGTTGAGCCTATCATAAGAATATTTTTTGGCGTAATATCATTTTGAAGCTCAGGAGATAACTGCATTCTTCTATATCTGGTTCTAAGAGCAAGAGCGATGGTTTTTTTAGCATTATGCTGAGCGATAACATATTTGTCTAAATACTCAACTATCTCTTTTGGCGTTAAATTCACTTATTGTCTCCCTCTAATGTAAGAGTTTTGATATTGTGGTTTGTGTATATACATAAATCAGCCGCTATATGCAGACTCTCTTTTACAAGATCTTCTTCATCCAAAGAGGTATGTTTTTTGAGTGCTCGTGCTGCTGAGATGGCAAAGTTTCCACCACTTCCGATGGAAGCTATCTCTCCGTCTTCGGGTTCAACAACATCGCCGTTGCCGGTAAGTATAAAGATATGCTCATTGTTTAAAACAATCATCATAGCTTCAAGGCGGCGAAGCACTTTGTCTTTTCTCCATGCTTTGGAAAACTCAACAACGGACTTTAAAATATCGCCTTTTTTTGCTTCTAAGAAATCTTCAAACATATCAAAAAGATTAAATGCATCAGCCGTACTTCCTGCAAAACCGGCTAAAATCTTGCCGTGATGAAGAGTGCGAATTTTTGTGGCATTGCCTTTAAGGACACTGTTCCCAAAAGTTACCTGCCCGTCACCGCCGATTACCGCTTTATTCTTGCCTTTATATGCAAGTATCGTAGTCGCATCAAACATTATTCGCCTATAACATCCACATGCAGCGTAGCATGGATTCCATGACCTAGTTTAAGATCTAACTTATGCTCACCGACACTCTTAATCGAAATTTTATCTGTGATATGTTTTTTGTCAATCTCAATATTGTGCTGTTCTAGCAGTGCATGAGCGACTTCATCTTTTGTGATTGAACCGAAAAGGTGACCGTTTTGACCAAGTTTTTTTCTTATAGCAATTTTAGCCTTATCAAGTTTTGTAGCCAACTCTTTGAGTGATGCTATCTCTTTAGCCAAATTCTCTGCCGCAATTTTCTCTTCTTCTTTATGTTGCGCTAAAATCTCAGTCGTTGCATGTTTTGCAAAGCCTTTTGCGATGAGAAAGTTTTGACCGTATCCGTCTTTTACCTCTTTAACTTCGCCTGCTTTACCCAATGTTTTTACATCTTTAATCAATAATACTTTCATAAATATTTCCTTATCTTTCTATTTTTCCGCCATAAGAGACGATTCCGTAAGATAAATTTCCAATTTTTGCATATCCCATGTCTTTTAAAATTCTAGCACAGTGCGCACTTCGGCTTCCGACATGGCAATAAACAATTATATTTTCATCTTTATTCAATTTTGCATCTTCAAGTGCCGCAAAAAAACTACTTGTCGGAACAAGTCTGTCTGCACCTGCTATATGACCCATCTTCCACTCCATGTGCTCTCGAACATCTACAAGTTTAAAATCAACCATGCCGAGTTCTCTTGCTTCAAGAAGCGATACCAACTCATCGCTGTCGAGCTCTTTTTCATTTACTAAAACTTGCGCTTCTTCTTTAGTCAGCCCTCTTGAATGGGTATGAACTATCTCTTCCATGCCCATCTCTGCTTTTTTCTTTTGAGCAAACTCAGGTGTACAGTAGATTCCGCAGTGACAAACGCCGTCTTTTGGAAGCTCTTCTTCGATAGCAGGCTTACATGGGCAGATTCTGTCATCTACGCTTCTTGGTTTTTCATCTACGACTTCAACCATATAGCATGGGCAAAAACGCTTGCCATACATCATCTTGTTTCTGGCAAGACCCATCTGTACGCCTTCGTTTACTTCAGCTTGAGGATTGTAAACCCAGTCAAACTGCTTAATGACTTTATCGGTAAACTCTACAGTTTTTTGTAACTCACGCTGAAACTCGTCCGAGTTAATATCTATCTTGATTATACTCATAAAATTTCCTTGACTATCTGTTTTTTCTAGCTTTTCCTGCGATTATGAAACGAAGAGCATTTAGTTTGATGAAACCTGCCGCATCTTTTTGATCATATACTGCATCCTCTTCAAAAGTACAATACTCAGGGTTAAATAGAGATTTTATAGATTTGCGACCGACTACGCTTACATTTCCTTTATAGAGTTTTAGTCTTACAGAACCTTCTACATTTTTTTGTGTCGTGTCTATTGCCGCTTGAAGCATTTCACGCTCAGGAGAGAACCAAAATCCGTTATAGATTAGTTTTGCGTAACGAGGCATCATCTCATCTTTTAAATGTGCTTCTTCACGATCAAGCGTAATAGACTCAATTGCACGGTGAGCTTTTAACATAATTGTTCCGCCCGGAGTCTCATAACATCCGCGGCTCTTCATACCTACAAATCTGTTTTCAACAATATCTGCACGACCGATTCCATGACAACCTGCTATTTTGTTAAGAGTTGCTAGCATTGTTGCAGGAGAGAGTTCTTCTCCGTTTAGTGTAACAGGGTCACCGTTTTTATAGCCAATTTCTATGTATTCTGGAGTATTTGGAGCATCTTCGGGTTTTGTTGTCCATAACCACATGCTGTCTTCAGGCTCTGCATTTGGGTCTTCCAAAATTCCGCCCTCGTATGAGATGTGAAGCAGGTTTGCATCCATTGAGTAAGGAGACTTTTTACCTTTTTTCTCTATCTGGATACCGTGTTCCTCAGCATAAGCCAAAAGCTTCTCTCTTGAGTTTAAGTCCCACTCTCTCCATGGAGCGATAACAGTTAGAGTAGAATCTTTGCTTAAGTAACCCATCTCAAATCTAACTTGGTCATTTCCTTTGCCGGTTGCTCCGTGACTTACACCGTCAGCTCCAGTTAAGTGAGCGATTTCAACTTGTCTTTTTGCGATAAGCGGTCTTGCGATAGAAGTTCCCAAAAGGTATTCACCCTCATAGATAGCATTTGCTCTAAACATAGGGAAAACATAATCTTTTACAAACTCTTCTCTTAAATCGTCGATAAAAATATTTTCAGGTTTAATGCCTAATGAGAGTGCTTTTACACGAGCCGGTTCAACCTCTTCGCCTTGTCCGATATCAGCCGTAAAAGTTACGACTTCGCACTTGTACTCATCTTGTAGCCATTTTAAAATAACGCTTGTGTCAAGTCCGCCTGAATATGCTAAAACTACTTTTTTAACTTCTCTTTTCATATAAAAATCCTCTGTAAGCAAAATAATTACCGCGATTTTACTATAAAAAATATTAAAGATTAGTTTAGAGTGCTTTTTTTAAAATGAATCAAAGCCTTTTTGAGTCAAAACCAATGTGACTCCATCTTCTTGTATCTCAATTAAACCTTCTGTTTTTAGATCATTTATGGCACTTGCCATGGCATCTTCCTGTTTTGCATTTATTTTTGTCAAAATATTTTGAACCACGTCTGCTTTACTCATGATAGACCCGACATTTTTATTTTTTTCAAACCACTGCATGAACATTTCTTTAACTTCATTTTTAGGCGATACGTCTGAGGCAGTGCTTTTTGGAGGGCTTTTTCTTTTGTTCTTGTAGGGAGGTGCTTTGGTTGTAGTAAAATATTTTTTTTCAGAAGTTGATTTCATGTTTTGCCTTTGATGCAGCGAAGTTGTTTTAGTTGTTGCATTGTCACATAGTTTTACTTAAACAATCAGCTTTTAGACTCTATCTGACATACTCTAATTGAACTAATGTTAATTCTAAAATATTATTATGACATAATGAAAAATTTAACGGTCTCTATTTTTTTTTAGACCGTTAAATTAAAATCTGCGCTTTAACGTCTTATTTTTATTACAATTCCAAGAGACAAATGCCCACATAGATGGTTTTGTATATTTTTTCTCTTCTTCTATGAAAAGAGTGTAGTACTCTTTTGCTTTTTCTTGCTGTATCTCATCAAGAGTGCCTAAGCTCCAAATAAGAGATGTTACAAACTCTTCATCGCTTGAGTACTTAACACTTCCTTCTTTTGTTTGGATATAGTCTATCTGCGGCAGATAACCGTCTTTGTAAAGTAAAATAGGTATATACCAAAAGTCCGGTTTTGTTATTATTTTTTTTCCTATATAGTCTAAAATATCCATATCAACAAAACTGCCGCCTGTTTTATATGTAAGATAGCATGCCTTTGAGGCTTGAGAAGACATTTTGGATAGTGCGTCATCTAAGTCTTGCACTTCTACACTCCTTGAAGCAACGGCAATATCTACTTGCGGCAGATGACTCCAATCATCTTCCCAGCCGATATGGTAAGTCGTGATATTTTCTACCCCTTCTCGTGCAGCATAAGCCTTAAGCTCCTCTAACATATGTGATGAGAAATCTATAGCTATAACGTGTTTTACCATTTTTGCAAGCGGAATCGCTAAAGTTCCCGGTCCACAGCCGATATCTAGCACCGTGTCTTCTTTTGATATATTCATGCGGGATATAAAATCTTCAACATACTCTGATTTTTGCATTCTCGGAGCCATCTCTTTTGATTTGTCATCCCAATCACCGCTATTTTTACCTTTAAAAACAGTTTTTTGTTTATGCTCTTTATACATGCGGGCAAAATCAATCGGTTCTAAAAACATTTTTTTTCCTTTATTTATTTTCTTTTTCGGTTGTCTAAATTTAACTAAATAGTACAAATTGACAACTTCTTTTTTAAGCCTGTTTTTTCTCAAATAGATATGAAAAAAGACAAATATGACAAAAACAACTCCTGTACTTACATGTATAGTATCTGCTGCATGATGAGAGTGTAAGAGATAACCGCTGAAGATTACAATAACAACAGATATGCTCATCAGCAAAACTATAGCCAAGTTCAATATCGCTTTAACTCTCATACATACCCTTTTTCATGCATATAAAACTCTCGCTGCACCATCTTCTAAAAAGGCAGTTGTAACAAGAGTTTTTTTTAGTTGAAGTGATTAACTCATCTTCATCTTTGTCCAGTACAAAATTTTTGCATAAACCCGCAGCCTCTATGGCTTTATCATAATTTTTTTTGCCATATTTAAAAACAAAACTGTTGTCTCTTTTATAAAACATGCAAACTATCAGTAATCAAGCAGATTTTCTTTAACGAGAGGTTTGTAAAAACCTCCGTACTCTTCAACAAGCAAAACTGATTTATGGTCAATATATACTCCTTTTAGATACTCGTCTATCACAATATGGTGGTTTTTATCGGCTGTTTTGCCATGTTTTAACCTTACTTCCTCAAATAAACCTGTTTCTAACAGCTCTGAGACGGCAATACTCTTTTTACCAAGTTTTATCTTACCTTTTATACGACCGTCATTTCCGTACGCTCTTAGAGCAACTCCCGCTAAAGCACCGATTATGCCGTTGCCTTTGTTCTTTACCTCTTTTAAAAAAAGTTTTTGTGCAGCTGCCGTTTCATAGGCACTCTCTTTGGTTAAAACTCTTTTTTTCGCATCAAGACCATAAGCAATGAGCGCATCTCTATCACAAATATCTCTCTCAAACCCCATGCATACACCCGGTGATGAAGAGTGTGCGCTTTTGTATGCAACATAGGAGAGTATAAAATTTTTGACTTGCTCAAATGTCTCTAAATCAAGCTCACATGTAAAACACATGGAGCTGTTATGAGAGGTGTAGGGAATCCTATCATCAAGCAAGAGCTGATGGCGCGTGATAGGTGTTGTACGAGAGTAATTTTTATCGATATGCTCTCTAATATCTTCACAAATCTCTCCCGTGGATGTATAGTATCCTACCTCGTCCGTATCGTCTATGGCTATATATACTTTATTTTTGCCCATAAAAACTCTTTTTTTAAAATTTATAATCTAAAGAGGCAAAAAATTCTCGTCCTGCCATAGGGTATGCCATATCGTATCTTACAAGTTCGTCCGTTAGATTTTTTATGCCTATTTCAGCCGTTAAGTTTTTTGTAGGCTCATATATAGCTTTTAAATCAAATGTAGTAAAGTTTGGATTTGTTACATAAGTGCCATTTAGTTTGTTCTCGTAAGCACCGTCTCTAAATTTCATATTTGCATACAGTGATACATTTTTTGCAACCTCTTTTTGTGCAAAAGTAAAGAACTGATGTTTTGGAACATCTACTATTTCTACACTGCCGTTATCTTTGTTTTTGATGCTTATATATGTGTAGTTTCCTCCGATTTCCAGAGCATCTGCTTTATAGTTTAACTCTAGCTCAACGCCTCTATGGTCAAATGTTCCGACATTCTGGTTTTGAAGCAACCCTGATGGAGCATGAACGATACTTTGAATCGCATCATCAACTCTTGTTAAAAATATATTTGCTCTGGATGTAAGCGCATTATACTTTTTTAGATAACTTAGCTCATAGTGGGTTGCCGTCTCATTTTTTAGATCAACATTGGGCACATAGGAGTTAAATTTTCTTGAGTATCTATCTTTCATAGATGGCATATAGGTTTTTCTTGAGATGCTCCCTTTTACTTTTGAGCTATCATCAAGCGAATAAACAAGAGCTGTTTGCGGTGAGAAAGAGTCTTGTGTCTCAAGAGCCAACATATTTAGGTAGGCGGCATTTGTGTCATAAATCTCATGTGCTTCTTTTTTGTCGTAACTCACGCCTGCCAAAAATTCAAGCTTTGATGTGATGTTGTAAACATCCTCCAACCCAAGAGAGACAGTGTTGTCTTCGTATCTCTCCACTAGAGATTCAACATTTGTCGTTTTGTTTTTATCATATGCACGATGAACATCTTTTTTGTAGTTTGCGGCAGCTTTTATGAAGTTCTCGCCTAGTTCAATGCCATACTCTAAGCGGGCACCGTAACTATAGTCGTCATATCTGCTTTTAAATGCCCAGTTTTTTGTAATAGAGCTAAAAGTGGCATTATCATAAGACCAAACAGAATTTTTGCTTTTGTCGTAATACGCCAAAGCTTTTACATAGCTGCTATCAAAGTTCTTTTGTCCAGTAATAGAGACAGTCTCTTTGTCCCAGTATGGCCAATCCCAATCTTTATTTTTTGCAAAGGTCGTATCTGTTACAGGAG
The DNA here is from genome assembly GCA_001829715.1 of Sulfurimonas sp. RIFOXYB12_FULL_35_9. Taxonomy (GTDB): domain Bacteria; phylum Campylobacterota; class Campylobacteria; order Campylobacterales; family Sulfurimonadaceae; genus Sulfurimonas. The sequence continues at coordinate 13,195 of MICC01000115.1, forward strand.
GTTGCTGTTTTTCGCCTTGCTGATTTACATAAGAGATTGCTATTTCGCTCTTATCGTCTGCCAAATATCCCGCTTTTAAACTTATCTTTTTGTCTTGCGCTTCTGAACGAAGTCTCTCACCTTCAGGTTGAGTAGCGGTAGCTTCATAATCATCGCTGATTCTAAAATGGTCTTGTTTGCTGTAGTTTGCACCAAGTTGTCCGTAAAAATTCCCCTGTTTTGTCCCTATATTGACACTCTCTACATGTTTAGCCATTTTGGCATCCGAATCTAAAACAATCTTAGCTTTGGCATTTCCTTCAAACTCTTTTGTCGGTTTTCTCGATACTATATTAACAACACCACCCATCGTATTTCCGCCGTAAACTACGGAAGAATACCCTTTTGAAACATCAATAGAACCGATATCTGTTGTCAAAAATCTACCGTAATCAAAGTTACCGTCATAAGGTACATAAACTGGGATACCGTCTATAAAAACACCAACTCTTTTTGCATCAAATCCTCTGATGTAAAGAGTCGATTCGCCGCGGCCGCCTTGTACATCTTGATTTACGCCGCTTAGGTTGTCCAATGCTTCACTTACCGTATCTGAGCTGTTTTGTGAAATTACCTCCGGCGATATACTCTGCTCAAATAGATTTATATCTTTGATATTCTCTAAAACGCTGACTTGCCCCAGCGTAAAACTCTCCGCCAAGAGCATTGATGTTACAATGGATAATCCAAATATACTTTTTTTCATTTTTGTTTCCTTTTGTATTAAAACTTAAATGCGTAAGATGCGCCTATCACTCTTCCTTGATCTTCAAAGCCAAACATAGTCATATAGTTGTCGTCTAAAAGATTTCTGCTGTAAACGCTAAACTTGGCATCATTGCCGAGTAGTTTATGGTTATAGTCCAAAGAGATATTAAGAGAGATAAAATCTCCTAAGCTGTGATATTTATTGTCTATCGTAAAAAAGTTTGATTCATATTCGCTTACATATTTTCCCGATACATTAAGGGCATACTTGTCAAATTTCTTTTGTACCATAGCGTTTATGATATGGTTTGGTATCTCGTTTTCTTTTGTATCTGCCGTTGCATAAGCATAACCCAACGAGTAGTAAAGTGAATCTGTTTTACCGTCAAAACCAACTTCTCCGCCATATCTTTTTTGGTCAATTTGATTGAAAACTATATATGGAGCGTTGTTTGTTCCGTAGTAAAGCGGATGTTTTTTGTTTTTGTCGTCATACACAAAGAGACTTATCGTAGGGTTGAAATATTGACTAACTATTTTTTTCATCCCGACTTCATATCTAAAGCTCTCTTCATCCTTAAGTACAGAACCATCCCCGCTTATATCACCGTCTGCCGTACCTGCACTCATATATGCGAATCTTGCAGTTCCTTCTAAATCATCGCTAAACTTATAAAGAGCTCCTATTGAAATAGCTTTAGAATCCTCTGCCCACTCATCTTCAATCATAGTTAATTTAGCATTATTTAATTTTGTAGGTCCGACAAGTACCGAATTTGGATCGTATCTCTCGATAGAAGAGTCGATATGCTTTTTATCTAGTCTAAAAGAGGTATCTACGATAAGTTTGTCATCCATAAAAGGGTGTGAAACATGTGCGAAAAATCCGTATATCTGCTCTTTTCTTGGGTATGTTTCATAAAAAAGCTCACCGTTTGGCGCATCGTAAAACATCGCTTGAGTACCAAACTTTAGTGTGGTATCCGCTATTTTCATGGCATGTCTTAAATCTATAGAATCCGTACTCTGCGTTCCTGTAAAATAGATATTAGGGGCAGTTGCAGTAGATGGGTTCGTTCTATCAAGGTCTTGACTCCAAGAGGCTTTTGTATGTGATACTTGCAGCGTTGTTCTATTTTTAGAGTTAAAATCTTTCTCAAGTATCGCCGATACAAACTCATTTTTCATAGGTTCATATTTCCACTCTGAAGCCGTTACCGAGCTAAGCGGATTTGTCGCTTTTTGCGTCTCTTTATCGTCATGCGAATAGTATGCGCTGATAGTTGCAGTAAAATCATTATCCACATAACCGCTTCTTAAAAATATAGAGCCTCTTTCTTGATTCGTATTGAAACCGTCTCTACCGTGAGTGTTTAAACCCTCTACAC
>MICC01000115.1:15348-24658 GCA_001829715.1 Sulfurimonas sp. RIFOXYB12_FULL_35_9
GCTTGCATCTCTTACAACCTCAATAGACTCTATAACATCCATGCTCAAAGATTCCATCATTCTTAGCGACGACATAGGGGCTAAAAGCGCACCGTCCAAAATTACTCCAAACGCTGCCGCACTGTAGATATTTGAACTGCCTCTAAATGTTATGATTGCCGAATTCTTCCTTCCCTGAAACTGGACATTTGAGCCTATAGTCATATTGAGAGCTTCAAGTACATTTTTAGGATTTGCTATCTCTATCTCCTCCTCGGTAAGCTTATCTATGGTTAGTTTTGAACTCTCAGGAGCGCTAAAAGCCTCGTTTTGAGATATACCTCTTGATGATGAATCTTTTTCGTCAACCTCTATTTGTTTTAAAGCATGGCTGCTTTGTTCCTGTGCATTTAGAGTCATACTCAGTATTAAAGCTGCTATGGCGCTTATCGTTATTTTTGTTTTCATTCTTTTCTCCTTTATTTTGTTATAAAAACCCACCAGCCGCTCTCATCGTCGATTATGGTGTGTGACGCTGGATTTAGTTTTTCCATTATCTGCGGCAGTGCTTCTCGCTCTGCTTTGATTCTATCTTTGAATGAGTCTCTCCAGTCGGGTTTTTCTTTGCTCATGTGGGCGGTTATGCTATCTCTTAGCTCTTTTGTGCCAAATCCGCCGCCTATATAAGCATGTCCTCCTACTTTTAAAACCCTCAATATTTCGCCGTATGCTCTATGCCAATCATCCCAAAACGGGGATGAGCCACGGCTTATTACGATGTCCATGCTTTCATCTTGTAGTAAGATGGAGTGAATATCTCCCTCCAAAAAAGCGCTTCTATCACCAATATTCTCATCGTTTGCATACCATTTTGCAAGTTCCAACATCTCTATCGATTGGTCAAAAAAAGTTACATGCAAGTCGGTAATTTGAGCTATTGCACGCCCCAGCGCCCCCGTACCGCATCCTGCATCTAGACATCTGCCTGATGTTGTGAGTGTTTTTGCTACTATTTGCTGCGCAATAACAGGGTAAATCGGTGCAAACACTTCACGCACGATTCGGTCAAAACTTTGAGGATTTGTTCCGCCCTTATGCTCTTTGGTTTCTCTATTTTTATCTTTATCCATTACTTTAACTCCTTTGTTTTGTTATATCTTTTTTCACATAACGCTATATAAAAATATACCTTTATGCCCAGTCTAAAAGTCGTCTCTCACCTTCGATTTTCTTTATATCAGTGATATCTTGGGTTATTTCAACTACGCCTTTGTACTTTTTCTCTTTGTCTCTAAGCGCAAAATAGCGGATGTGAATGAGTCGCTCATTAAAAGTAATCCAAAACTCTGCACTCTCTTTGCTTCCGTCTTTAAATGCTTCTAGTATCGTAAGTACAGTATCTACGCTTTTTGGAGGATGGCAAAATTTTACCTCTCTGCCTATGACGCTTGGGCTTCTTGGAAAAGTCCTCTCCGAGCCTTTGTTGAAAAAAAGAACGCGGTCATTTTCATCGACAAAAGTTACATCAAAAGGGAGATGAGAGAAAAACAGGTTGAGTTGTGCTTGCGAAAGAGAACCCGTTTGCAGCAAGAGTTTATCAAGTGTTGCGGTTTGTACATCTTCGTCGCTCTCAGATGGCCACATCGGAGGATTTTCTATAAATCCATACCCTATCTCATCTTTTGACTCTTCCTCTTCTTTGCGAATCTTGATCCACTCTTCTTGTGTAAGAAGTTTGAGAGAAGTAGGCAAAAGCATCTTCTCTTCCCTTGTGGTCATGTCAAAAATATTTTTTACGGTCTCTTTCATAAGCTCTAGTGTCTCATCGTTCAATGCGCCTCTCTCAACCGCTTTTGTTACGGTTTTGAGGTTTGCTCTCATCTCATCATGAAATTTCCACATGCCCGTACTCGGATAGGTAAATCCATGTTTTTCAAGATACGGAAAAAGCTGATCCTCTTTTCTTAGATAATGAATATGGATTTTTGACAACTCATAAAGCAGTGTAAGTGTCGGCTGATAAGTTTGCAGATTTGCTACATCAAAAATATTTTCTATTTTCATGCAGATTTCTCGAATCACGATATTTTCATCAAGATAGTTGGTAACGGGGTGTCCTTTGGGAAATTTCAAAGGGTCGGATTTGACTCTGTTTTTAAGTACATCAAGAAAAAAATCTCTTCTTTGCTGAGATTTCGCTTTATTGGGATTTGTTTTATGCGGACCGTCTTCATCAAATACTCTCTGATTGGCTTTAAAGAAGTGTTCGATATTTATCTCTCCAATCTCTTTAAGCCATGCTTCTCTTTGGCTTTGGCTCATCTCATCAAAAGATCTGTTAAATTTCATAATCTTTTCTATCTTTGCGCTCTCATCGTTTTTTGTTAAAAATTCACTCATGTATATATCTCCTTTATCTATTTAATTTGAATACAACCGGCAAAATAATTGCCATTTTGCCATTTGGCGGGGCTTCAAAGGGTGAAACGCCGAGTATAGTCTCAGTTGCTTTTTCGTCTAAGCTCCTGTGTCCGCTTGAGTTTTTTATCCGAATGGATGACTCTCTTACGCTTCCGTCATCTAAAATCTCAAACACCACGATACTCTCTCCCTCTAGTTTAAGGCGTTTTGCAAGAGGCGGATATCTCAGATTTTCCTCTATTTTTTCTCTGACTCTAAAGAGATAGTTCTCTATCTCGTTTGGAGCGACTTTGGAGATGGCTTTTTGCTCATCTTTTGGCTCTTGTATCATTGAAGCCGAATCATTTTTTGCAATTTTTATAGGCTCTGCCGATGGCTTCTCTTGAGCTTGTGAGGGTTGTTTTTGCTCAACTGCCGTTTTTGGCTCGCTTGACTCTTCTTTTGTGATTGGCTTTGGTAATATTTTTTCTTTTGCCAACGGCTTTGGCTTTTGAATCGGCTTCTCTTTAACTATGAATTTTTCTTCTGTTTTTGGCTTATTCTCCTCTCTTTTTTCAACTTTGGGCATATCAAAGAGCGCAATTTCTACGGCTTTTGGAGTAACGATTTGCGGCTGTTTTGACTCATTTAGCGTGTAGAAGATAGAAGCATGCAAAATCGTCGTTGAAGCTATGGATATAACCGCTCTTTTGTATAAATTTCTCATTTTTTCTCTGTCTGCGTTTGGATTGAGAACTTTGAGATACTGTTTTGTTTGCAAATATCGATAACATTTACTACATACTCAAATGATGTTTTTGCATCGCTTCTTAAGATAACGCCTTTGGTTGCCGTATCACTCTTTTTTAGCAGTTCATCGCTAAGAGTTTGTCTATCTATGAGTTTGTCATCCAGATATAACAAACCCTCTTTATCGATAGATATCACTAAAGGTTTTAACGGTTCTTTTGTATCGGCACTCGCTGAAGCTTTTGGAAGAGATATGGCTATTTTGCCCTGTGCGACAAAGGTTGCAGTCGCCATAAAAATAACCAAAATTACAAGAACGATATCCACAAACGGCGTCATGTTTATCTCTGAAATTTCGCCCTCTTCATAAGCGCTATCTGTTTTCATCTCTCGTTTGCCTCCGTCTCAAGCAGTAGCATCTTTATTTTTCTGATAAAGTAGTTGTAGGCTATAACACTGGGAATCGCTACAAAAAGCCCTGCAGCAGTAGCAACCAAAGCCTCCGATATACCGCCCATTACGGCATTTATACCAAACTCATCTCCTTTTGAGAGTGTATGAAAAGCGTTAATTATCCCAAGTACTGTTCCAAAAAGTCCTATAAAAGGAGCGTTGTTTCCAAATGTGGCAAGAATGCCCAGCCTTTTTTCAAGTAAAATTCTTATCTTTGCGCCACTTAGATTTTGTAAATCGTTTTTTATATATCCAAACGCAAGCACCCTCTCCACAATCACTCCAAAAGAGATAACGCTCATAGCTATAAGCACCCACAACACAGGCTCAACCCCGATAACAGCGACTCCTAAAAGTTTTTCTATTAACATCTTTAATTCTCCTTTAGCTGAGGAAAAAAGAGCTTTTCAAACTCTTTTTTCTCCTCTTCAAATGGTTTTTCTAAAAGCGATGGATAAAAAGAGTCAATCAGCCATCTGATACCTAGAAGTCTCATAAAAGAGGGCGGTCTTGAGATGTAGTTAAAAGGAGTTGTGGGAACGGTGAAAACTTTACCCTCTTTAACGGCTCTTAGATTTCTCCATTGCGGGTTTTGCATTAGCGTATCTGTAAATGTCCTCTCCATGGCGACTATAACATCGGGATTGCTTAAGATAACGCTCTCCATGCTTATCTTCTCCATCCCGTAATTAGAACTCATGCGGCAATCAAGCGCATTTTTCGCACCTGCATATTTAAACGGTTCTAAATGAAACGAGCCCTCACATTCGCTGGATAGCCCGTCTAAGCCTTGTGCGAAGTAGTAACGCACCTCTTTTTGTTTGGATAGTTCTTTTTTGAGTGATTCTATAAGAGAGAGGCTTTTCTTTGTGTAAGCTATGAGTTCGTCCGCTCTTGTAGTGTCGCCTGTGAGTTTTGCAAAGAGTTCAAACTGGGTAATGAGATCATAAATAGACTCATTATTTACAAGCAAAACAGGAATGCCCATCTTTTCAAACTTGGTTAATATTTTCTCATAACCTCTCATCCTCGTCCACATGATTATCACATCAGGTTTTATACCTGCCAATATCTCAAAGTTCGGAATGTTTCCCTGTCCCATAAAACCGCCTACTACGGGTTTGTTATATGCACTTGCTACATACTTTTTTTGCATCTCGTTAAACGGGGAGTTAAGCCCTGCAACCAAGTCAGGGTTAAATGCCAAAAGGCTCATGGTAAGCGGCGGCGAGGCGGCGTAGATTTTGGTGATATGCTCTGGAACTTCAACGACTCTACCGTGATCATCGGTAATAGTCCTTGCATTGATGTTTACACTAAAGATAATTGCCAAAGCAAATAAAATATTTTTCATCTGTTTCTCCTTTTGTTGTTTCATAATTGATATAACGGTATATAAATTTTTACTTCTTCTTGAAAAGCTTATATGCCGAGATTAAGAGTATTACCGATAGAAGTATCTCTATGATTGAGGCATTTACCTCTCCAAAGAGCATAGCACCTATAAAAGCGCCGACTATCGAGCCTATAGACATAAATATTAAAACATCTCTAAAGTTTAAAATTTCTAAAAATCTACCATTTTTATGATATCTGTAAAGTCCTACTAAAAGAGTGGGAAGTGATATGGCAAGACTAAGCGTTCCTGCAGTTTTAATATCTACTCCGTATAAAAGCACGATAGTCGGAATAAGCAGTTCCCCTCCCGCTACGCCTAAAAGCGAACTGACTAAACCTATGCCTACTCCTGCAATCAAGCCAAGCACTGCTTGAGATAGCGTTTGAAGCGAAATAACATTTTTTATTTCTAAAAAGGTATGGCTAAATAGAACAAGACTTAAAAATATCAAAAGATAAAAGATGAGTGTATGAAGCGTTTCTTTATTTATTTTTGTAGCATATGAAACACCGATATAAGCACCGATGAGCGTTCCGCTAAGAAGATTTAGCACTATATGAGAGTGAGATACTATGTTTGCATCTACTCCTCTAAAGAGAAGCGCAAACAAAACCGTTACCAATGAAATAGAGAGATTGATAATTATGGCATGAAGAGTGTCTATTTTGAGTATTCCCACCAGAAAAGGCAGCCTGAATTCCGCTCCGCCAAGCCCTATTAATCCGCCCAACATACCGATAATGCTAGAGCCGAAAAAACTTTTTATTTTCATCTATTCGTCTCCTTTATAGTCACTTTTATATCAAGGGGTTTTGCATGATAAGGCGATGAAGTGACTATAAAATCAACACCGCACTCTGCAAAATCGGCTATATTTTTCTCATGAATCCCGCCCGTTGCTGAGAGTAAAAGATAAGGAAACTCATATTTAAGTTTCACACATTTTTTAAGGAGTTCAAAATCCATCTTTTCGCATTGGAGTATGTCCGCACCCAGTGAAGCAAAGTATGAAGCCTGCTCAAAATTATCAACTTCAACGGCGATTTTTCTCTCTATAAAATTGTGTTTTAGCTCTTTGAAACCTCGCTCCAACTCTGCCTTGTCGCTAAAAAAGTTAAGATGCTGTTCAAAAATCAAAACAGAGTCATAAAGCCCGAGACGATGGGGCGCACCGCCGCCGCACATAACCGCCTTTAGCATAAGCTTTTTAGCTCCAGGGAAGTTTTTTCTGGTTGTTGAGACACTAATGCTCGGGTTTATCGCTTTAGCACTCTTTACAAGCTTGTTCGTATATGTTGCGATACCGCTCATATACTCAAAGATATTTTGAGAGATTTTCCATGCTTTATGAAGCGAAGCCGCATCGGACTTGCACTCCAAGATGGTCTCGTTTGCCATAACTCTATCGCCGTTCTTTTTAAAAAAAGTGTGTGCTATGTCAAGCTTTTTTAAAATCTCTTTAACTTCATCCGTTCCGCAAAGCACTATCTCGGCTTTAGGCGCAAAACTCATAACTCCTTTTTTATCCCCTATACCGAGTCCATGTGTGGTTAAGTCAAAATAACCAATATCTTCAAGTAAAAAATCCATCTTAAAATCCTTATCTATTTTTTAAAAATCGGAACACATCGTTTGTGTGCGTCATGAGTGATGATATCGGCTTTGATGTCATATACACTCTCTATCATCTTGCTTGTTATAACTTCGTATGGAGTTCCCTCTGCTATGATTTTTCCACCATTCATAACCACTACGCGGCTTGACACCAAAAGTGCATGATCTGGGTAATGTGTGGTTTTTAAAAATGTGTACCCCTGCGCACTCAGTTCGTTTATAAGTTCCAATAGTCTTATCTGATTGCCGTAATCAAGCCCTGCAACAGGCTCATCCATGATAAAAACATTTACTTCTTGAGCGATGGCACGAGCCAAAAGCACCATCTGTTTTTGTCCGCCGCTTAGTTGTCCGAAAGCTCTGTTTGAAAGATGCTCTATATCTATCTTCTTTAGTGCGATATTTGCAATCTCATAGTCGCCTGCCGATGGAAGAGCAAAAAAATCGAGTTTTGCGACTCTTCCCATGACGACCATTTCAAGAACCGTATAGTTAAAGGGCGTATTGTTGTACTGTGGAATATAAGCTACATGTGAAGCTATATCTTTATGCGAATATTTTCCAATCTCTTTAGAGGCTATTTTTATCTCTCCCTCTCCATGTAGAAGTTTTAGGATGAGCTTGATAAGCGTACTCTTTCCGCACCCGTTTGGTCCTAGCAAAGAGACGACTTCACCTCTGTAAAGCTCTAAGTCAACACCTGCTAAAACTTGATGTTTCTTATATGAAAAATAAAGATTTTTTACCTCTATAATGGGCTTTAGTTCCATGCAGCCCTCGCATTTTTTAAAACAATTATAAAGATAGGAATCCCTATGAGCGAAGTCAAAATCCCTATCGGTATCTCAACACTAAGAGCAAGTCTTGATACGGCATCGGCAAGAAGCAAAAATGCTCCTCCTGCAATAGCTGAGAGAGGTATGAGCAGACGATGCGATGGACCAACCGCCATACGGATAATATGAGGTATGATAAGCCCTACCCAGCCGATAATGCCCGCCATAACGACTGATAATGAACTTGCCAGCGTAGCAAGAACGATAGCTATGATACGTATAAATTTGACATTTACGCCAAGCGCTTTTGCCTCCTCATCTCCCAAGCTCATCAAATCAAAATATTTGCTCATAAATATCATGCCCGCGATGCTGATTGAAATAGGAATCGCTACAAGAAAAACTTCGTTTAGATTTGCCATAGATAGCGAACCCATAAGCCAGTAAACAATAGCAGGCAGTGTGCTGTAAGGGTCTGCTACATACTTTATGATGGACAAAAGAGAGGTAAAAAGCGAACCGCTGATAACTCCGCCCAGAACCAACATGACGGTTGAGCGGGAGGAGGTAACCATAGAGCCGATAAGCACCGCAAAACCTACCGAGATAAACCCAAATATAAAAGCCAAAATCTGCACGATAATCCAATGCTCAGAGATTAACATTCCGCATGCCGCGCCAAATGATGCTCCTGCAAGTACTCCTAAAATCCCAGGAGAGACAAGAGGGTTTACAAACATCGCTTGAAAAACCACTCCCGAAGTTGAAAGTGCCGCACCGATAAGAATAGCAAGCAAAACACGAGGAAGACGAATTTCTAAAATAATATTGTCAATTAACGCTAAAGTGCCTTGATCAATTACAGAAGTTGCAAAAAGTTTATAGTTAAGATACTCAAAAAATGTCTCCATGCCAATATAATATTGCCCCCACAAAAGAGAGAAAATAGCCGCTGCCATAAGCAACAGAGTTGATGCTATAAGATATCTGCCGTGTTTTTTATGACGCATATTCACAATCAGTACTTTAGTGTCGCACTTAAAAATAGACCAAAAGGAGCACCGGTTTGATATGTGCTAGAAGTTCCATCTGCCGCCAAAACATTATCTGCGGAAACAATTGTGGAGATATATTTTTCATTCGTTAAATTTGTTGCCGTAGCTCTAAAGATAGTGCTTTTTGAGCCTAAAAATAGAGGCGCTTTATAAGAGATATCTAAATCAACCAAAGTAAAAGCATCAATCTTTTGAGTATTTGCCACATCACCGTATCTGCTTGATGTATATCTTAAACTTGGAGTAAAAGTCCATTTGTTCAAATAATAAGACAGGGCTGCTTTTGCCATAAACTCAGGTGCATCGGGAAGTTGATTTCCTTTTATATCCGTTGAAGCAGTAGATGATGATTGAAAATTTTGGGTAAATGCGTATTTGTTATATGACAAGCCCAGCAAGAACTCAAGATCATCTCTCAAAGCTCCGCTAACTGAGAGTTCAGACCCATAACCAAAAGCTTCTCCGACATTTGCAGGGTAGTTGACACCGTAAAATGCGTCATAAATATTTGCTTGTTTATTTTTTACGAATGAGACAAAGAGTGTAGGATTTATCGTAACACCGCCTATCACTGTTTTTGCTCCCAGATCTATGTTGTCTGATGTCTCAAGTTCCAAATCATCCCATAAATCTTGCAGTTTTACATTTTTTGCTACAAAAGATGCCCTGTTTGATGAGTATGTCGGAAATAGATTTACATCAAAACCGTAAGATCTGGAGTAGTCAATATAGATAGCATCTTCACTTGAAAAGTTGTAACCCAAATATAGTGATGGAAGGAAAGTTTTAAATGTTTTTGTATCAACACTTGCCCATAAATCTAACGCTGAATTTGCTATAGCGGTATCATAATCACTGCTTGTGCTGCTGTTTGTATTGCTTGT
>MICC01000116.1 GCA_001829715.1 Sulfurimonas sp. RIFOXYB12_FULL_35_9
CAAGATATAAATCAATTTTTACAAAAAATAATCAAATATTCGGATCTCGCATCTAAAGATAAAGAAACATGCTGCTTTTTAGTCGTGCTGCTAAGGGCAAAGTGGGCATTTATTAAAACATATTTTCTACAACTTGGTTTTTTAGACGGCTGGAGAGGATTTGTTATAGCAATGTTTAATTTCAACGGCAAATTTTTCAGATATTTAAAAAGATATATCAACTCTAGGACTAAATAGCTCTTTTAAATACTGCAGGTATCCCTGCATATATGCCCGATTGTTCCAACCTTTTATTCACAAGACTCATCGCACCTACAACTGTATTTTTAGGTATATAAGAACCTTTTAAAATATTTACGTCATTTGCAATCCAACACTCATCTTCAATGACTATTGAAGAGGTGATATACTCATCTTTATATATTTTTCCGGCAAGCAACTTATGATCATTATCATATATTTTAACAGATTCACCAAATAAACAATTCTTGCCGATAGTTATCTCTTCTCTGCAGATTATGGAGCAGTTTCTATTAAAAAAGCAGCCATCATCAATAGTTAATTGAGCATTCTTTCTTACACCTATAATAGTGCCTGATTTTAATGTTATATTCCCTCTAATTGTCAATTTTGCGTTTTTTGCAATTTCTATTTTAAAAAAACCGCTGGATGAGATTTTTCCATTGAATACAAAACTGCTCCCTTTTGTAATTTTTAATGACAATATATATAAAAATTGATATATTTTATAAAAAATCCCAACCATCCATCACTCCACATTTGCGTAATTTCATTATGATTTTAGCATAAATAAGTTAGACTAAGCAGATTTATTGGAAGCGGAGAGTTATAATTTGATTACACATGTAAACTTTGCAAAAGGCTTTCGTGGCGGCGAGAGACAGACGCAGCTTCTCATAGAACAGCTATCTCTATTGGGCTATAAACAAAAACTCATTGTTAGAAAAAACTCGGAACTTACAAAGAGATGTAATAGTTTAAAAAACTTAGAGATTATAGAGATATCCAAGCCCTATATTTTACACATAAACAAAATAAGAGATAGCTCCATCATCCATGCACATGAAACAAAAGCACTCCAGTTTGCCTATTTTGCAAATTTACTAAAAAAAATCTCTTTCATCGTCACAAGAAGAGTTGACAACGCTCTTAAAACAAATTTTTTAAATAGACTCATGTACACAAATGCAAAAGCATCGGTTGCCCTCTCTAAAGCAATAGAAAAAGAGATTTTAAGAGTAGCTCCAAAAGCAAAAACCAACATTATTCCAAGTGCTTTTAGCGACATTGAGGTTAATGAGAAGATAGCACATGAGATAAAAAAAAGGTTCGATAAAAAATTTCTTATAGGTCATGTGGGTGCGCTCGATGACAAACATAAGGGACAATCTATCATCATCGACATAGCAAAAAAAATAGAGACTTCACATCCAAAGATTCACTTTTTGCTAGTTGGCGGCGGATGCGATGAAGAGCGTTTCAAAGAGATGGCAAAAGGGCTGACAAACATCACCTTTGAGGGCTTTGTAAACAATGTAAACGACTATATAAGATGCTTTGACATGTTTGTTTTTCCATCAAGAAATGAGGGCTTAGGATCTACTCTTCTTGATGTTATGAAAATCGGCATACCCATCATCGCAAGCCGTGTCGGAGGAATTGTAGATATTATCAAAGATGATGAGAACGGACTGCTTTTTGATATCAATAATCCAGATGAACTTGAAAAACTCATTTTAGCACTTTATGAAGACCATGAAAAAGCAGAGTTTTTAGTTTCAAACGCTCTCAAATCGGTTGAAAAGTATTCAGCCGAAAATATGGCTGAAGCATATATAAAACTTTATGAACAAAAAGCCGACTAATATCTATCAGTCCCTCCGCACTCTCATAAATGAAGCAAACTTAGGTTTGCCTCCTTTCGTAAAACCATAATATTTAAAGGTAACTATTTCACCGATTTTAGGTGGATTTTTTCTTATCTCATCACTAAAACCGCTTCCAATAAAAAATTCTACTCCATCTTTGAGTCTTACATGTAAGCTTCCCATCACTCCCTTGTATTTATTGTTTCCCTCTTTGTAGCCTATCACTTGCGCTTCCATATCTTGCGCTTTTTTGACTTTAAGCAAAGAGTCGCTTCTCCCATCAAAATACCCTCTCGAGCCATCCTTTAGCATTGCGCCCTCTCCACCGTTTTTTATAATATCTTCTAAAAACATGTTTAGCTCTTCTGCGGATTTTAGAACTTTTTGTTCTATTATTTTTACATGTAAAAGTTTGGCATCTTCTATATATTTTTGGGCTTTTTTCAATCTTTTTTCAAAATCTCCGTCCATGTGAGGAACTTCAAATATCATGTAAGATATTTCGTTCCATTTACTACTTGGCGTCTTGTCCATAACAATTGATTGTATATTTTCAAAATCTCCTCTTTTGCTCCAAAGCTCTCCGTCAAGCTCAAAGGGCGGAAGTTTTTGCGTGAAATATTTTGGAGCATTTATAACTTTGCCCTCTCTTGAGAGCAAATTTTTGCCATCCCAATAAGCTCTTATACCGTCAAGTTTTTCAGAAACCGTCCATTGCGTTATATTTTGGTCTGTATAAATATTTGCTTTTTGAAGAGTAAGTGCATAAATTGGCGTTATAAAAAATAAAAAGATAATTACGATTTTATATAAATAGGATATCAAATTTCAATTCTTTATCAATAAATTTTTTATTTCAGAGCAGATGATAAGAATCCCTCATATAAAATTACAAATATTTTATCTCAAAAAGGTTATAATCCGCCTTATGAAACAGCCATTTAACTGGGATAACAATTCCGATCAACCATATCCGTTGCAAGACAAAAGTTACAAAAAAAAGATGCGAAAAAGTCAGATAAATTCACTTTTAAAAACTTTTTTTGTCTCGCTTTTTATACTCCCTTTTTCACTTATCATGATGCCATTCGTAAAGAGAAACAGAGTTGATTCAAATTATTTTTTTTGTATCGGAGTAGATTATCAAAGAGAGAGGGAAGCTACTTTAGAGCTTCTTGACGAACTTGGCGTAGAGAGGGTTTTGGTTCGTTTTAAACTTTGGGAGATGGAAACTATTGATGAACTTAAGAGTTTTCTTCTAAAACTAAAAGGAAAAAAAGTAACTCTAAAAGTCATACAAGACAGAGAACATATAGAAGATCTGGATCTCTTTAAAAAAGATTTGGAAAATATATTTTCCGATTTGGATCAATATGTAGATATTTTTGAAATCGGTACAACCATAAACAGAACAAAATGGGGCTTTTTTAGCGTTGATGAGTACAACGGATTTTATCAAGTCGCTTATGACCTTAAAACTTCAAAATATCCTAACATCAAACTTATCGGCGGCGACGTTATAGACTTTGAGTATCACTTCACCGCACACACACTTTTTAATCAGAAGAAATACCACTATGACGGCGTTGCTTCGCTTCTTTATGTAGATAGACGCGGCGCACCGGAAAATATGCAGATGGGTTTTTACCTGCTTGACAAGATAGCGCTTCTCTCAACTATGGTATGGCTAAGTCCAAAAAGCGCACATGAACTTCATATCACCGAGACTAACTGGCCCTTAAGCGGTACGGCACCTTATGCCCCGACAAGCGAGTATGAGTGTGTAAGCGAAGAACTCTACGGTGACTATATGCTTCGATACTATCTTCTTGCCTTTGCATCACAGCAAGTTAATTCCGTATCATGGCATCAACTCATTGCAGCCGGTTACGGGCTTGTGGACAATAGAGAGGGTTTGAGAAAAAGGGAAGCTTACGAAGTCTACAAATACATGGTTCACACTCTAAAAAATGCAGAATTTTTACGCCTAGACATAAAAAGAGGGCACTTTATCCTCCAATGTTTACTCCAAAATGATGAGCTGCTTCAAATCCACTGGTCGCTTCAACCAAAAACTATAAAAAATGAAGATATTTTTAGAACTTTCTCAAGCAGCGGCGAAAAAATAGAAGACGAGTTTTTGAACATCGGTTCATCACCGCTTTATATATTTATAAAATAGGCAAAACATGAAAATACTGATAATCTTACCAAACTGGCTGGGCGATGCTGTTATGGCAACTCCGGCAATTGAGCTTTTATGCACTTACTATCCAAGAGCGGAGCTTACTTTTGTAGGAAGTTATGCTTCCATAGAAGCGCTAAAATACCATCCAAATTGCAAAAATGCGATAGTCGATGATACAAAAAAAGCTCCAAACAGAATAAAAGCGACCTATGAACTTGCCAAAAAACTAGGCAGTTTTGATATGGCTATCTCTTTTAGAAACCAAATTCACTCTTCACTGCTTCTGAAACTAACCGGAAGTCTATTTTGCATTGCTAAAAAGTCGTGGCACTCTATGTTTTTACTCTCACATACGCCGAGCATCAAAGCAGACAAACACCTCACTAAACAGTATGCCGAACTAGCGATGATAAATACAGATGAATGGGACAAAACTACGCCGCCTCTTAAACTCTACATAGAGCCGAAAAAATTTGATAAAAGGGTGATGGGGATAAACGCCGGAGCAACATACGGAAGTGCCAAGCGATGGTATCCTGAGAGATTTGCTCTTGTTGCAAAAGAGTACAGCGACAGATATGACATCATCATCTTCGGCGGTCCAAATGAAGTTGAAATGGCAGCAGAAATTGAGTCTTATCTCAAATCCTCACATGTGAGTAACTATACAAACTTAGCAGGAAAAACAAACATAAAAGAGCTTTGCTCACTTATCGGAGGATGCTCTTTATTTGTAACAAACGACAGCGGACCTATGCATGTAGCCGCTGCATATCAAGTTCCAACCGTATCCATATTTGGACCTACAAAACATACAGAAACTTCACAATGGATGAATGAAAAAAACACTATCGTCAGACACGAGATGGAGTGTGCACCGTGCATGAGAAGAGAGTGTCCGCTAGGACATCATGAGTGCATGAAGAGCATAGAAGCTTCAGAGGTTATAGAGGCGGTGAAAGAATTAAAGGCTTAGGCATTAAAAAGAACTTATATAGACGGTATATATTAAAATTAAATAGCAATTTTCAGATTGTTAAATCTTTCTAAAAAAGTTATAGTTATAAAAAAAATGGAGATACACCAATGGATTTTATAACATCTGCCACTTTAAAAGAGTCTGATAATGAAGTTTTTTCTATCATTGAAAAAGAATTAGAACGACAGACACGGCATCTTGAGATGATAGCTAGTGAGAACTTCACAAGCCCAGCCGTAATGGAAGCTATGGGGTCAGTATTTACCAATAAATACGCAGAAGGGTATCCGAACAAACGATACTATGGAGGATGTGAATTTGCAGATCAAGTAGAACAATTGGCTATTGATAGAGCATCCCAAATCTTTAACTGTAAATTTGTAAATGTTCAACCTCATTCAGGAAGCCAAGCCAATGGTGCGGTGTATGCAGCCTTGTTAAATGCAGGAGATAAAATATTAGGTATGGATTTGTCTCATGGAGGACATTTAACTCACGGAAGTAAGCCAAACTTTTCAGGACAAAACTATCAGGCATTTTATTACGGTGTAGAATTAGATGGACGAATTAACTATGATAAAGTGATGGAGATTGCTAAAATTTGTCAACCAAAAATAATCGTGTGTGGAGCTAGTGCTTATGCTCGAGAAATAGACTTTAAAAAATTTAAAGAAATAGCCGATGCAGTAGGTGCTATTTTGTTTGCAGATATTGCTCATGTTGCTGGTCTTGTTGCAGCAGGTGAACATCAAAGTCCATTTCCTTATGCCGATGTAGTTACAACCACCACTCATAAAACTCTAAGAGGTCCAAGAGGGGGAATGATTATGAGCAATAATGAAGAAATTGCTAAAAAAATTAATAGTGCAATTTTTCCAGGACTTCAAGGTGGACCATTGATACATGTTATTGCAGCAAAAGCTGTAGCCTTTAAAGAAGTACTTGACCCAAAATGGAAAGAGTATTCCAAACAAGTAAAAGCTAACTCAAAAATTCTAGCAGAAGTATTAATAAAAAGAGGATACGATATTGTATCTGGGGGTACGGATAATCACTTAGTTTTAGTATCGTTTTTAAATAAGCCCTTTAGTGGAAAGGATGCAGATATAGCATTAGGAAATGCAGGAATTACAGTCAATAAAAATATCGTGCCAGGAGACACAAGAAGTCCATTTATTACAAGTGGAATTAGAATAGGAAGTCCAGCATTAACTGCCAGGGGAATGAAGGAAAAAGAGTTTGAGATTATTTCAAACAAAATTTGTGATATATTAGATAGCATTGAAGATAAAGAACTTCACAAAAAAATTAACAAAGAGTTAGAAGAATTGGCCTCTAATTTTGTGATTTACAATCAATCTACTTATTAATAATGCTTAAATTTGGAGTATTTCAATGCCTACTACATTAAATACAACTTATAAACAAATAGAAAAGGCTATAAGATATATAGATGAGAATTTCAAAGAACATCCATCAGTTGATGAAATAGCCAAAAATATAGGTATGAGTAAATACCATTTTATAAGAGTATTTAAAGAGTATGTAGGTGTTACTCCAAAACAATTTTTGCATTGTGTAACTTTGAATTATGCAAAAGAGCATATAAAAGAATCTAAATCTATACTTGATAGTAGTTTGGATATTGGGCTATCTAGTACCAGCAGACTTCATGAACTTTTTGTAAATTTAATTGGTGTAACTCCAAAAGAGTGGAAAGAAAAAGGAAAAGATGTACAAATAACTTATGGATTTGGGCAAACTCCTTTTGGTGAAGCATTGATTGGATTTACAGACAAAGGAATTTGTTATTTAGGATTTATTGATAACAATAAAAAAGAGATTTTTCAAAGATTTAATGAACTTTGGGAAAATGCAAATTTGGTTTTTGATGAAAAATTAGCAAACGAATATTTGGAAAATATATTTGTAAAAAATAAAAAATATAATCTTCTTGTAAAAGGCACAAATCTGCAAATAAATGTTTGGAAAGCACTTTTAAATCTTCCAAATGGAATAGTCGCAACATATTCTGATATTGCGAACTATTTAGATAAACCTAAGGCCGTACGAGCAGTAGCCAGTGCAATAGCAAGAAATCATATCGGCTATTTGATTCCTTGCCATAGAGTTATTGGCAAAAGTGGAGCAATGAGTGGTTATCGGTGGGGAATTGAGAGAAAAAAAATTTTAATCGCCTATGAATCGCTTAACAAAGAAAAAAATTAGATAACTAATCATCAATTAAAGAGAAGAAAAGCTTCCACTTTTACTTGTAATATCTGCCCACGCATTGAGTAATATCAATTCGAATAACTGCTGTACCTTGAATCATTTTTTCAGGCATCTCATTGTGAATTAAGTGAGGTGTAAACTTTTCTATAACTTTCAATAAAGCATCTTGTTTTTCATCAAAATCTTCGACAATACTAGCCTGTCCTTGAACGACAATGCTATTAAATTCAGTATTAACATCACAAGGATTTTGTACATCTTTATATAGTAATGATAGCATCTCATCAATTTCAAAACAGACATTGCAATTGAATTTTATATTATCAATCTTTTGCCCCACTGGCAATCCATGCATGTATATTTTTTGATTAAAATAGACAAAATGCATTGGCACAATATATGGATACCCATCTTGAGAAAAAGTTCCTAGTCGCCCCACCTCAGCTCTTTCCAATAAAGCATCAATTTGTTCTTCCGTTAATAAATGCGTTTTAGTTCTATGTCTCATTTTATTTCCTTCGTATTAGTTAATGCTATTATAAAGAAATTTGTAAATAAAAGAAATCCGAAAGTTGCTTATCACAATAAGTAGTAATAACCAGAAATATATACCCATACGCAGCAGCACGGGAGCGAGAGTCAACAAGAACAGTTATAGTGTATTTTTAACTCCCCTGTATCCTCTGTATTGTCTTTGTCGTGCTCTTTCCGTCTACAAAATCCACAAGCATTAACTCCCCTGAAAACTCGGCTCCGACGACATCTTTGCCCTTATAGTCACCGCCTTTTACAAGTATGTCCGGGGAAATCATTTTGATGAGCTCATAAGGCGTGTCATCCTCAAATGGCACTACAAAATCAACAGCTTCAAGAGCTGCCAAAAGGTAGGCTCTGTCCTCAGCTATATTTACGGGTCTTGATTCACCTTTTAGCCTTTTTACCGATGCATCGGAGTTAAGTCCGACTATAAGGACATCTCCAAAACTCTTTGCCTCTTGCAGATACTTTACATGCCCTACATGCAAGATATCAAAACAACCGTTTGTAAAGACGACTTTTTTACCGTTTTTGCGATATCTCTCAACTACGGATTTTATCTCATCAAAACTCTTTATATGTGCATCAGAGGTACTTTTGTGAAGAGTTGCTTCATACTCTTCTATCTCATCAAGCGTAACGGTAGCGGAGCCTATTTTCCCCACTACTACACCGGCTGCAAGATTTGCAAATGCTGCTGCCTCCTCTATGCTTTTATCTGCGCTAAGCGCAAAAGCTATGGAAGCGATAACCGTATCGCCGGCACCAGTTACATCAAAAACCTCTTTTGCTACGGTCGGAAAGAGTTTCATTTCATCTTTAAAAGTAGCTATTCCGTCTTCTGAGAGTGTGATCATGGATATGGCTAAATCACAATCTTCTTTTAGCTTTAAGAGTGCGTTTTTTAAAGAGTCTTTATCTTTAATATTTATGCCCGTAGCAAGAATTGCCTCTTTTTTATTGGGAGTTAAAAGATATGCACCTCTATATTTAGCATAATCGCTCCCCTTTGGATCAACCAAAACTTTTATACTGTTTTTTTTGCAAAGTCGTAACACGCCCTCACATAGCTCATGACTTAAAACACCTTTGCCGTAGTCGGACAATATAACCGTATCATAGCTGCAGATAGAGTCACTCAAAGAGTTTAAAATCTCATGGGCATCATCTTTTGATATAAACTCTTTGCTCTCTTTATCGTATCGTAAAACCTGCTGAGAGCTTGCTATCACACGGCTTTTTTTTGATGTTTTTCTACACTCATGCCGTAATATTTTAGTTGTATCAACATCTATACTTTTTAACATCGCTATCAGTTCTAAACCATTATCGTCTCTGCCGATAACACTGCATACGGAAACTTTCGCTCCAAGAGTTACAAGATTGTTTATAACATTTCCGGCACCGCCTAAAACCGTTGTCTCATTTTTTATATCTACTATCTGAACCGGTGCTTCGGGAGAGATTCTCTCGCAGCTTCCCCACAAATAGTGATCTATCATCAAATCACCGATAACTAAAATATTTGGAGTAAAGTTTTTAAGTATTTTCATTTTTTTACCTCATCTCTAAAGAGTCTCTTAATCTCATGGACATAGGCTTTTATACCGTCTTCCATCTCAAATCTCGGTTTATACCCAAGCACTTCTCTAGTTGAAGCTATATCTGCTTCTGTATGAAATTGATAACTTCCGATAAATGGGTTAGGGATATATTCACATGTCAAAGATGTTTCTAACTCATATTGCAAAATATCAACAATATCCTGAAAACTTCTCGCTTTTGCAGTTCCGACATTAAAAATTCCACTCTCTTTTGGATTCATAGCTTTTATATTAGCTTGAATGATATCTTCAATATATATAAAATCACGAAGTATCTTGTCACTATTTTCAAAAAGACGTGGATTTTTGCCCAATAGTATCTGATGAGCAAACTGCAATATCATCGATGCAGTAGAATTTTTAAAATACTCTCTTGGCCCGTAAACATTAAAATATCGCAAACCGACAATTCCTATATTACTTCTTTTCATATACTCCCTACTTAAATTATCCATGCAGAGTTTTGAAAAGCCATAAACATTTTGCGGTTCTTCACACCCTACTTTTTGTGGGGAAGGCGCATTTCCATAAGTTGCCGCAGATGAAGCATAAATCATATTTGCACCGTGTTTTATGGCAAGTTCTAACAAATCTTTATAGGCATTAACATTTGTTCTTATCATCAAATCCTGTTCTAATACAGTTGTGTCGGAGATTGCAGCTTCATGAAAAATATAATTAAATTTATAATTTGTCTCCAGTGCTAAGAGTAAATCTTTATCGTTTATATCACCGCTTATAACCTCTCCGCTAAAGCCTATTAAATTTTTAAAGTGTCCAAAACTTTTAAGATTTCCGTTAGATAACAACTCTGTGCTTCTAAAACTATCAAGAACGACAACTTTTGCCTCGGGATGATTTTCTTGAAAGTAAAACGCTAAATTTGAACCTATGAAACCGGCGCCGCCGGTGATCAAAATCGTCTTATCTTTTAACTCATTTTCTATATATTTCATCTGCTGAACTACCATTAATTTTGAATTTGTTACATTACATACACTACTAACTTTAACAAAATGATAACAGATACTCTATTAACATCTATTTAAGAGTAAAATCACTATAATTTGCCCGAAATTAAAAAAATCAAGGAAAAATTATGAAAAAAATCGTTTTATCAATCGTTGCTTTAACAGCGACAACTGCTTTAATGGCTGCTGTAGAAGCTGGTGCATGTCAAGGGTGCCACGGCGCTGATTGGGCAAAACCTGCTCTAGGTAAATCTAAGAATGTTGCTGAGATGACTCATGCTGATATCGCTGCTGCACTTAAAGGTTACAAAGCTGGTACTTACGGCGGACCGATGAAAGGTCTTATGAAAGGTCAAGTTGCTAAATATAGCGATGCTGACTTAGACGCATTCTCTCAAACTATCGGTAAATAATTTACCTAAGTTGCCCTTTTTAGGGCAACTTACTTCATCTTCTCAATCTTAATTTTTATTCCGGTTTATACTTTTTCTTAAGCTCTTCTCTTTTTTGTTCTTGTTTTAAAGCATCATTTAACTCATCTTCACCGTCATATTTAGCGGCATTTAAAAACTTCTCTTCATCGTCAAACTGACCATTTTTAACAGCCCACATGAATGCAATTAGCCCAGTAGCTCCCAAAAATATCGACACGCCGAGCATCATGGCTATAACCCAATTGTCCATTGTTACTCTCTCTTCCATTTATAACGAATTCTCATAGAGTTTCCGACAACTAAAAGCGAACTTAGCGACATGGAAATTGCAGCAAAAAGCGGTATAACATATCCTGACATCGCCAATGGAATGGTAAATGCATTATAAACTAGCGATATAAAAAGATTTTGCTTAATCAATCCAAATGTAGTGCGGCTGATTTTAAAAGCATCATTGAGTGATTTTAGCGAATCATCAAGTAAAACAACATCTCCAACTTCAACGGCTATATCGCTTCCGCTTCCCATAGAGATTGCTATATCGGCAGTTGCGAGAGCCAAAATATCATTCACCCCGTCTCCTACCATAACAACCTGCCTACCGTCCTTATGAAGCTTCTCTATATATTGTGCTTTATCCTGAGGTGTCTGCTCAAAGAAGAAATTTTTTATTCCGACTTCATCTGCTACTTTTTTAGTAATTTTTTCATGATCTCCGCTTAATAGCACCACCTCTATACCGCTATGGCGCATATTTTCCATCAACTCCGCAGCAAAGCCTTTTATCTTATCTCTAAGTTCATACATTGCCACAACTTGATTATCAACTACAAAATAGAATGTTGTATCTTGTGTTAAAAACTCTGTTTCCAAGCCCTCTTCTTGCAGTAATTTTAAATTCCCGCCCAAACACTCTATATCTTTATATTTTGCTCTTATCCCTTTTGCCGGAATTTGCATATACTCGTCAAAAATGATTTCGTCAATCTTTTCGTTCTGCTCTTTTATATAGTTTGCAATACCCTTAGCTACGGGATGATTTGATGATTTTACAAGCGAATAGAGTAACCATATATCAAACTCTCCGTAAATATTTTCTTTTATTACCTCAGGTTTTCCGACGGTAATGGTTCCCGTTTTATCCAAAACAAGAGTATCTATTTTTGCCATACTCTCAAGCCCTGCGGCTTCTTTAAAAAGTATGCCTCTTGAAGCTCCCAAACTAAGCCCAACCAAAGTCGCAACCGGTGTTGCAAGAGCCAAAGCACATGGACAAGCTATAATGATAACGGAGACGGCAACCATGAAAGAGATTTCAAAACTGTTAGGCCAGATCCACCACACAAAAAAGGTTATAAATGAGAGTGCTAAAATTATAGATGAAAAATATTCTGAGAGTCTATTCGCCATCTGCTGAATTTTTGGCTTTTTATTTATAGCAGACTCTAAAAGAGTAACGATATTTGAGAGTGTCGAATGCTTAAAATCTTTAGTTGCTCTAAAATGTATGTCTGCATCGATGCTAGTCGTACCGCTTATAACACTCATCCCTACGCTCTTATATACAGGTTCACTCTCTCCTGTTAAATTTGATTCGTCAAACGAACCGTTCCCTTTAATTATCTCCCCATCAAGCAAAACTTTTTCTCCGGAAAAGATGGCGACAATAGCTCCAACATGAACATCACTGAGTTTACATGTAACAATATTATCATTCTCAACAACTTTAACTTCACTAGGAATACTTTTTGTAATCATATCAAGTGTATCGGCAGCATTTTTTTTACTTAAGACCTCTAAAAACTTGCCAATCAATACAAAAGTTATTATCATACTCACAGAGTCAAAATAGGCTTCACCACGTCCTAAAATAGTTATATATAAAGAGTATATATAGGTAAGAGCCGCTCCTGTTGCTACAAGTAAATCCATATTAATAACTCTGTTTTTTAGACCGAAGTATGCACCTCTAAAAAAAACCCAGCCGCTATAAAAAAGCACAGGAGTCGCAAGAACACCCTCTGCAATATTTAGTATAGTTTTTACATCTTGCGTTATTCCGCTAAAATATCCTGCATACTGAGCCACCGCTATCCACATGATGTTCATAGATGCAAATATGGCAACAGCCATTTTCAGGTAGTATGACTTTCTCTCTCTGTTTGCATGTGACTCTTGCGCCGAAGAGTCATAAGCGAATGCGTTATAGCCGATAGAGCGAATCATATCAATAATTTTTGAGAGCTTTACGACATCATCAGCCCACACTATAGTTGCTTTATTATTTGTAAAATTAATCTCTGCTTCTATCACTCCGTCCATCTTACGCAAAGCTTTTTCATTAAGCCATACACATGCTGAACAGTGGATTCCCTCTATTATTAAAGAAACTTTGCTAAATCCATCATCTGTAGTTTCTACAAATTTATCATAAAAAGAGGGTGAATTAAAATTTGACGACTCCTCATATATATGAGATGGAGGTGCTAATTCAATATTTTTGCTTTTTTCATAAAAGCTTCCAAACCCTTCATCTTTAAGCAGATGAAATACGCCTTGGCAACCACTACAGCAAAAATAATGCTCCCTATCTTTTATCATAAGAGAAGAATCAAACGCTAAATGACAGTGAGAACAAGGAATTTTTTTATGAGACAACTTCAAATTTTCCAAATTTTGTATTTTTTTGTATATTTTTCCATGGTTCAACATATCCGTTCATGCAGATATAAACTCCATATTCTTTGAGTGCTTTTGCAAATCCCATTGCCATACCAAGATTAAAACTTGCTTCTATCGTATCTATTTCAAAAGGTTTCATAGCACCGACAAAAACTATTTTTCTATCCTCAAAAATCTCGGATAAAAATTCGGCACTCATGTGCATCGTGTCAGTTCCATGCACAACAATGAATGTATCATCTTTTGACTCCATAATGATTTTAGCAAGCATTTTCCTATCATCCATATTCATATCTAAACTATCTTTATAGATAACACCTGCCAGATCATACTTAGACTCCACACTTTGCAAAATTTTCTCTATTGAAGAGTTATTATATAGAACTTCCAACTCTCCGTTTAATGGATTATATTTTTTATTGAATGTACCGCCGCTATTTAGTATTAACACTATAAATCTCCTCTAGTTTTGAAACTATTCTTGTAGCTTTTGATTTATTATAAATTTTTTTCTCATCAAATAGATATGTCTCTTTTATTCCCGCACTTATAGCCGCTTCAATATCACTCTCTTTGTCACCTACTAAAATAGAGTTTTCTAAATCAATATCAAACTCTTCTTTAGCTTCTAATAGCATACCGGGTTTTGGTTTTCTGCAATTACATGTAGATGAAATATCCGGATGATGTGGACAAAAATAGATTTTTTTTACCTCTATAGTGTTTTTTTTAAACTCTTCTATCATCCACAAAGTCAGTTTATAGAAATCATCTTCACTATAATAACCTCTAGCAATTCCCGACTGATTTGTAACAACAAATATCATATACCCTAAATTTTGATAATACTTACAAAGTTCAAATATTCCCTCTATAAACTTAAAATCTTCAACTTTATAGAGGTAGTTTATCTCAATATTTACAACACCGTCACGGTCTAAAAAAAGTGCCCTCTTCATCTTCTGCTAATTAACACCCTGTCCAAAAGTCTCTTTTTCTATGATATCACAAAGTATATGACCTATCAAAATATGTGATTCTTGTATTCTTGGTGTTGAATCTGATGGAACAATTAAAGCAATATCAGCCATCTTTGCCATCTCTCCACCGTCTCTGCCTACTAAAGCAACTGTTTTTATTCCTTTTTTCTTCGCCACTTCAAAAGCATTAATTATATTTCTTGAGTTTCCGGAGGTAGATATACCTATAAATATATCTCCGCTCTGCCCCATACCCTCCAACTGCCTTGAAAAAACTTTATCATACCCATAATCATTTCCAATTGCAGTTAAATTTGATGTATCTGTAGTTAATGCAAGAGATGGTATTGATGGTCTGTCAAATCCATATCTGCCAACAAGTTCGGCAGCTATATGCTGTGCATCTGCTGCACTTCCTCCATTACCAGCTAATATAGTCTTATTTGGACCTTTGTATAATTCTACACATAATTTAGATACTTCTTCAATTTTGTTTAACAAATCTTCATTTTCATAAATAGCTTGCTTAGTTTCATAAGATTTTTTAATCTGTTCTTTAATATATTTTTTCATATAACATCCTAAAATTGTATATAAAATAATACCATAGAATTAATTGTTAAAGCTTCAAAACCAGAATATAAATAGCAGATAAAAATATATAAAAAAGTAAAATTCACAAAGTTAATAATTAATAAAAAAGTATGGTAAAGTGTAGAGTAAAAGGGTAATTGTAAAATTAAGAAGTTGAATAAGAAA
>MICC01000117.1 GCA_001829715.1 Sulfurimonas sp. RIFOXYB12_FULL_35_9
ACAGTAGAACTCTCTCTCTTTACTTTATGATGGTACGGGAAACTCCGTACCATCTTTTTTAAAACTTCTTTTTTTACTTCACATCAAAAACTTTTAGATTACAAAACAGCTTTAATATATTCAGGCAGACTTTACAAGATAAAAGCAAATTGCTTTTATCTCAAGTAACTCTCAAGTTTACTGATATATAGCTCGGACATTTTAAGAAGCTGTTTTACCAAAATAGCGTTAATTTGTACTACATGTTTATTTGGATTTTCCAAATTTTTAGTGTTAAATAGGTCAAAAATATAGCTCATTACTATTGAGAAATATTCATAGTACACTTGTGCCAAATCAGATCTTGTTTTATAGTCCATATCGCTTAAGTCCCATGAAAATTTTGCTAAAGCATTAAGATACGCTTCTGTATTTGCAAATTTTTTCTTTTGATGCTGCTTGATAATTTTTTCAAGCTTTTTTGCCTCTTTTATTTGATGGCGAATCTGTCCTTTGTCATCATCGTTGAAATCACTAGAGCCTATTTCTTTAAAAAAATCACCTATTTTCTCATGTAATTCTTCCCGTGGTAGTGATGGAAGCTTCTCCCACTCATAATCTTCAAACTTTAGCGGTTCACACCCCTCTAAGTAAGCACCGTCGCTTAGATTGTAACACTTATGATAATCATGTTTTAACATATTTGTAAAGATTTCAACCTGTTCTATGGATATTTTATAAGCAGACAGGGTTGGGATGCTCTCTTGAAGATTTCCTTTTACATAAGTTATAGAAGTGTTTGGATCTAGTGATGCATTTTTATCGTTATACTCTCCGGTGTTTTGAAACGGGTGAAAGTCTCCATGTGTCTGAAGCGTTTTGCTATCTAGTGCTAAATCTACTCCGAGCATAAATAGATTTGTTATGCCAAAAACCAGAGAAAGTCCATAGGTATATTCACCGACACTAGGTGCAGAAAAACGACCAAACCCTTTTTTATAGAGAGTTCCCTGCTCTATAAAGTGAACTTTTGAGGAGTCAAATTTTTGCAGTGTTGCTTCATCGACATTTGAAGCCAAAAGTAACTGAGCACCTTTAAAGTAGTTTTGGATGTCTAGCCCTTCAAAAAGCAGAGAGCTATTTTCACCAGGATCTATATGAACAACGATATCAGGCGTTATATTGAAACGATTTAGTAATTTACATGTAGAAAGAGCCGACACTATGATAAAACGGTCACGATTTGCAACAACCCAGTCAATATTTTTTGAAGTAGATGGACCTGAAAAAAGAAGAAGTACAGGCTTATCTGTAAATATATTATCATTATAAAATTTGTTAACATTTAAAAAAGAGTAGCCTTGAGCTAAATAGCGTGGAGAGCTAATATATCTAAAAAGCATCGCACTGTAACCATAATTTATGTAGCTTTGCGATAAAACATGTGATTGAAGTCTTTGTAGTTCAAGCTGATAATCTGTGGTAAATGGAACATGCTTGATATGAAGATTGTAGTTATTCCCTTTATTTAGAAACTCTAAAAAATTCTCTCTCTCTTGCGCTTCATCATCCGTAAGTGAAAAAAATACAAACTGATCTCTTAATATCTCTTCATAATCGCTAACAAAAAGTGAGAGACGAAAGGTTTCAAGATTTTTCTCTTTTATAAAAACCACTTGAGGGTTTAGTTTTTTTATGATGTTTTGAAGATGAAGCCCAAGACCAACGCCTAAAAAAATAACTTTGTACGTACGGTTCAACTCTGTTTCTGATGAAGCGTATTTTGATACGTAGTTTATAACCTTAATGGTTGCCCACAAAGAGTTATGAAAAGAGAGTTCACTTTTGTCTATGGCATCAGCTTGGGCTTCTGTGGCATAAATATATTTTTGTCCTTTAAATACAGCCCCGACTCTTTTTAGGTCTATGATATCAGCCATCCTTGCGGCTGCTTGAATGCTGTTGTCTTTATATAAAAACTCATTGCTTGAGAGTTCAAGTATGTCAAAATAGCCATCTTCTTTATACTCAAGAGCGTACTTTTCCGTATACTGTCCCTCATTTATGAGGAGATTTAAAAGGCTGATTTTGTCAAAGACCGCTTTATGGTTTTTTTCAAAATAGTCTAAATTTTTTTGAAATATTTTTAATGCTTTTGTAGTGATATCTTCCATGTTTTTTCCTTATGATACTCTTACCGGATAGTTTGATTTTTTTAACTCTTCTTTTATCATTTGTGGTGTGTACTGGGTAAAGTGAAATATATAAGCCGCAGCCAGAGCATCAGCGCCGTTTTGTAAAGCTTCAACACCATGCTGTGGAACTCCCATTCCTCCATTTATAATAATTGGGATATGAAGAGAGTCTGCAAATAGTTTTAAAAGCTCTATATCATACCCAAGCGTAGTTCCCTCAAGGTCAACAGAGGTTAGCAAAATCTCACCTGCGCCCTGACGCTCATACTCTTTGGCAAGTGTTAAAGGGTCGATGTCAAGCAGCCCCTCTTTTTTGTTAAAAACCCTATATTTTCCATCCACTTTTTTGATATCAATCGAACAGACGATACATTGAGAACCAAAAATAGTTGCTATCTCTTTGATAAAAGATGGGTTTTTAATAGCCTGAGAGTTTATAGAGATTTTATCCGCTCCTGCGCCTAAAACGGCATAAACATCATCTATTGTTTTTATGCCGCCTCCTATGGTTAGGGGCATAAAACACTCGTTTGCCATGTCGCTAATAATCTCCGTATTGATTGGTTCGCCCTTTAGGCTTGCATCTATATCAAGAACTATCAACTCATCAACATTTCTGGCATTATAAACACGAACCGTTGCGGTGGGGTGTCCGATAGTGCGAAATGAGCCGAATTGTACGCTCTTTACAAGCTGCCAATCTTTGAGCAAAACACAAGGGATAAGACGATGTTTTAACATTGTGTCTCTTTTGTAAAATTTGCAAAATTTTCTATGATTTTAAGCCCATGTATTTGACTCTTTTCCGGATGAAACTGTGTTGCAAAGATATTCTCTTTTTGGATTGCACAAACAAATTTTACTCCGTAGTTACAATAACCTATAGCATAGGTTGAAGGTGCATCAAAATAGTATGAGTGAACAAAGTAGAAATCACTATGGTCTGGTATATCTTTAAATAAAGCGCTAGGGTTGTGAAAATCTACATTGTTCCATCCGACATGAGGTATCTTGAGGTTATCGTCTTTAAAGCGGACAACATTTGCATCTATCCATCCAAGCCCGTCATGTTCTCCGAACTCATACCCTTTTTTAGCTAGCAACTGCATACCCAGACAAATCCCGAGAAATGGTTTTTTATACTCCAATACCTGAGTATTTAAAAGTTCTACTAATCCTAAGTTATTTAGATTTGTCATAGCATCGCCAAAAGCTCCGACTCCCGGCAAAACTATGTGTGAAGCTTTTTGGATTTGTGAGAAATCACGTGTGATGATGGCAGAAAAACCAACTTTTTCAAAAGCTTTTTGAACAGAGCGTAAGTTTCCCATCCCATAATCTATAATGACAATATTAACTGACAATGTACTCTTCTTTTCTTATTAGAGAACCGTCTATATCTTTTAAAAATCGTCCGTTAGCGTCTCTTTTAAAAACTTTTTTATTTGTAAATGAGTCAACTATTGCATCAAACTCTTCATGCGTAAAACCAGTATATTTTAAAAATTCATTTATAGCTTTCATGGGCGGAATCCCATCGTATTTATGCACTAATCTAACAGCCTCTTCTCTGGTAATGTACCCTAGTCTTACATCTAAGCAGGCGTTGTCGCTGGCTCTGCCGAATCCATATTTGACATATTTTAGATAGTCATGTACATGATTGCTATAACAGTCAAGATTTTCAAAATTTTCGTATGTCGTTTCAACTCTGGAGTCTGAAGTGCTAAAGCCATATTTTTTAGCAGTTTCAACTATTTTTCTTAAATCCCACTTGAAGTAGTAGCCTAGAAAAAGTCCCGTTATTCCTACTCGATGCACATCTTCATCTTCAGGATATAGGTAAAGTGCCAAATCTCTCTCTTTTATGCCATCAACTCCTATCATATCAGTAGCTCTATTTCCAAGCAGTCCGCCAAACTCTTCCAGCCATTTTCTATCAAGATAAGGATTGTTTTTACTTGCCGCAGGACCACCGTACTCTATCTCTGAGCTTTCGCCCCAGATAAGAAGCGGTATGTTAAAATTTACTGCTACATGAGCCGGTGTAGTAAAAATCCCAAGATGGTTTGGCCATTCACAATCGCCAACTCTTGCGCTTGCCTCTTTTATCATTGATTTGTAGATTTTTGGATTTCTTTTTATATGAATTAAATCTACTCCGAGATTATTTAGATTTTCAAGATTGCGACGCCCTATCTCTGTCGGGATAGTTGGCTCAAAGCATACGCAGAGTGGATTTAAACCCATTTCAAGGATGGTAATTACCTGAAATGTGGAGTCTTTTCCACCGCTGACACCTATAACACAATCATAATGCTTATGTTTTTTATGTTGCTTTACAACTTCTAAAAACTCTTTTTTTCTCTCATTCCAGTCAATATGAAAATCTTTTGTATTTTGAGAACGACATGCATCACATACCCCATCCTCATCAAAATGAAGATCCGGTTTAGTGTCCGGCATTACACATTTTATACAAAATTTCATGATCTCTTCTTTAAGACCAGCTGCATTTTATAGCCTAGTTTATTTTTGTGGATCCATGCCTCGTCCAGCGGTTGAGATATCAAAATTGAAGTTTGAGTTGAATCGCCAAAGTAAGGATCTTGATAACTTAAGTAGTTGTTCATAACTCCTATCTCGGAGATTACTGTTTCAAACGACTCTATACTAAATCCGCATTTTTTTACCAGCTTCTCTACCGCTTTAAATGAGTATAAGTTCACATGCTCTATCCCGTCAAACATATTGCACTTTTCTTGAAGCATTTTAGCAGCCAGAGAATCGGCACTGGGTATCTGTAAAAAAATAACTCCATTGTCGCTAAGCAGCGGTTTCATTTCGTTAAGATACGCTTCACCGTCTTTTAAAT
Organism: Sulfurimonas sp. RIFOXYB12_FULL_35_9; assembly: GCA_001829715.1. GTDB lineage: Bacteria > Campylobacterota > Campylobacteria > Campylobacterales > Sulfurimonadaceae > Sulfurimonas. The sequence goes on from MICC01000117.1 coordinate 5,050, forward strand.
GCTCAAAAACATCCCAAAGCGTTATAGCATCCATTTTTATATCAAGTTTGACATTTGAAAGCAGATCATTATAAATTTTATGACCTTTTGACACCCCATAAGCGGCCTCTTTCTCGTTTAGCTCCACTCCGAATGTCTGCCACTCATTTTTTTTGGCGATATCTAAAAAACCGCCTGCAGAACAGCCTATATCAAGGATATTTCCTTTTACCGCAACACTCTCAATGGAGCGAATCCCTTTAGAATATATATTTGTATAAAACTCGCTGTCGTTTGAAACTATCTCGCTTTGGCAGTCATGGTTATTACGGTAGTGATTTTCTAAGTGCTCATCTTTAAAGACAGGATTTAAGTATATCATTTCGCATACTTCACATCTCACATGTCTTCCGCCGTCTTTAAAAAATAAAAACTCTTCATGATTCTCTTTACAAGCAGGACAACTTCTCTCTTCCAGAAGTTCTTTGCGAAAACTACTTCCACCCTCATCAAAATAGAGCTTGCGTTTTTCCACATTTGCATGGTGCATTTTCAGTCGTTCTTGATGAATCTCTTTTGGAACTCTCTGCTTCATTATAATCCCCTTTAGTTCAATGCAATATCGGCATTAAACTCTTCTTTTAAAATACTAAATCTAATCGTATCGTGGTACTTTCCGTTTTTATAGACTTCATCTCTAAAGATACCCTCTTGCTTCATTCCAAGTGCAAGCGAGAGACGCTTCATAGGTTCATTATTCTGCATTGTTCCGCAGTAAATTCTATGAAGATTCATTGTGTTAAAACCATGATTCAACATCATCAAAGAAGCCTCTTTTGAGTAGCCCTTTTCTTGAAAATTCTTATTGCCTATCATAATTGAAAACTCTGCACTGCGATGCAAATGTGAAATCGCAAAAATAGCGATATTGCCTATATGTTTATCACTCTTTTTATCCACTATCGCCAACATAACCTTATCTTTTTGCAAAGAGAGATTTGAGATATACTCTTGTGCATCCTCTCTTGAGTATGGAAAAACATGATGTTCACTATATTGACATGTGGTCTCATCATTTAGCCAAAGCGGATAATCACCATCACAATCTTCAAGTATCAAGCCTCTTAGATATATATTTTTACCGACTAAAAATGGATTTTTCATAATAACTCCTCTCTATTTTCCCAAACTTTAACAAACGCCTTTACTACATCGTCCATATCCTCTCTACTCATAGGCGGGCGCATAAGCTCATGTGTGAAGAGTTTATCGAAGTGCAGGGATTCGCAAACAGGGCAATCGCCCTTTTGGTAGGTTTGGTCTGAGAGATTAAACGGATAGCCTTTTGAGCCAAAAGCTATTTTATGGGCAAAGATGGGTTGCAGATAGATGGGTTTTACATAGCCGCAGCCCATAAGCACATCGCTGTCATCTCGCATGATGGATCTTGGAAGTTCCGCTTTTACGGCTTTTATGAAAATATCTCTATGAACTCCGACTTTTGCGGCATCAATTTCAAGCGGATGAACATAAAATGCGTGTACACAGTTAGCTCTGATTTTTGTCGTTTTTATAAACTCAAGCTTTTTTAACTCTTCATTTAGGTAGGTTACATTTTCTATTCGCTTCTCAAGAAGCAAAGGAAGTTTTTTAAGCTGTTCTCTGGCGATGGTAGCTTCTATCTCCGTCATACGGAAGTTAAAACCGACCATATTTATCAAATCATTTTGAGTCTCAAAACCCTTGTTTGCGATAACAGACTCCGCATGATTTCGGATGAGTTGGAGTTTATCGGCTAGTTTATCATCATCAGTTACTATGATACCGCCCTCTCCCGAGTGGATATGTTTGTGGTAGTTGAGCGAGTATATGCCGATATCGCCCAGCGTTCCTGCAAATTTATCCCCATATTTCGCCCCTGGAGCTTGAGCGGCATCTTCTATGATTTTTAAGTTATGTTTTTTCGCAATTGCATTGATGGCATCAACATCATAAGGCTGCCCAAAGATATCCACTACAATGATAGCTTTAGTGCGAGGGGTAATCTTTGCCTCTACGCTTTTTGGGTCTAAGCAGTAAGTATCCTCTTCGATATCCGCAAATACGGGAATACCGCCATAAAAAAGAGGTGCGATGGCTGAAGCCGACATTGTGTATGGACTGACTATAACTTCATCACCAGCCTCGATGCCACATGCCCCCATAGCACAGATAAGCCCTGAAGTAGCAGAGTTTACGCTTATGGCATGCTTTACGCCAAAGAACTGAGCCCACTCTTTTTCTAGAGCCTTAACCTCATCTCCTCCGTAAAAATCATTGTGCCAAGCACCTAGATATGTTGAGAGTTTACCGCTTCTTAAAACCCTTAAAACCGCCTCTTCTTCCTCTTTGCCTATATTGTTATAAGCGCAAAAAGGTTCACTTCTTAGCTTATCTCCACCATTGATTGCAAGTTTCATGAGAGTAGCTCCTCTTTTATTTTTAGTAGTTTGTGACTTAACTTCAAATGAGACTCCATCTGCTCTTTGGAGTTTTTCTTTAGTAAAAAATTCAGAGAGTTTTTTGCATAGTATTGCAAAGTATTTGGGTACTCTTTGTAGAGTATCAGCTCTTTTATGCCTTTTACTTTTTTAGACTCTTTTGCTATGTATGTTTTTATGTCAAAGCCAGATTTATGGATTTTTACGACACCTTTTTCAAAGATGATTTCCATCTCAAAGAGAGAATATTCGCTCTCATGAAAGTTTGTCAAAACTCCATCTGCCGTTTTGGTATGCATCCAAAAAGAGCCGTAAGCATCATCTTCAAAGATTGCCTGACTCATCGCCTTAAATTCCGTAATTTCCCCAAAAAGATGTTCCACAAGAGAGAGTACATGTGAGCCGTTATGATAAAGTCCTTTGTTTACTCTTGAGCTAAAACACAAAACTTTTCCCAGTTTTTCCTCTTCTATGAGTTTTTTTATTTTATTAATAGAGGGGTCAAAACAGCGGATAAAATTTATAAGCAGATTTGGATTTTTCTCTTCTATGAGTGCATATATCTTCTCGTACTCATCAAGGTTTGAGACAAAAGGTTTTTCGCAGATAATATGTTTTATTTTTGTATTTGTGAGGATTTCTTGCAAGAGTTCATAGTGCGAAGCCGTGTTTGTGGCAATTGCTACTATATCTATTTTTTCATTTTGAAGCATCTCTCTTACGCTTGTATATGCATAGATATCTTTCCCCCAAATAGTACGAAACTTCTCTAAATTATCTATGTTTGTATCACAACATGCTATGAGTTTTGTTTTATTTGAGTCCAAAAATGCATGAGCATGGGTTAAAATGGCATCAAAAGAGGGAGTATCATAAAACCCGCCGATATTTCCGCACCCGATTACTGCAGCATTCATTTTTTCCCATCTCTTATTTTATTTTAGGTACTATTATCTCTTTTAACATACTAGCAAAATCAATACCAAAAGAGTTTATCTCATCTATAGAACTCTCTTGTTTTAAATCCGTAAGTTTTAAATCTGCAAGAGTCGTGATTTTGTTCTGCTCAAAAATCGGTACGACACACTCTCTTTTTGAAGAGGGCAAGAGAGAGATAGAGAGTTTTCCAAGAACCATCGCTTCAAAAAGTACAAAGCCGTCTATACCGATAATGATTCTGTTTTTGCAAAGTGAGTCTATTAGCGGAGTTTCATACGGATTTTCTATCTCAATACTAAGGTTAGGATATTTCTCTAAAAGATAGTCATATTTTTGTATCTCATCGGATGGATGAAGCCTTATGGTTAAGTAAGAAGTTGAAAATTTATCCATATTTTTGCATATCTCTTCACATACTTCAAACTCGTTAAATCCCCAAAAGTTTTCATCCCCAAAAGTTGTAGATGCCACTTTTTTTGTAGGTTCGCTGATGAAAAGTACACTATTTTGCTCTTTGATTTTACTTTTTTGAAATATCTCTATATCATCCAAAAGGTTATAAAATCTGAGTTTTATAATATTTGAAAAACCGAGATTTTGAGCCATTTCATAGCCGTATGCATCACTAATAGTTATAAAGTCCGGCAAGTTCTGCTTCCAGTTTTCATTTGGATAACCGAATCTCTCTTTATAATTTACCCAATGTTCTAAAAATGCGACACAAGGGGTATGCTCTGATTTGGCGATTTTTATAAATTCCAAATGTGTTTTACTCTGCCAGCTTGTTCCGATGAAAATAACATCAGGAGCTATCTTTGCAAGTTCATCTTTAATATTGCTGCTCTCATCAAGCTCTATAACATGTAGTTTGGCATTTTGAAAAATTTTAAAAGCAGGAGTATTTTTAAACGTGAAAAAGTACCATTCATACTCTTTTGCATACCTTTTTACAATGGATACAAGGTTATTGCTAGGACCGCCGTCATTAAAAAAAGTAGCGATTTTTAGCACTAAAATAGCTCGCTTTTAAATCTCTCGCCAAACTCATAATCTTTAGTAGCGACTTTTCCTAAAACTTCTTTGAGATGTTTTGGGTGCATTCCATATCCGGGACGTACACTTCGTATATTTTCTTCACTAAATTTTTCACCCTTTTTTATATCTTTTGCAACATAGAGGCTTCTTGAAAATTGACGGCTTTTTTGTTTTTTTTGTGACATGTCATAACTAACTTTGCCAAGTAGTTTTTCGGTGTCTCTTATGGCTTTTACCATATTGCCAAACTCTTTTTTATCCAAACTAAACTCCGCATCCGCTCCGCCTATGCTTCTATCAAGTATAAAATGCTTCTCTATCACTTTTGCACCCAGCGTAACAGCGACAACAGGAGCGGTAGTGCCTAAAGTGTGGTCGGAAAACCCGCTTATAACGCCAAAGGTTTGTGCTAAATTTGGAATGGTTAAAAGATTTGCATCTTCCAGCGGTGCAGGGTAGGCGCTTGTGCAATGGAGCAGTATAATCTGATGATTGCCCTCGTTTTTACAAATATTTACCGCATCTTGGATCTCATCAATCGTCGCAATTCCCGTACTTATGATGATAGGTTTCATTTTGGATGCGGTATAACGAACTAGCTCATAGTCGGTTATCTCAAAAGAGGCGATTTTATATGCAGACGGGTTAAACTGCTCTAAAAAATCAACCGCACTTTTATCAAAAGGAGTAGAAAAGATATCAATCCCCAAACTTCGTGCATAATCAAACAGCTCTTTATGCCACTCCCACGGAGTGTAAGCCTCTTTGTAGAGGTCATAAAGTTTCCTGCCGTCCCAAAGCGTTCCGCCTTTGATGATAAAGTCTTCTTTGTCGCAATTTAGCGTAAGCGTATCAGCCGTATATGTTTGAAGTTTTATTGCATTTGCTCCGCACTCATATGCTGCTTTTATGGTGTCAAGCGCCGTCAGCAAGCTTCCGTTATGGTTTGCACTAAGTTCTGCAATGATGAAAGTGCCATCTGTTTGCAGGTCAAAATCAGCTATCTTCATTTCTCTTTTCCTTATTGTTCAACTCCATCAATATAAGAGTTTTTTCATCTATCTTTTTTTGTGCATACTCTTTGAAGTTAAAACTTTTATATAGACCCAAAGCTTTTTCATTATCGGCAAAAACTTCCAGTTTTAAACTGCTTAGTTTCAATATATCAAAGGCATATTCTATCGAGGACTCTATTAATATTTTTCCGATTCCGGCTAATTTTATCTCAGGATTTGCGTATAATCCAAATTCACATGAAGAGTTCTTAAAGTTATAAAAATCTATAACTCCTATGAAATCATCATTTTGCTCTACCAAAAAGTATAATTTTTCTTTCGTAGTTTTGAGGTATTCAATAAAATCAAGGTGGTTCTTTAGAGATATCTCGTCTTGACTAAGCATATATTTTCTAACCTTTTCATGGTTTCTCCATGATAAAACCATTAAAGTCAGCTCATAAGATAGCTCTGTAAAATTTAGAAGTTTAATATTAGTCATTGTTAGGTTTGAGAGTAAGCAGATAGCAAGATAGTTTTTTGGTATTAAACTTGTTCATTACATCGTAGCCGTTTTTCTTCAAAAATTTATACATGTACTTTTGGTTGTCTGCCGTTTTTATTGCTATAAAAGGTTTTTGCATAAAGCAGACTTCATTTGCAGTTACGCTTGGAGTGATGATGGCAAAGTCACTTTTTCTTAAGAGTTTTGCCATTTTGTTTGTATTTACATGTAGCGTTACCCACTTTTTATTTTTGATGTATTTTTTTAGTTCTTTGAGGTTTTTGTTTGCTGTTGTTGTTACTACATGTACAGCTATATGGTTAAATTTTTTGAGAACTTTTAGTATCTTTGGGTTTAAGTTTTGCGTATCCGCTCCACCCATTGCCAGAAAAACTCTTATCTTCTTCTCTTTTGATTTGTAGGGCTTTTTGGCTTTTTCTCGTATAAACTCATCCCTGATAAGAGTAAATTTTTCTCCGCATCTAAGCTCACAACTCTTTGGAACTAAGTTTTTGTATTTTTTTGCATCAGCGTAAATGTTATGATTTAAAAGTATATCGCAGTGATGTTTTTCGTATGTGTCATCAAGAGAGAGGATTTTGAGTGTCGGGTTTTGTATTTTTAGCTCTTTTTCATACTCTGCATCAATGGCATAACAGTCGATAACAATGAGTTCAATAGACTCTTTTTTGATAAGATTTGACAACTCTTCTATCTCGTTGCTTTTTAAAAAATCTAATTTATAACCTGATTCTATGATTTTATGGTTTATATTTCCCTCTAAATCTTGTGAGGCGAAAGTGACATTATCACCATTAAACTCTTTAGCAAGAACTAAATCACGCATTACATGACCTGTGCCAATGATGCTTGATGAATCAGCTCTTATGAGTATGTTTTTCATTGGGTAGAGAGCACTGCTTTGTACATAAACTCCGCTCTCTCCCAGTCTTCAAGCGTGTCAATATCTTGAACTAAATGACGAGGTAAGATGATGGGAATGCTATCTTTGCCGAACATTATCTCATTTGATGTTTTGTCCAGTTTTGTCCAGTAAAACTGCCCTGCATCTTGGTAGGCTTCTTCTAAATCTTGACTTCTTGTTTGGTAGTTTTGCGGCCAAAACATCTCACATCTGCCGTTTTTGTCGACTTTAAATGTTCTTTGAATCGGAAAAGGCATAGTAGTCGCAGAAAAAGCATTGATGGCATCTGAGTTTTTAAGTGCTACAAATCCCTCCATGAGATACTTCGGCTGCAAAAGTGGAGCGGTAGCGTAAATAGTGCACTCATACTCATATCTCTCGCCTCTCTCTTGGAAGTACTTTAGTGCATGGTCAATCACATCTTTTGTATTTGTAAAATCGTCACTTAGCTCTTTAGGTCTTATAAACGGAACATCCGCACCGTACTTTTTGGCAATAGAGGCTATCTCTTCATCGTCCGTTGTAACTATGACTTTATCAAAAAGCTCTGATTTCAGTGCTGCTTCTATGGAGTAGGCAATAAGCGGCTTGCCATGAAAGAGTTTGATATTTTTACGAGGAATTCGCTTGCTTCCGCCGCGTGCTGGGATAATGGCTATGCATTTTTCTTTCATTAAAAACAGCTTCCTCTATGTGAATACTTACCCAATACTTCTAAAAAAGTATCCGCAACAAACGAAGCATCTTCTTGTGTCATCTTTTGATGACATGGAATCGAAATTTCGCTTTTGTAAAAATCATCTGCAACTTGCAATGAGATATCACCAAAATGCTCTTTATAAAAGCTGTTTTGGTATATCGGTTTGTAATGAACTTGAACACCTAAACCTCTTGCTTGAAGCTCTTTAAAGATATCTTCTTTTGCGCATTGAAGTTCAGAGTTTAGAATGATTGGATAGAGATGTCTTGCGCTAAGTGTATTTGATGGGATTTTTTGAGTGATAAAAAGTTTTTCGTCCTTAAACCTCTCATCGTAGTAAGCGGCGATTTCATTTCGTGTTTTTACAAAACTATCCAATTTTTTGAGCTGACTAATCCCCAGAGCTGCGGCGATTTCTGTTAGTCTAAAGTTATGCCCTAAACTTACCATGTCGGAACTCCATAACTCTTTTTTAACCATGCCGTGTGAGCGAAAAAGCCTGAGTTTTGCAGCCCACTCATCACTGTCGGTTAAAACTGCTCCGCCCTCACCTGTGGTTATGGGTTTGATGGCATGAAAACTTAGTATAGTCATATCGGACAGAGAGCCTACTTTTTGTCCTTCTACACTTGAGCCTAATGCATGAGAAGCATCATCTATAAAGAGAAGATTGTGTTTGTTTGCTATCTCTCTTATCTTTGAAAACTCAAGCGGTTTTCCTGCAAAATCAACACCTACAATCGCTTTTGTGCGAGGAGTTATAAGCTTCTCAAGAAGCCTCTCATCCATATTTCCATCAAGTTTTATATCGCACCAAATGGGTTTTGCACCCAGAGAGATAAACATATTTGAAGTTGCTACAAAACTGATGGGAGTCGTGATTATCTCATCATCTTTTTTTATCTCACAAACAGTATATGCACCCAAAAGTGCGGATGTCGCAGAGTTGAAAACTACCGCATGTTTTGAGCCAGTGTAGCTACAAAGTGCTTTTTCAAACTCTTCAACTTTTGCACCTTGAGTCAAGAACGGACTCTTTAAAACCTCTACAACTGCATCAATGTCATCTTGCTCAATTAGTTGAGTGGAGTATGGAATCATTAGTGGCTATCTGTTAATTTTATTTTTTCAAGCAGTGCTTCACATGTGAGCCACTCTGTGTTATTGCCTGAGTTGTACTCAAATCCTTGAGACACACTCTCTCCGACTTCTCCGATAGCATTTTTAGAGAAATCACTTCTTTGCGTAAATTGTATTGTCGGTTTTATGACATAGTGGTCATGAAACTCAAGTGTCAAATGGCTGTCATCAGATGGGCACATAATCTCATGTAGCTTTTCTCCTGGACGAATTCCTATTATCTTATGCGGTAGATCCGGAGCTACTGCATGCGCCAGTTCGGTTATCTTCATAGATGGGATTTTTGGAACAAAAATCTCTCCGCCTTGCATTCGCTCGAAATTTTTAAGAACAAACTCTACACCGTCTTCAAGCGTAATCAGAAACCGTGTCATTCTCTCATCGGTAATAGGAAGCTCTTTTACACCATCATGTATGAGTTTTTGAAAAAACGGTACGACTGAACCGCGAGATCCTATGACATTGCCATATCTAACAACTGAAAATTTTGTCTCGCTATCGCCCGTTAGGTTATTTGCCGCAACAAAAAGTTTATCTGATGCTAGTTTTGTTGCACCATAAAGATTTACCGGATTTGCAGCTTTGTCGGTTGAGAGAGCGATTACTTTTTGTACATGTGCCTCAAGTGCGGCATCTATAACATTTTGCGCACCCATAATATTTGTTTTTATACACTCCATAGGATTGTACTCGGCAATGGGCACATGTTTCAGAGCTGCAGCATGTATGACAAAATCAACTCCTCTCATAGCTTTTAGGAGTCTTTTTTCATCTCTTACATCACCTATGAAATACCTCATACACTCATCGTCAAAAACTTGAGCCATCTCATACTGTTTGAGTTCATCTCGTGAATAAATAATTATCTTGTTTGGTTTATATTTTTTTAAAAGAAGTTCTGTATATTTTTTTCCAAAACTTCCCGTTCCGCCAGTAATAAGTATATTTTTTTCATTAAACATTTGAAGTCCTAATTTGTATTACAAGGCTTTAAGCAAAAAGAATACCACTAAAATATAAGCTACCTAATCAGCATTTGCCGCTGCATCTATCATCATTTGCAGTGATGAAAATTGTGTATTTATCTTGCTTATCATTGAATCATAAGCGGCAAATTTTTTGGTCATTGTCTCATAACGAGCATCAAGTGAAGCTTGTGCCGTTGTTTTGTTTTTTGTTAAACTTGTTGCCTCTGTTTTTAGGCTTTTTTCAAAATTACTTAAAGTTTTACTCGAAGCGGTATAATTTTCAAGTTTTGTATCAAAAGAGTCAAAAATTCCAGTTACTTCAGTTCCGCTGCTATTTACTCCTCCTGAAAAGAAAAGTTTAACCGCTTCTGAATCATCACTTAATTTTCCATCTAAAATAGTTTTATCAAAAAGCATTTTTCCTGTTTTGTCTATTGTTATTCCATAGCTGGTTAATGATTCCCCGGAAGTATTAACGGCAGTTATACTCTTGTTTAAATCCCTTGATATGGATTTTATGAAAGTATCGCTATTGAACACGCCGGCTGTGCCTTTTTCTTTATTTGTGGTTGTTGAATCATATAGATTTGTCGTTAACTTATTGTAGTTATCAACAAATGACTGAACCTCTTTTGTAATGGCACTAAAATCACTAGTTATCGTAACATTTGATGTGTCACCCTCTTTTTTTAGTGTCAGATTTAGACCATAAACCAAATCTGTTATGTTATTTGTTGATCTTGTTGTCGCTATACCGTTGAACTTAAATGAAGCATCGGAAGCCGTTTGTGTTTTTACATAGCCTGTCGGATTAGTTGTTTCATCATACGCAGTAAATAATGCTGCGTTTAAAAAACCAACCCCTCCGGAGCCATCGCTGTCCGATATGGTTAAAGCCTGTGCTGTACCGGTCTCTTTAGATGATATAACTAGGTTATAAGCCCCTTCAGCGGTTTTAAGAATTGATGCAGAAACAGTGCTTCCGGCTTTGTCGGTTATAGCTTGAGTAAGCTCTTCCAGTGTAGTTGTTGCAGTGTATGCAATCTCATAACTATTTATTTTTAAAACCCCCGCACCTGTGGCAATGGGTACAGTCTTATCTGCAACGGCGCCTAATTTTGTTATATCTTTTTTTGCAAGCGCAATTGTTTCAAGAGAAAAAGACTCAACATTCGCACCTTTTGTTATCGTTGCGCCAAGCGTTCCGCTGATATCTACGCTTTTGTTTTCAAAAATCAAATCATCAGCCATATTAGCAGAGTTTGTTTTAAGAGTTTTCATCAGCGATGTAAGTAAAGTATTGGCTTCTTGTTTTTGTTTGTTTAAAGTAATCTTCGTATCTATAGGTGTGATGGTATTAGCCACATCATTAGCCTTGAGCTTATCTATAACATCCGCAGTTAAAACATTTGAGCCGATTCCTAATGAACTAATTTCTCCAGCCATTTCAAATCCTTTAAGTTTAAGGTTTTTTAAAACCCTTTTTATATGTAATACAGCTAAATCGGCTAAATGCAATTATAATTTAAATACTTTGAAATAGCTATATTTTTATCTTTTTTAGTTAAAGAAATGAGATTTCTGTCGATATACCCTCAATGAAAATTGATAAAAGAGAAAAAAGGATTTAACATGTATGGAAATGTGGCTCATAATATTTATTCACAAAATAATGTAGGTATAGAATCTCCGACAAAACTAATAGAAATGCTATATGAAGGTGTACTTCGTTTTAATGCTCAAGCAAAAAAAGCCATAAAAGACGGTAACGTTGAGAAGAGAGTTTATTGGATAAACCGTTCAACGGCAATAATTACAGAGTTAATCAATATACTTGACAAGTCTCAGGGAGATATCTCTCTTTATCTTGATGGACTTTACACGTATCAAATTCAACTTTTAACTCTTGCCAATCTTCATAATGATGAGAGTAAACTTGATGAAGTAAGCAAAGTGTTCAAATCTCTTACAGAAGCATGGAGAGAGTCAAACTAATGTGGCTCAAAGAGTTGCAAATCGCTATTATTGAAAAAGATACACAAAAGATAGATGAACTGGTAAGTGTTCCGCTAAAATTTGACCGTGTTGAGGATGCCAATAGTGCAATGTATCTTTTAGCTGAAGCTTCGAAGCTTCTTCATGAGCTAAAAGATGAAACAAAACAAACGATGATACAGCTTAAAAAAAATATTGACTTTTTAAACTCAACTAAAGAGAGGTCACTGGGAAACTTTGATATTTGTTCATAGTTTTTTCTTGGTTATCCCAAAATTCAAACTTCTGATGATGATAAAACCTCTCTAAAAAAAAGCCATGGGAGTCTTAATATGCCTATTTTAAATGCAAACTATTCAAGCATTAATCATGAAGAGATGGCAGCATCTATAGGACTTAAATCAAAGCATATTCCGATGCTAATTACAAGCTTTATAGAAGAATCCAAACAGATTTTAGATGTATTGAAAGAGTCTATTTCAACAAAAGATTATGAAAAAATAAGATTAAACGTACATGCTATAAAAGGAAGTGCAGGGAATCTTAAATTTACTGAAATCTATGAAATGGCAAAAGAGATGGAGTTTGCAGCTAGTGCGCAAAAAAGTGATTTTGAGTATGAGATATATTTTGATGCCATCAAGAGTGCAATGGGAACAATTTCGCACGGCACTGACAAATTAAATACAGAAATTGCTTAAGAATATTTATGAAATGTAATAAATGTGAATCAACCTATATAGTGAAGTCGGGATTTAAGAAAGTAGAGGAGGGTGAAATACTTACTAAACCGCCGTCAAAGTAGATCCCCCTCTCTTTTTACCAGTTTAATGATTCTTTTTGATATGGAGTAGTGAACGCCTACGTAATGATAAGGGTGGAAGCAATTGTTAAGCGAGAGTTAAAGCGTCTTATCCTCGATTACCGAACCAGTGCCGATGCAAGTGGAGATGCTTCCAAAGTTGTATGGTATGCAAGTGTAGTCTTTTCTTAAGCATGTAAGTGTCATTTCTAAATAAACAATGAAACTCACAAAAGCAAAAAATGCAACATTTTTGCAACTCTAAGATTATAACATGCTTACTTAATTAATGAAAATACTATTGACATTAAGTTGAAAGGTAATGCTAGATGATTGCTTCTAAACCAACAATTCTATTAGTTGATGATCAGCCTTCAAATATAAGAATGTTAGCGGAGATTCTTAAACCTCATTACAATATTTTAATTGCGATAAGCGGTATAGATGGGTTAAAGATTTTAAAAACAACCACTCCTGATTTAATTTTATTGGATATATTTATGCCCAATATGGATGGATTTTCATTTGCCGATAAAATGCACTCGATTTTTTCCGATAAACAAATACCTATCATCTTCGTTTCTTCCGCTCATGATTATGAATCAATTCAAAAATCATTAAATAAAGGTGCTTGTGATTATATTTTAAAACCGTATGATCCTAAAACTTTACAAATTAAAATTAAAAAAGTTCTATTTAAAGTAGAAAAATCTCGATTTGAGTCTAGTTACATAGAGGGAAATAAAATTATGAATACATTTTTTAGGGGGGGGGGTAAAATCAATTAATCACGAGATGTTATATGATTGGGCCAATAATCTTATAGATATCATAATGTATGCTAAAGACCCTTTGAGGGCGGTATTGCCCTGCTTCGAAAACACATACGATGACCCCTCACATAATGTTAAAGTAGCAATTTTATCTGTTATTCTTGGACGTACCTTGAATTTAAAGAATATACAGTTGCAAGACTTGGCTATCTCTGGAATTCTGCATGATTCAGGGAAAGCCTATCTGCCTAAAGACATTTTAGATAAACTCACCTCTCTTGATCCTATAGAATTCGAACGTGTGAAACAACATTCTAGAAAGAGTTATGAAGTTGCCAAAGAGCTTGGTATTCACAAAGTTCAAATACTGAACGCTATTTTACATCACCATGAAAAGCTTGACGGAACAGGATATCCAGATGAATTGGTAGGTTATGAGATCCCATTATTATCGCAAATACTATCAGTATGCGATATTTTTGATGCATTAACAACAGATCGTACTTATCGCCCACATTTTACTACGTACGATGCATTAAAAATGATGAAAACAGATATGCATCATCAGTTGAATGAACAATATGTCAATAATTTGATAGCACTTTTGTGATCTTATAGAAGCTGTCTATCTTGAAAAATTTTATAGTGATTACATTTGAAAGAGCTTATTATGAAAAAAAATGAACTATACGCTTTGTCGTTTCCGATTATTGCTTTGATTTTACATAAAATGGCATGGCCGTTTGTACAACCGCATATTTGGTTTGCATACTATTTTTCGTTGTATTTCAGTGCGCGAATCGGAGGAAAAAGAGGCGGGTATTATGCTACGTTTTTGACGGCTGCTCTGGTATATTTTTTTGAAATGCAACCTTTGTTCAGCCTTGTTAAAAACAATATCGGCGATTATATTTCCATGATATTTTTTATCTTTGTCGGATTGGCTTTGAGTCAATCAAGCGGCAAATTAAAAGATAAGGTCGCAGAGCTAGAAATTGTTTCAGCCGTATTTAACTCAAATAACGGGATCGTTATTATAAATAAAAAAGGAAAAATAGTTAGGATCAATCAAGCATATAGTGACTTAACCGGTTATACCGAGAATGAATTGATAGGGCATACGCTGGCTATATTGAAATCCGATATACATGAAAAATCTTTTTATACACAAATTTGGACTGACCTTCAAAATAAAAATGGATGGGAAGGCGAATTAATTAACAAGAAAAAAAACGGCGAACTGTTTTATACTGCATTAACAATCACCAAAACGGAAAATAAAGATCAATCAAATATCTATTATATTGGGGTTATGAAAGACATCTCAAAACATAAACAATTGGAAAAAGAGGTACAAGAGCAAAAAGTTCTGTTTGAAGCTATGTTTAAATCCTCTAAAGATGGAATTGCTCTGGTGGATTTGCAAAGCAACTTTTTAAAAGTCAATGAAGCGTACACAGAATTGACAGGATATACTCAAGACGAATTATTGCAAAAATCCTGTATCGGTATGAGTATCCCTGAAGATGTTGAACGGACCAAAAATGCTATAAAAATAGTCATTGAAAAAGGTTTTGCAGAAAATTTTGAGAAAAAGTGTTATACAAAAACCGGTGTGTTATTTACTGTCAGCATGAGTTTGGTAATGATGCCGGATCACAAAAGTATTTTAATTACAGCTAAAAACATTACCCAAGAGGTGTTATTACGTGACGAATTAAAAAAACAAAGAAGGGAATATAAACAGTTGATGAAACTGGCATCAGACGGTATTTTTATTCTGAATTTAGATGGAAAACTCATCGAATGCAGTCAACGTGCATCTACTATGCTTGGATACAGTATGGAAGAAATGAAAAATTTGGCTGTGTATGACTGGGATGTCGCCCACACATCAGAAGAAGCAATACAGCATGTGCAAAATATTCCAAATGAACCGATCAGTTTCGAGACGAAGCACAAAAGAAAAGACGGTACGACTTACGATGCGGCGATTGTAGCAGTTAAGATAAATATTGACGCTCAGGAGTATATCTATGCTTCAGTACGAGATATAACGGAAGAAAAAAGAGCGAAAGAGGAGCTAAAAAATGCAGAACATAAATTCCATACCCTCTTCGAAGAGTCCCATGATGGTATTGTCCTGCTCAACCTAAATACAAAAAAAATTATTGAATTTAATACTAAAGCATTAGAGATGTATGGTTATACTGAAGAAGAATTTAAAAAAATGAGTCCAACTGATTTGGATATTTTACGAACGGAAGAGCAAATCAGACAAATGCACTTGGAGCTTATAGAGAATATGGAAAGCTATAGATTTGTAACACAGCATAAGACCAAGGAGGGGAAAGTTCTTGATATCCACGTACACTTGCGAGTACTGGAGATTAAAGAAGAAAAAGTTTTAGTCGCGACTTTGCATGACATTAGTGAAGAAAAAAGGCTCGAAAAAGTTTTAATCGGAGCAAAAGAAGCAGCAGAAAAGGCAGCCCAATTAAAAAGTGGTTTTTTGGCAAATATGAGTCATGAAATTCGTACTCCGCTCAATGGAATTATAGGAATCAATACATTGCTGCTTAAAACTCCGTTAAATGAACAGCAACATGATTATCTGAAAAAATCACTACACTCTTCTCAATTGCTACTTGCCCTGATTAACGATATCCTCGATTATTCGAAAATAGAAGCAGGAAAGCTTGAACTCTCAGTCCATCCATTCTCTCTAGAAGATGCTCTTCACTCAGTTTCAGGGTTATTCGAATATTCCATTGTCCAAAAAGGGATGGAAATACATATCGATTTTGACCCTTCCATCCCCGATAGAATGGAAGGAGATTCTCTACGGCTTTCTCAGATTTTAAACAATCTTGTCGGAAATGCAGTCAAATTTACCGAACATGGGGATATTGTCATCCGTGCAAAAAAGGTTGATTATCATGGTAACAATATCTGTATTGAATGCTCCGTCAGCGATACAGGAATTGGAATGACTGAAGAAGAATTAGAAAGACTTTTCCATGCTTTTACCCAAACCGATGCATCCAATACCCGTAAATACGGCGGTACCGGACTTGGGCTTGCGATTTCAAGACAGCTTGTTGAGATGATGAAAGGAAAAATTTGGGTCGAAAGCACCAAAGGAAAAGGGACAACTTTTTATTTTACTGTGCAGTTAACGCAACTTAATTATGAAAAAGCACCTATGTCCATAGAAACATTTGCTACAAACCGAATTCTTGTTATCGAAGATAATGATATCGAGCGCCAAATGATTGCAGATATCCTTGAATCATGGGATATCCATCCGATTCTCTGTTCAAACGCTAAAGAAGCCCTCACTATCACTGAAAATACCCCCATCGATTATGTACTAATTGACTGGCGCTTACCTGGTATGGATGGATTCGATTTTATCAAACAACTTCATAATCACTATTTGGGATTATTTCCAAGAGTAATCATGATCAGCGCACTAATGAAAGAGGATATACGACAAAAAGCTAAAGAAAGAAATATTTATCCGGATATCATCTTGCATAAACCCATTACCGCATCAATCCTTTTAGAGGCGCTAATCGAAAATAACCAACCTTTCGAAGATCTATCATCCTCAACATTGGATGACATACAATTTGCCGGAAAAATTCTTATGGTTGAAGATAATGAAATCAACCAGCTTGTCGAACGTGGTCTTCTCGAGAATTTCGGTCTTGAAGTCGATGTCGCCAAAAATGGTATAGAAGCAATCCAAAAATGTAAAAATGAAAACTATGACCTTATCCTAATGGATCTGCAAATGCCAATAATGGACGGATTTGAAGCAACAAAAAATATCAGAACATTCAACGCGACCATTCCCATTGTAGCCCTTAGTGCAGCTGTGATGCAACATGATAAGGAACTCACAGCCAATGCAGGTATGAATTATCATTTAGCCAAACCGATAAATTTACAAGAACTACAGACCATTCTGTCCCGCTATTTGAAAACAGTAAGTCATATTAGATTGCCTAAAGAATCTATCTCAGCTATTACTGCGGTGGAAGGAATCGATATGCCACATCTTCAGATGCTTTTCAAAGAAGAAGAAAAAATCATCAATTATCTTAAGTTGTTTGCAAATACACAACGAAATTTTTGTACAACAATTCAGTATTATGCTATCGGAAGCCCGAAATTTAACAGTGCGATCCACACACTTAAAGGGGTAAGCGGAAACATAGCCGCTACCAAAATCCATGAGCTAACAATGCTAATTGAAAAAGCTAAAGATACCGATGAAGTTAGCTCTTTATTGGATATGCTTTGTTTGGAGCTAACCCTACTGATTGATACTATAGATCACCATCAACCTTCATTATCTAAAACAGAAAGCCTCAAGGTATTGAGCCTTCAGGATACACTCAAATTGGTTGATGATATACTGAAAAAACTCAAAGCTAATGAATTTATCGATGATACCGAACAAGCAAAGCTAATATACGCCATTAAATTGTACTCCGATGAAAGAACCGTCACAAAAATTTCAGAAAGCCTGGAACTCTTTGATTTTAGCTCAACGATTAATTTGCTCCAAGAGCTCAAAAAGAGTGTCAATGTATAAACCGACTATCTTTATCGTAGATGATGAACCTCTTAATCTCAAACTATCCGCTGAATGTCTTTCGCAGTACTACGTTATTCACTTAGCACGGAGCGGGCAAGATGCGGTAACCTATTTAGAACAAAATCGAGTCGATATTATTTTGCTCGATATTATGATGCCGGAAATGGACGGATTCGAAACCGCAGACAAAATACGCAATATCCCTCTCAATGCACAAACTCCAATCATCTATCTAACAGCGGATAATTCGGTAGAAACCATAGAAAAAGCATTTGATTCCGGTGCAATCGATTATATTTTAAAGCCGTTTCGGAAAAAAGAATTGCTTGTACGTGTCAAAAACCGTATTGAAACAGAAAAACTTAAAATTACTTTATACTCGGCAATGGAGCGGAATGAACATCTTTTAGATATCGTTAACCACCATGTCGCTTTTATCAAAACCGACACCAGAGGAAACATCACAGAAGCTAGTTCGTGTTTTTGTGACATATTTCATGTTACGAAAAATAAACTTATTGGCCAGAATATGAATATTTTTAAATCCGGTCGTACACCATCCTATGTATATGAACTTTTATGGAAAACAATCAAGAGCGGTCAAACCCATATCCATGAAATTGAAGACAGAAATTTTGCGGGGGAAACCAACTGGTTTGAGGTGACAATTTCTTCAGACATCAGCAAAGACAATTGTATGCTCGGGTATATCGCGTTTTATACCAATGTCGACGAGAAAATTCAATACCAGCACGATGCTCATACTGATCATTTAACCGGGCTCAATAACCGTTCAAAATTTGAAAAGGAAATTAAAAAAGAAATTTATCGTGCTGAACGTTACAAAAAAGACTTTTCAATTATTATGGTAGATATTGACCATTTTAAAGACGTAAATGATAACTTTGGACATGAGGTTGGCGATAGTGTACTTAAAGAATTTGCGATGCTTCTTGCACAAAACATACGACATTCCGATATGATTTCCAGATGGGGAGGGGAAGAATTTATTATCCTTTGTCCAAATACAGATAGCCAAAGTGCGGTAGTTCTAGCAGAAAAACTACGCGATAAAGCAGAAGAGTTTATTTTTAAAGTCATTGGTCATAAAACTGCCAGCTTTGGCGTTGCACAATTTTCTAAAGAAAATGATGCAAAAAAATTATTTTTAGAGGTAGATCAGGCACTCTATGAAGCAAAAAAACAAGGACGAAATAGAGTTATCAGTTGGAATAAATGAACTAAATAAATCTGGTGAATATTATCCACTCTTTTGGCACTGACAAATTAGATACAGAAATTGCTTAAGAATATTTATGAAATGTAATAAATGTGAATTAACCTATAGGGATTTAAGAAAGTAGCGGAGCGTAAAATACAACGCTACAGATGCCAAGAGTGTAAACACTATTTTACGGGACAAGAGAAATATCATAGATTAAACCAATAGACAAAAGAGTTAATAGAACGCATGTAGTATGATGAGAAAGGTGAACAAAGAAAGATTGCGAAAGTATTGAGTGTCGGATTGGCAACAGTACAATATCACTTAAAAAAAAGCTCAACTCAACGATAGAGATTTATGGCGTAATAAAAATTTGGGTGGCTAATTTGTCAGTGCCTTTCGCACTAGCTCTTTATTATTTTAGCTTTTTTAGCTATAATTCCGTCGCTTCTCTTTAGACCTGTGCAATGGTGCTTTGAGGTACTGTGTCAGGGTAGGAATACAGCAGCACGCCTTAATGTGTTATGTGCCGCAGGTATCTGGGGAGAAGTACTTCTAAGACAATCATTCCACTAAAAATTTTCGTTAAAAATCAGTTATTTACTCATGTCTCAATGCATCGATAGGATTTAGACGTGCCGCTTTGCGTGCAGGAAAATAGCCAAAAACCACTCCTACAAAAGTAGAAAATAAAAAAGCAACAATAACGATAAATGTGTTAAAAATCAGAGGAAGATTAAAGAAGAGACTGATTCCGACTCCCACGCTTAGCCCCAAAACTATGCCGATGATTCCGCCAAGTGAAGCAAGAACTATCGCCTCTACTAAGAACTGAAGTAAAACCTCCCGCTCCATCGCACCGATTGCAAGGCGTATACCGATTTCACGAGTTCGCTCCGTTACTGAAACAAGCATAATATTCATAATCCCTATTCCGCCTACAAGCAGACTGATAGCCGCAACCGCACCTAGTAAAATAGTTAGCATTTGGGTTGTGGATGAAAGGGTTTGAACCATCTCTCGCATATCATGTACATGAAAATCATTATCTTCATTAAGAGAAATGCGGCGGCGTTCTTGCATAAGAAGTGTTGTAGAGGATTTTACATCTTCTATTACCGATGAAGTATTCGCCGAAATCATAATTCTGGCAATATCCTGATTTCCGCTGATACGACGTTGAAACATCCGAATCGGGGTAACTATAATATCATCTTGATCCATCCCAAACATCGCCGCACCTTTGGACTCAAGCAGTCCTATAACTTCGCAAGAAAAGTTTTCCAACCGCAGCGAAGTTCCTATCGGATTTTGCTCTACGTAAAGCTCTTTTTTTACACTCTCCCCGATAACACATACCGCTTTCCCGCCTCGAAGTTCAGCCTCGCTAAAATTTCTACCGGATGCAAAAACCCAATCTTTTACGATGAAATAGTCGTTATCGCTACCTTCAACCGTTGTCGAGTAGTTTTGATTGCCGTATACCGCATGAACAGTGCTTGATCTCACAGGTGCTGCACCGCGAATATTTCCTATCTCCTTTTTTATCGCCTCGACATCGCTGTGTGTAAATCGTTTTGCCGTAAGGTTGCTACTCGGTGGTCCTTTACGTTCTTGCCCGGGAATTACCATGAGCATATTCGTACCAAGTTTCGATATGCTCTGAGTCACATAGGCGGTAGTTGCATCGCCTAGCATCACCATGGCTATAACAGACGCTATTCCGATAACGATTCCAAGTGTTGTCAGCACAGATCTCATGGCACTTCTGCGGATTTCTCTAAGTGCGAGTAAAAAAGCGTTCCAAATCATGTGGTTATCTTCTCTTCATAAGTTTTATCAATTCCGCCGTCACGAAAACGGATTATCCTAGAAGCGTATGCCGCCATCTCATTTTCATGGGTTACCATGATAATCGTTATCCCCTTATCTCTGTTAAACGACTGCAACAGGTTCATAATTTCTATACTTTTAGCGGTATCAAGATTTCCAGTCGGCTCATCTGCCAAGAGAATAAACGGATCAGTTACAATCGCCCGTGCGATGGCAACACGCTGTTGCTGTCCGCCTGATAGTTCCCCCGGCGTGTGATGTGCCACATCTTCCAATCCAACGCTTTTTAAAGCTTCCATCGCCATTTCATGTCTTTTGTGGGCAGGAAATCCTCGGTAAAGAAGAGGCAGTTCGACATTTTCAATTGCAGTCGTTTTACCCAGCAGATTGAATCCCTGAAAAATAAAACCGATGTAGTTGCGACGAAGAAGCGTACGTTCATCAAGCGAAAGATTTCCCACATCGACTCCACCGAAGAGATAGCTACCGCTGCTAAGAGTATCAAGACAGCCGATAATATTCATGGCGGTGGATTTTCCCGAACCGCTTGGACCCATAATCGCTACAAACTCCCCTTGTGTAATCTTTAGATTTACGCCTCTTAGAGCATAGGTTGCAGCCTCTTTCTCTCCGTAGGATTTAACGACTTCATGGAGTTCGATAACAGACCTCTTCATCTCTTGCGTCATGGTTTGTTTATTCCGATAATCACGCTATCGCCGACCTTTAAAGTCGATTCGCTAACAACTGTAAATGCACCGTCGCTTTTTCCACCCTTTAGTGCTACTTTTAGAGGTTTATTTTCTTGCAATATCCATACATATGATGTTTGTGCAGACTCTTTCACCTTTTTTTCGCTCTGTTTTTTGCCATCTTGAGGTGTAAAACGAAGAGCCGCATTAGGTACGCAAAGCACATTTTGTAAAACTCCAGTAGTGATGGAAGCTGAGACTGTCATTCCCGGACGCAACAATAAGTTGCTGTTGTCAACCTCAACGACCGCATCATAAGTCACGACTCCGTTGATTATTTCAGAGTTTAGGCGAACTTGTGTAATTGTGCCGCTAAATTTTTTATCGGCATAAGCATCGACTGTAAATTGAACTTTTTGCCCTTCTTGCACCTCGCCGATATCAGCTTCATCCACACTCAAAATTACACGCATTTTTGTCAAATCTTCCGCCATTTTAAAAAGAATCGGAGTCTGCATAGTAGCGGCTACCGTTTGCCCCGGCTCAACCTTACGCTCTAAGACAATGCCGTTTATGGGAGAGACGACGATAGCTTTATGCAGATTGTCTTCATTTGCCGCCAGTTCTGCAGATGCCTGTTTTATTTGAGCCACTGCCGCATCATGTAGAGCTTTGGCTCTATCCATCAAAGAGAGAGCCTCATCCAACTCTTTTTTTGAGGGATAGTTGCCGCCTGTTGAAGTGTACATTTTATCCACTCGCTCCCACTCGCTCTGGGCATATATC
Source organism: Sulfurimonas sp. RIFOXYB12_FULL_35_9 (assembly GCA_001829715.1). Lineage (GTDB taxonomy): Bacteria > Campylobacterota > Campylobacteria > Campylobacterales > Sulfurimonadaceae > Sulfurimonas. The sequence continues at coordinate 27,431 of MICC01000117.1, forward strand.
AGAGATGCTTTTGCTTCTGCCACATTTGCTTTATATCTAGTAAGAGCCGCTTTTGAACTTGCAACGGAAGAACCGAGACGGGTAGTATCGAGTTTTGCCATAATTTGTCCGACTTTTACACGGCTGTTAAAATCAACCAAAACTTCACGGATAGTTCCCGAGACTTCGATTCCCACATCAACGCTGTTTGTCGGTTCAAGATTTCCCGTTGCAGATACGGTTGTCGTGAGGTTCTTTAACTCAACAAGCGCACTTTGATAAGAGACGATATCTTTTTTGCTATAAAATTTATAATATATGCCTCCGCCTAAAAGAAGAAGCAAGAAAACTGCTATCCAAATATATTTTTTAGAAGACTTTTTAGAGCCTTGTGAGAGTGTTTTTTGTATAGCTTCTGTTGATGGAATCATTTTGTCTCCTTGTTTACGCCCGTGGCAAAATGTAGTTTTGATAGTTCAAGCTGTATGTTTATCTCATTTATCTTTATGGTGTACTCATCAATCGCTTTGGAATTTTTCAGGGTTTGCAAATCATACCCGGTCTTATAACCTGACGCTACGCCTGCTTGGATAACACTTATAAGCTCATCATAAAGAGAGAGATTTTTTAAGGTAATCTCTATATAGCGACCGTAACTCTTTATAAGTTCAACAGATTGCATGTAAGACGCTCTCATGATGCGTTCTTTGTCTTGTGTATCGGCGGTTTGTTTTAAGTAGAGTGCTTTTGCCTCCTCTTTAGCGGCAGAAGCGTTATAGGAAAGTGGAAGATTGATGGAAATTCCGGCACTGTAAAAATCACCGTTATATCCTCCTAAATATTCTTTTGAGTCATAATTTTGATACCCAAGAGAGCCATTTAGTGCGATGGAGGGGAGATAGCTACTCTTTGTTACGCCGTAGAGATGCTCATAAGTTTGGCTTTGGGCACGGGCATAACGCAAGTCAAAACTGTTTTGAAGATACTCTCTCTCCTCAACTAGTTCAAAAGAGTAAAGAGGATAAACATCAGGATCTATATCACTGAGTTTTGAGATATCGAGTCTGGCTTTTGCCATGGCATACTCAAGCGAAATATAATTTTTCTGTTCACTGCTTTTACTCATAAGCGCATTGTTAAGCTCGGTAATATCTACTTTTCCTGCATCATAAAGCTGTCGTTTTATAAAAATCTCAATATCGTAGTTGGCAAGTTTTTTGCCGCTTTGCTCCAACTCATAATGGTTTTTTTTGTAGTTCAGAAGTGCACTAAATAGCTCTTCGTTTAAAGCGGCAATCTGCTGAGTAAACCCTATCTCGTCTGCTCTCTTTTTTGCATCGGCATAGTTTATCTGATATGTAATCCCGCCTGAGCGAAAAATATCCTGAGAGATGGAAGCCGAGATTTTTTTCATGTCGCCATGTGTATCGTTTGCGCTCTTGTCATACCCATAAGAAGCCCCAAGATTTAGTGGTGCTATCCAGTTGTCTCGCAGTTTTTCATGCTCTGCTTCATACTGTTTTTGCTGTTGATGCAGAAGATTTTGTTTCTCATCTGAGAGCAGCTGAACGTCTTGTGCATTTAGAACCGTGCCAATGAGCAAAAGCATAGTGAAATAAAATTTAGTTTCTGTTTTCATAACTGTAATATAGCCTCTTTTATTTAAAATTATAAACAAATCTCAAAACAATTTGACTCATCTTGATAAGAGTATTTAAGAGTAAAGCCATGTTTTTGTACTATTGAGTTTGTAAGATACAGCCCTAACCCCAGCCCTGTGGATGAACCTTCATAAGCACGGTTAAATGGCTTTGAAAAATCTCTCTTTGCCTCTGACATCTCATCGCCGATGCTACAAATTTCAATAAAATGTTCAGATATAACCACCGTCGGTTTTCCTCTGCCGTACTTTAGGGCATTATCCAGCAGATTTTTAAGGGCAATGGCAAAGAGCTCAAAATCAACCAAAACTATCAGCCCAGACTCCTCTCCTTTGAGAGTAAAAGTATCTCTATCACACAGCAGTAAATCATACACATGATCAAGAATATCGACAAAACGGTACTCCACACGGTTCAAGCTCCATGCTCCGCTGCTGAAGCGTTCTATCTTTGCAAACTCATCAAGAAGATAGTTCATTCTAGCAAATATTCTACCCAGCCTCTCTTGCTCATGGCTTGGTTCAAGAGACTCACATGTTAAAGACCCTTTCATAATAGGCGTTTTAAGCTCATGAAGAACATTGCGTAAAAAGAGGCTTCGAGCTTCTTTCATTGATGCAATTTTTTCCAGTACAAAATTGAACTCTTTTGTAACTTCGGAGATTTCATCTTTGCCGTTTGAGGGTGCATCCAAAGAAATATCTCCGTCTTTAAACAGACGGATGGCATTTTTAAGACGATAGAGAGGAAGCAGTTTTCTAAACAGATATGCAAAAAATATTAAGATAAGCGTATCAATTCCTGCTACTATCGCCCAAAGTAAAAGAGATTCCTGCTCCAAAACATCTTCAAGCACTTCTATATCTCTAAAGCTAGGCGGCGGCATAAAATCAGGATGAGGCTCTTTAAAACCAAAAGGCGGTTTTGGCGGCGGAAGGTGTATAAAAAAAGTTTTTCCCTCATACTCTAGCATTTTTGCAAAAGGGAGTTCGATAATTACCTCCCCTTTTTCAAGCAAAGTTGCAGACGGTATCAAAGATGGTCGTATCATAAGATGTTTCAAAGTCGTCTCATCTCTCTCATGTATAACCCTCTCGGCGAGAAAAAATCGTCTTAGTTGCTCTTCTTCATGACGCTTTTGAGTGTACTGTAGAGCAACCCAAAAAAGGGCATTTATAAGAGTAAAGATGAAAAGAAAAAAGAGGCTTATGATGGTAAGCACAGAGTGTTTATTGATTGACAAATTTATATCCTATACCTCGTACAGAGAGAATGTATCGGGGATTTTTTGGGTCATCACCTATCTTTTGGCGGATTCTACCCATAATCACATCTATGCTTTTTAGAGAACTTTCATACTTTATAGAGCCGATATTCATTAAGAGTTCTTCACGAGAGATAACCGTTCTTGCTTTTTGAATCATATAGGAGAGTATCTCGTACTCGGCAGGGGTTATACGCAGAGGCAACGAGTTTTTCATAATCTCATGTCCGCCCTCGTCTATATCAAAAGGCGCATTTGTTTTAGAGATTTCAGGGTTAGTACGTCTCATAATCGCATCAATGCGAAATATCAGCTCATCTGGATTATACGGTTTTGGAAGATAATCATCCGCCCCATAATCAAATGCCGTCTTTTTATCCTCTATGCTTGAGCGTGCCGAAGAGATAATAATGGGAATAGAACTCTCTTTGCGGATAAGACGGCAGATTGTAAGTCCGTCCATCTGAGGCAGCGAGAGGTCAAGAATCAACAAATCAAACTTTTGATTTTGAAAAAGCTCTAAACCCTCAAGCGGCGTTAAGGCTATCGTCACCTCAAGTGCATCTTTGAGCAGACGCTTTTGTAACAATTGTGCCAACTCTTTATCATCTTCTATCATCAGTAGTTTCAACATGTCGAGAATTCTATCGGTTTAGGAGTAAATAAAAAGTAACATGCCCAAAATGGGCATGTAGTCTTATGCACTTAAGTTGAGTGCGGAAGTGCTGTTTGAAGATGAACTTGAATTTGAACTATAGTAGGAGAGAATACTCTCAAGCATAGCAGTTTTCAACTTAGAAAATTTATCTTCCGAAGATGTGCTGCTAGAGTCCGCAGACTTCTCCTGTGCTCCTGAGAGCAACTCTTCAAGAGAGACTGTTCCATCTTGGTTAGTATCTAATGCAGAGTAAGTTTGGCTCTGTGAATCACTCTCTGACTCATTTCCTCCTCCTGATGGCGGCGGAGGCGGAGGCGGCATTGAACCCATCTCTTTAGCTCCCCCGGGATGTTCAGGCTTAGATGCTTCAAGCGCCGCCATAAACTCTTCACTGCTCATTGAGCCGTCGCTGTCGGTATCGATACGTGCAAAAATATCTGCACTAGAATCTGATTGCAAAGCGGACGCAAATTCAGTAGAATCGATACTTCCGCTTCCGTCACTATCTAACGAACTCATTACCTCTGCAGCAATTGTTTCAAAATCGGGTTTTGATTTTTGTGCAGTTGAAGAGGTCGCAGCCGAATTGTATGATGTATAAGCACTATAATTAGAACTTACAGTCATGGTATGCTCCTTATTTTGTGTAGTAAAGAACAGAACCAAAAGCGTTAAAATTCTTTACCCATCCGTAACAATAAATCAAATAGAGTAACAAATCGGTAACACTCGCAGCGTTGTTTTCGTCTATTTACTAGCTAAAGGTAAAAGGGATAACCCGAGTTCTTTTAAAAATTCATTATGCTCTTTAGTATATTTGCTTATATCTTTTTCTATCTCTACAAGATTTTTATGTACCTCTTGTAAGTCTATCTCTTTATCAGCAGTAGAGGTGCTGATATATCTTGAAATATTGAGATTAAATTCATTTTTTTCTATCTCTTCCATTGAAACACGACGGCTATATCTATCCTCTTCTTTTCTAAACTGATAAGTTTCAACTATTTTTTGGATATTTTCAGGGAGTAGCTTATTTTGTCGCTTCCCCTTTTCAAAATTCTCACTTGAACTTGCATTGATAAAAAGTACATCATCACTTTTTTTGCATTTTTTGAGCACCAGAATACACACAGGAATACCTGTTGAAAAAAACAGATTTGATGGCAGTCCTATGACTGTATCGATATTTCCATCTTTTAAAAGTTTTGTTCTGATTCTCTCTTCTGCTCCACCACGAAAAAGTACACCATGAGGCAAGATGATAGCCATTGTCCCTTCTGCGCCTAAAAAATGAAAGCCATGAAGTAAAAAAGCAAAATCAGCGGCTGATTTTGGAGCTAAACCATAGTTTTTAAATCTAAAATCCTCTCCCATTGCCTCGTTTGGTTCCCATCTAAGGCTAAAAGGTGGATTTGCCACTATGGCATCAAATTTCATCTGTTTTGCTGGATTTGTTTCTCTAAGCATTTCCCAATCATTGGTGAGCGAATCGCCATGATGAATCTCTACTTCACTATCTTTCATACCGTGAAGCAACATATTCATTCTGGCTAAGTTGTAAGTGGTGATGTTTTTTTCTTGCCCGTAAATCTTACCGATACCGTGAGCGCCGAGTTGTTTTCTTACATTGAGAAGTAGTGAACCAGAACCACAAGCAAAGTCAAAAACTTTGTCTAACTTTTTCTTTTTACCGCTACTTGGATCTTGACTATCAAGGGTTACTATTTGAGACAATATATCTGATATTTGTTGAGGGGTATAAAACTCTCCTGCACTCTTACCGCTTCCTGCTGCAAATTGACCAATCAAATACTCATAAGCATCGCCCAAAATATCTGTATTGGTTGAAAACTTAGCGATACCTTCTGCTATCTTTTGGATGATTTTACAAAGCATTTCATTTCTTGCGGTGTAATTTTTTCCTAATTTTTCAGAGTCAAGATTTATCTCCGAAAATAGTCCTAAAAAACTACTCTCAAAAGATTCATTTTCTATATATTTAAACCCATCTTGCAATGTGTGCAATAGCTCACCGTTTTGAGTACGAGCCATCTCTGCTATGGCACTCCATAAAAATTCAGGCTTAACCACATAATGCACTTTTCTTCTCATCTGTTTTTCAAACTCTACTATGTCTTCTTTGTTCGCATCGTACCAAAGACCTAAATTATCAGGATAGTCACTCCCTAGCTCTTTTTTCACTGCATTTTCATAGTTGTCTGAGAGGTATCGCAAAAAGATAAATGAGAGCATATAATCTCTAAAATCATCGGCATTCATTGCCCCTCTTAAATCATTTGCTATTTCCCAAAGTGTTGCGCCTAGTTGTCTTAGTTCTTTTTCGCTCATAATCTTTTTTTAACCTTCTCTTCAATCTGTTTTAGTTCTTCCATGTCTTGATGATCTGCTTCGATAGCTTCTTGTTTTTTTCGCTTTTCATCAAAAGTTGCATAAACTTTTTCAACCATTTTTTCCATTTGATTGTGGCTAATACTTCCATGCCCTTTGAGTAATTTTTTATCGTTAAACTCAATAATACGGTCGATATTTTCTCTCCAAAAATCCATTGTAATATCTTGACGATTTTTAGCTCTTAATTCTGCAGTTTCTAAAAATACAACAACAAAACGATTTAAACTATCAAGCTCATCTTCGGTTAAATAATTTTTAGATGTATATATATCTTGTTTTCTTACTTTTGAACCTTGAAAACTTGTAAGTGCCATATTTGGGGTTGTGGCATCAGCACGGCTTGTGATAATCTCGGCGGCAGTTTGTCCTGTAATGGCAAATAGAAGTTTGTTTTGGGTTTGAGCATAAAAAAGTTGAGTTGCTTTATCACTTGCATCATAATCACTACTCAGCATGAAAAGGTCTCGTACCTTTTGATAAAATCGTTTTTCTGATGCTCGTATATCTCTGATACGAGCCAAAAGGTCATCAAAATAATCAGGCTTACCGTCAGGATTTTTGAGTCTTTCATCATCCATCACAAAACCTTTTATCATGTACTCGCTTAGGTTTTTATTTGCCCATTGGCGGAACTGTGTCCCTCTTTTGCTTCGCACTCTAAAACCAATGGCTAAAATCATCTCTAACGAATAATGGGCGACGGAGTAGTTTTTGGCGTCACGGGCAGTTGTTAAGTAATCCTTAACAACTGAATTTTGTACTAACTCTCCCTCTTCAAATATGTTTGATATGTGCATGCTGATATTTGGAATAGAAGTGGCAAAAAGTTCGGCTATCTGGGCTTGACTCATCCACGCTGTGCCGTCTTTGGCAAGAAGTGATACAGATGCTTTACCATCTGTGGTGTTGTAGATGATTATGTTATTTTCATTCATTGGTCAAGCTCCTTTGTTCCGATGGTGTTGGTGGATATAATTGGGGTTTTCGTTTAGAGTTGCCTGTTTTCATTGTTTAAAATAGTATTTCATCTTCATTATTATCATCACTAACTACTTCAATATCTTTCAAACTTTCATTATAAGAATCAAAAATTTTCTTTAATGTCCCAATAATTAGTTTGTGCTTAGAATCAGTTATGCTTTCTTCATCTTCAACGGTTAAAACAATAGTTTTTTCTTCATCTATTTTTTTAGTTAATTCTTGAATCAAAGCAGTAAAATCTATATCTCTACCCATATCGAGACTCAACTCATCTGTAAGACCATTAATTGTAATTGTATTTTCTTCGCTATCTAGTTTTGCACTACAATTTAATTCATCCATTTTATTTTCCTTGTAAACTATTTTCTTTTAAAATTCTTTGAATATTATATTTTTTTGCACGATTGTCAAATATATATTCACCGCCATCAAGAATACCACATATCTCTTTTTGAGATGCAACATCTTCTAAAACTATCTGCTTGTAACTTATTTTATTTTCTGAATTTTCGGCAATAATTATATTTTCAGCATCACCATAAACAACAATAGATGGATTATGTGTTACAAGAAATATCTGGTTTTTAAATTTTATATCCCTTATAGTTGAAACCAACTCATCAGATATGAATCTGTTCCCAAGATTATCTTCTGGTTGGTCGATAAAGATAATCTTGTTTTTTGCATTTTTCAGCAAAATACCAAGATATTTTTCAGAGTTGAATCCTGGACTTTTAGATTTTGATGTTTCATCATCTTTATAAGCCAAATAATCTTTTGGCTTTTCGATTGAAGTAAATAATGGTAATAATACAGAGTTTATTTTTTTAAAAAATTCATCGCTTTTATTACCACTATATATTTTAATTTGCAATTCATTCTTTAATAATTTAATTAAATTTATGTAAATGCTACTCGTCGTAATTGGAGTTTTTATTGCTTCAAGAATCGTTTCAATTAATTTCAAATCTTCATTTTTTTCAACCTCTAATACCAATGTTACATTTTCATCAATTTCTATAGTTTCCTTTTTTGAGCAATCGAATGATTCAATCGTTTTAGTAGCTTTTTTTAATCTAGCATATTTTGCAAAATGTTCTTTTGCATTATCATGAAGAGATTTAATACTACTCTTTGCAATAGTTTTTTGCTGTGATTCTTCGCTTAAAGTAGAGTTGGCATTTTCAATAATTTTTTCTACTTGTGACAAAAAGTTATCTATTCTATTTTTATTTTTTTGTTTAGTTTTTATATGAGTAAGTTTTTCATCAATTAAGCTTTGAAACGCTTCAATGATAGGTCTTTCAATCTCATTCATTTTAAGATGTTGATCACTATTCAATGTCACTAAATTTTCAATTAACGAATCTATTAGCTCTTTAGCCTTACTTAATTCTGATATGATGTTCTCGTTTGTATTTTTGAGGTTTTCTATATTTAAGTTAATAGTGTAGCTAAGGCTATGAATACTATCAATAGTTTTTTTATGCAATTCAAATTTCTTAACATCATTTTCTTGAATGTCTTTATATTTGTCTATCATTACTTGAAGTATTGATTGCAGTTCATTTTTGTGTGTTACAAATTTGCTTTTAGCTTCATCATAAGCAGGTATTTGATTTGATTTTTCAGCCAATTCTTTTAGGCTATTCTTTTCAAAATAATCAACAATATCGCCTTGATTGATATAAATTGGCTTATCTATTGCTGTTTGTTGTTTGTAGCCATCATCTCTTTTTGCTTTTATTGAAATATGCTCCCCATGAAATTTATCATAGTTATTTTTTTGAATAGTAAGACTATCAATTTTTCCACCTATCAAATTCATCAATAAACTTTTTCCGCTAGAACGACCACCAATGATAACATTCAGATGTGGACTAAAAATAAGTTCGTTTTGAGTGAAATAATCGTGTGAAGCAATTTTTAGATTATCTATCGTATTAAGCATTTTGTTGAGACTATCATATTCGATTTGTGATTTTATCCTTGATTGCGGATCGATAAATGCTAATCTAATTGTTTCATAGCTTTTATTCCCCTTGATATAGTCAAATTCGTGATTTCCTTTTTCCCCCATATGCCTACAAGGATACTGTTCAATACAATGATTATCTGAAAAATTAATATAGGCAATATCTCTTTTATCTTTAAACTCATCATTTTGAAGTGCATCAAATCCTTTTTGATATGCTTCTTTCATCTCTTGTGCTGTAACTTTTTCCAATGCACTCTGCATTAATAAAATCATTCTTTGTGTATCTTGAATATTTGTAAGTTCTGCATCAACAATATTTTGATGTCCGCCTTTTTTTGCATGTGGTATAAAAAAGAATTCATCTTTTTTAAATAGTTCAATAATGTCATCAAATGTTAATTTTCTATCAAAAGGATTTGCTATTCCCTTATCTTTATATTTATCCTCCAATTTTTGTGAAACATATTTTGCTTTATCTATATCTAAATAGTTAAAAATCAACAACGAATGATAAGTTTTCCCAGTACTGCCTTCAATATCTAATTCAACTCCAACAATCAACAATGGATCATTATCTGTATAACTATTGTAATATTCTTCATATGCTTCTATATTAATTATATTATGGTCTGTGAGAGAAAATATTGCAACTTGATTTTCTTTAAGCTTTGATTTTAAAGTAGTAACATCAAAATTACCTTTGTAATCTCCATTTTTTGTTTCTTTACTTTTGTTTGTGTGAATATGTAAATCTATGCGTAACCACTCAGAATATTTTCTATTACTCATATCTCAGCTCTGTATGTGTTATTCATCACTGAGCTTCTTTTGATGGAAAAAGCTGTTGCATAAGTGCTTTTTTATGCTCTTTGAGGGTTTGGAGTTTTTGGTTTTGAGAAGTGATTTGTTCATCAACCGAGATTAAACAATCGGCAATTTTTTGTTGTTCTTGAAAAGTAGGCGGATACCAAAATTTAGTTTTCTTTGCATTTTGTATTGTATAAGTTCCAACTGTTGATGCCGAAGATTGAGCAAAAATTTGATTTTGAATATGATCAGATTGAAAACAGTATTTAAAATAATTAGAATTTAGTTTTTGTACAAGCTTAAACCAAATTACATTGCCATCTTTAAAATAAAATTTATCATTGTTTTGAACTTGATAGCATATTCCAAGAGTACCAACACCACTCACCAAAAAGTCACCTGCTGATGGAATTCCATATTTTTTTGATAATTCTAAAAAAAGCTCTTCAGAAATAAAAATTTCACTTCCAAATGGTTCGTTCTTGCTTAATGAAACTAATTCTCTTGTGCGGTAAAAAGGAACTCCTTGGCTAGTCCATTCTTCTTGTAATACTCGTTTACTTGAGCCAACAGCAAAAAAGTCTTCTATAAATTTTTCTTCCCACTTAGGGGCATTTTTAAACTCAGGAAATCGCAACTTTGGTACTTCTTCTCCGTCTTGTGGGAAGAGTTGTTGCATGAGGGCTTTTTTATGCTCTTTTAGAAGTTCTACTTTTTGGCTTTGTGCAGAGATAAGATAATCAACCGAACTTAAACAATCGGCGATTTTTTGTTGTTCGTTTAATGTTGATGGGATTGGAATAGGTAAATTTGCATACTCATTTCCATTGATTCCTGGTTGTCCACTGCGAGCTGAAACAACATTTACCCATTTCCAATATTTCTCAGTTGAAAGAAAATGAAAAAGTAAATCCGAGTTTAATTTGGTTTTATCAGGTTTTACACGGATTAAAAATCCAGCAAAAACTAAAGCACCATCTTCTTTTCTGTATTTGTAAGATTTCCCAACACTTGCACCTGTTCGAGCAAGAACGATATCCCCTTCTTCTAAATAATTGTCACTTGTTGCATCAATATTTACAGAAACTTTTTCATTATTCAGATAATATCCATCCACAGAAATATCTGTAATTCGCAAATATGTTGGCAAGTTTTTTGAAAATGGTACCGCTGCTGCATTTACTCCATAGTCTGGATGTTTTAACAAGCATTTTCCAAGTGTTTTCTCTTCCCACTCTTTATCATTTACAAACTCAGGAAATCTAAGCTTTGGACTATTTTTCATATTCTCACTCATAAGCACTAAGCCCCGATATCTCTTGCTCTCCTGCTAGTTTTTTAAGTAGTGGTATCAAATCTTCCATCAGTTCTAACTCTTTTTTTGCTCTTGCTTTCCATCCAAGCTCTTGTGCTGCAAGTAAATCACTCAAATACTCCCCATCAAAAATCATTCTGCTCATAATAAGCTCTATAAAATCGTGAAATGCTTTTTTATCTATACCGTGTTTGGTCGCTATTGTCTCAAGTCTGGCGTCTGTTAGTTTTGTCTTAAACTCTTTAAATCCATTTTTTATATCTTCTTCATTTAGTCCTGAACCTATTTCAAGAGTGTTTATGTAAGCTCTAATGTCCTCTTTTTCATCGACGAACTTCGCATCACTCTCGATGATGCCTAAAAGCTCCTCTTTTGTCATCTTCTGTTTTTTAGTTGTTTGGGTGTATCGTGCGATAAGTCCCATGATAAAATCATAGTCCACCAACGCATGAGCAAAAAGGACAAATTCAAAATCAAGCTGGTCTATTGATGATTCAGTGTTTTTACCTTGTTTTTCTCTTAGTCTTGTAGCTGTTTCAAGATACATTCCCTTAAATGATCTAAGAGTATCTTGTGGGATGATTTGCTCGATGGTTTCTCTGTTTTCATCACTCAAATCTGTGTATTGGTCTAGCTGAGTTTTTAGTCTTTGTACTTCTTTAAAAAGGTTGATAAATTGACCTCTTGCTTCATCGCCTTTAAGGTTTGATACCTCTTCGGGCTTGTTTTCTAATCCTTGTGAAGTCATAAATTTATCAAGGGCAACAACGGCATTGTGTAAGTTGTCTATCACAACTGGGGCAGAATCCACAAGCCATACTTCTTTGGCTGGTTTGGTAGATTTACCTGAAAAAAGTGCGATTGCTTCATTTACCGCATCTTGTTGTCCTCTAAAATCTAGTATATTTCCATAAGGTTTTGTGTCATTTAGGATTCTGTTGGTTCTTGAAAAGGCTTGTATAAGTCCATGATATTTTAGGTTTTTATCTACATAGAGGGTATTTAAATATTGTGAATCAAAGCCTGTTAAAAGCATATCTACGACTATGACAATATCGATTTTATTTTTATGCGGATAATCTTTATTTGGGTATTTATGATCTTTGATGCGTTTTTGTATATCTTGATAGTAGAGGTCAAAGTTTGCTAGATTGTGGTTTGTGCCAAATTGGTTGTTGTAATCTTGCAGTATTGCTTTTAAAGCCTCTTTTTTCTCATTTGGATTTACTTCATTATCTTCTTTTTCTTGGGTCAAATCCTCTTGAAGTTGTTTGATGTCTTTGTTTCCCTCAGCTGGTGGAGAAAATACACAAGCAATATTTAAAGATTTATACTCTTCATTTGACTCTTTTCTTTGAATTTGAATAGTTTTAAAAAGTGCTTGATACTCTATCGCTTCATTGATTGATGCTGTCGCAAATACGGCATTAAACTTGCGATTTGCTGTTGCTGAGTCATGTTTGTCAAGTATCGCTTCAACTACTGCTTTTTTGGTAATGTTGTCGCCTGTTTTTACTTTTGCATCAGGTTTGTAGTAGTCAATATGAAATCTCAAAACATTTTCATCATCTATGGCATTTGTGATAGTGTATGAGTGGAGTTCCCTTTGAAATATATCTAGCGTTGTTTTGAAACTTGCCTCATCTTCATCTATTTGCTTATAAGTTGCATTTTGTTCAAATATCGGAGTGCCTGTAAAACCAAAAAGCTGGGCATTTGGAAAAAAGCCTTTTATGGCTTTGTGGTTCTCTCCAAATTGCGAACGGTGGCACTCATCAAAGATAAAAACTACTCTTTTATCGCTTAATGGTTTTAGCTTTTCTTTATAATTTTTTGCATTGTTATCATCAAGGGCAAGTCCGAGTTTTTGGATAGTAGTTACTATAACTTTATCAGCATAATCAGTTGAGAGTAGCCTTTTTACAAGTGTGTCGGTGTTTGTGTTTTCTTCCACGCAATTTTCTTGAAAACGGTTAAATTCTTCTCTTGTTTGTCTATCGAGGTCTTTTCTATCCACTACAAAAAGGCACTTTTCTATGTCGGGATTATCTTTTAGCAGTGTGGAAGCTTTAAATGATGTAAGAGTTTTACCACTTCCAGTAGTGTGCCAAATATAACCATTGCCACAATTTTGATGGATGCACTCTACTATGGCTTTTACTGCATACATTTGATACGGTCGCATCATTAAAAGTTTTTGCTCGGTTGCCACCAAAACCATATAACGGCTTATCATTTCGCCTAAAACACATTTACTTAAAAAATGTTCACTAAAAGAATTTAACTGAGTGATTTTGTTGTTATCACGATCGGCAAATTTGTAAATAGGTAAAAATCTCTCATCAGCATCAAAAGTAAAATGACGGCTGTTATTGTTGGCAAAATACCATGTATTAGATTGATTGCTCACTATAAAAAGCTGAATAAAAGAGAGCAGTGTTTTTGTGTAACCATTGCCAATATCATTTTTATAGTCCACGATTTGTTGCATTGCTCGTCTTGGACTAATCTCTAAAGTTTTAAGCTCTACTTGGACAACTGGAACGCCATTTATAAGTAAAATGACATCATAACGATGATGAGAATTATCGGTACTCATACGAAGTTGATTTATCACTTCAAAACTATTTTTGCACCAATCTTTGATATTTACAAGTGTATAGTAAAGTGGGGTTCCGTCATCTCGGACGAAACTATTTTTTTCTCTTAGGATTTTCGCAGAGCCATAAACATCGCCGGTTATGATGGAGTCCAGAAGTCTGGCAAATTCGGCATCACTTAAATTTACATGATTTAGTTCTTGAAATTTTTGACGAAAATTTTGGTCTAATGATTCTTTGTCCCTAATATCAGGGCGATAAATATATTTTAAATCTTGTAATTTCTCGATAAAGTCTTGTTCTATTTTGTTTTCTTTTATCATAGCTCTTTCCTAATGATGCTTTATTTAATAATTTGTATTAGCAAAATAATAATATTTTTATATTTCTGTGGCAAATTTTTAAGTGATAGAGTATAGCATTTTAGCTATTAAAATCTGTAAAGGCAGTTTTTAATATATGCGTTTCTATCTAAAAAAATTAATCCAAATAGATCTATTTTTATCGATAAATGCTATACTTTAAGCATGATTAATTTATCGCTTAACAAACAGCTTGATATCATTGTTCCTAACAAAAACAGGGCTTTGGCGACGATTTTGCAACAGGCGACTCCAAAAGAGCTTGAGACCTTATCAAAAGATAAAGATTTGGGGTCTATCATGAATTCACTTCTTAAAGAGAGTTCGCAAAATTCTGCATCTGACAAAACTCTTTTAGATCTTGCAAAAAACAATCCGACATTAAAAGAACTTGGCAATATTTCAGGCACTATAAAAGATTTGCTTAGCACTCTAAAATCTGAAAAAAATCCCCTTCCGATAGAGACGACACTTAAAAACTTTCTCCTAGAGATGAAAGATATAAGCGAGCCGATTTTGATGGAAAAATTTGAAAACTCAGGTGTCTTTTTAGAGTCCAAACTAAAAAATGTGCAAAACCCTCAACTTGAGTTAAAAACTCTTCTTCAAGGTCTTGAGAAAAGTCTCGCAAAAAGCGATTTTCCCGTTGCAAAAATGCTGAGTGAGAAGATTAAAGAGCTGCTTGCGACTCCGACACTTAAAGAGGCTTCAAATAATTCACTTCCGCAAACTCCAAAAGATGATGCTTCTGCTCTAAAACAGCTCTCAAAAGGTGTTGAGTCAATTGTTTTGAAACTTAGAGAAACTCTTGGCAGAGGTGATGTCGTAAACTCCAAAGGTTTTGAGATACAACTCTCAAAGCTAGAGCATCTTATAACTCCAAAGCTTTTAACATACGAGAATTTTAAACTCCCTCTGCTTCAAGATACACTTGCTCAGCTTAACTCTCAGCTTATGCAAAGTTCAAAACCTGAAGTAAAAGGGCTGCTTGATACGCTAGGAAAAATTATAGAGTCGCTAAAGGGCTCAACACTTGATGAACTAAATGCAAAAAAAATCCCTCAGAGCATTAGTGCGGTTATCGAAAGTGCAAAAGCAGTGATTGAGAAGTCGGATTCCCTCTTTTCAAAAGAGACGGCGACAATCGGCTCTAAGTTAGACACTTTTAAAGAGCCTCAAAAACTTTTCGTACAAGAGAATGTAAGAGAGATATTATCAAAAGATTTAAAAGCTCTTCTGCTCCAAGCAGGCGATGAGATAAGCAAATCATCCCACCCAAATCAAGCTGAAATCTCAAAACATGTAGATAAACTTCTGCTGCAAATCGACTACTATCAGCTTACCTCGCATCTCTCTAACTCCTCATCGCTCTATCTCCCTTTTTCATGGGATGGACTTGAAGAGGGAAATATAAATCTTAAAAAAGATAAAGATGATAAGTTCTACTGCGACATAGATCTCAAGCTAAAAGAGTACGGAGAGCTTAAACTAAAACTTACTCTTTATGAGAAAAACCAGATAAATATTCACATATACTCAAACAACAATGATTTTAAAGAGATTATAAAAGAGAACATCCATCTTCTTCGTTCGGCTCTCATCGAGTCTCAAATAACTCCAAGAGAAATACGACTCTTTGAAGCGGTCAAAAAAAGTTCTCCCTATGATAACCAAAGCAACGATATTCAACTGGGATTTGAGGTAAAAGCATGAAAAAAGCCGCCGCTCTAAGATACGACGCTACCAAAGAGAGAGCGCCTAGAGTTGTTGCCAAGGGAGAGGGGCAGACTGCTGAAAATATCATCAAGATAGCGGAACTTCACAACCTCCCCATAAGAAAAGATGAAGATCTTATAGAGCTTCTATCAAAAGTGGAACTTGACAAAGAAGTTCCCGAAGCGCTTTATAAAGCCGTTGCGGAGGTTTTTAGCTTTATTTACAAGGTAAGTAAAAAAGAGGTTCGTTAATTATAATCCGAAATAGTTGTTATATCTACACCCAGCTCTTTAAGTTTATACCCTATCTCGACGACTCTGTTTTTATACTTTTCACTCTCCATAAAACCCTCAAAAGTATCAAGCTCTTTTCTTTGAACTTTTGCCGCAATAGTGTCTATCTGGGCAAGTGCTTTTTGCAGTTCTTCTTCTAAATCTTCAACCGTTTCTTCCATAAAATCTCCTTTTTTTGCAAATTTTTAATGTATTTTATACAAACTCAGCTAATAAATGCCATTAAAAAGCGATATATTCACAAAGCAACCTTAAAGTATTATTAAAGTACAATCCGCAAATTAGGAGATTTTATGTTATTGATGTCTACAAAAGAGGAGTGGTTCGGCAATATCAGAGGCGATATTCTCGCCGGAATCGTCGTTGCACTCGCACTTATTCCTGAAGCAATCGCCTTTTCTATCATTGCAGGAGTAGATCCAAAAGTCGGGCTTTATGCCTCATTTTGTATTGCTACCGTTATCGCATTTGTCGGCGGTCGCTCAGGAATGATATCGGCAGCTACGGGAGCTATGGCGCTTCTTATGGTAACGCTTGTTAAAGAGCATGGACTGGAGTATCTTCTCGCTGCAACTATTCTTACGGGAATGTTGCAGATTTTAGCGGGTTATTTGAAGCTCGGCGTTCTTATGAGTTTTGTCTCTCGGACGGTTGTTGTCGGGTTTGTAAATGCACTGGCTATTTTGATTTTTATGGCGCAGCTGCCTGAACTGACAAATGTTTCTTGGCATGTCTACGCTCTAACTGCCGCAGGTTTGGGGATTATCTATCTTTTTCCTTATATCCCTGCTATCGGGAAACTTATTCCATCTCCGCTTGTGACGATTATATTTTTAACCGTCGTCGTTACGGCAATGGGCATAGATGTCCGCACGGTCGGCGACATGGGTTCTATGCCCGATACTCTGCCAATCTTTTTGTGGCCACAAGTACCGCTAAATTTTGAAACGCTTGCGATAATTTTTCCATACTCCGCTGCATTAGCGGCAGTCGGGTTGCTTGAGTCGTTTATGACTGCAACGATTATTGATGACATGACGGATACCGACAGCGATAAAAACCGTGAAGCCAAAGGTCAAGGAATCGCCAATATCGCTTCAGGATGTATTGGCGGAATGGCAGGATGTGCCATGATAGGTCAATCGGTCATCAATGTAAAATCAGGCGGTCGTGGTCGTCTCTCAACGCTCATCGCAGGGGTGTTGCTTCTTATCATGGTAGTTTTTATGTCGGATTTGATTAAAATAATTCCGATGGCGGCACTTGTTTCTGTTATGATTATGGTCTCTATAGGAACATTTAACTGGCCATCGGTTAAAGGGCTTAAAACTCTGCCTCTCTCGACAAACATCGTCATGATAGTTACAACCGCAGTAGTCGTCATAACGCACAATCTGGCACTGGGCGTACTAAGCGGCGTCTTGCTTGCATCTCTTTTCTTTGCAAACAAAATAAGCCATTTTATGTATTGTGAAAAATCACTTGATTTCTCTAGCAGCACGCGAGTCTATAAATTTTTCGGTCAGATTTTCTTTAACTCCGCAGATAGATTTAGCGATGAGTTTGACTTCAAAGAGAGCGTGCAAAATGTTATCATCGATGTAACACATGCCCACTTTTGGGATATTACGGCAGTTTACGCACTTGATAAAGCTGTAATAAAACTTCGCAATATAGGCAAAAATGTTGATGTCATAGGACAAAACGAAGCAACTCAAACCATAATTGACCGTTTTGGTATCCATGACAAACCCCAAGAGATTCAAAAAGTGATGGGTGGGCATTGATTTTGGTTTATATGGAGCTTTTACTTTAGTATGCATTCCACCTCAAAAAAGGGTGGAACGAGAAAAAAATATTTTAATGCTATAGTGCTATTATCGAAATTAAATGTTGGATTAAAGAAATGGCAAATATAAAAACAAAAGAAGATCTTATTAGGCAATTGGAATGTACAAAACATACTTTTCATATATCTACATATGGAATCGCTAATATTTGGCACTCTTTTTTACAAGACGAAAAAATCATGAACTACTCAATTGTCCCTGAAAACTTAATGCATTTATGTGATTTTGGTTGTGAGGCATATTTGAAATTTTATGACCAATTTGAAGATAAAAAAGAAGCATTTACAAGGAATTGCCAAGATGCATTTAATTCTGCCAATATGGCTCAATATCTTATTATGATGTTAAAATTACCCCTATATAAATTGAGTCTCTAAAATACTACTTATAAATATCTTTACGATGCCCAATTTTAATGACTATTACAACCACTTCACCCTCATTAATTTCATAAACAATTCTATAATCGGCAACTCGTAAACGATAATAAGCAGATAGGTTGCCTACAAGAGGCTTTCCAAGATGCGGATTTTCTACAAGCTTCGTCTTCATGACTTCTATAATTTTCTTTTGCCAGAACTTATCGATTTGTTTCAAATCTTTGATGACTTTGTCATCAATCAAGAGTTTATAACTCAAGTGCTCTCTCCAACTCCTCAAGAGTTATAAGATTTCTATCCTCTGCATTTGAGCGTTTCTGCGCTTCATAATACTCTTGCATATCATCAAGATAGTTTTTCAGAGCCTCTTTGACAAAAAAACTCTTTGGTCGTTTTGTAGCTTTTGCAAGTGCTTCTAGCTGTGCTTCCATGCTATTTTCAAGTCGTATTGAAAGCATTCTGTCTCCTTTGTATTACATGTCATACAATTATATCACATTTATCGTTTTGGATGTCCTCATTAGAATGGGTGGGCATTAAGAGAGCCATAGCTATAATTGCATATATGATTTAGAGGACAAAAGATGGGTGGCACAAAAAGAGCAAATATAAAAAGCGGTATGAATGTGGCGATTGTACTCAAAGAAGACCAATCAAGCGGACGGCTTACACATGGCGTAGTCCGCGACATTTTAACCTCATCTGCAACCCATCCTCACGGCATTAAAGTTCGTCTTATGAGCCGTGAAGTCGGACGAGTAAAGGAGATATACTAATGAATAATAAAGACTTTTCAAACCTTCCTCTTACCAAAGAGATGCTTCATAACCTAAATGAAATAGGCTATAAAGAGATGACGCCGATTCAAGCTGAAAGCTTGCCGTTTATACTTGATGGCAGAGACGTAATAGCTCAGGCAAAAACAGGAAGCGGCAAAACAGCCGCATTTGGCATAGGTCTGCTTCATAAACTTCAAGTCAAAAAGTTTAGAGTCCAGTCGCTCATACTCTGCCCGACTCGTGAACTAGCAGATCAGGTGGCAAAAGAGCTTCGCATGCTTGCTAGATTTTCACACAACATAAAGATTTTAACTCTTTGCGGCGGAACTGCTTTTGGTCCGCAACTCGGCTCGCTTCGTCATGGTGCGCACATCATTGTCGGAACACCGGGTAGGATTTTAAAACACCTCAAAAAAGCCACACTATCTCTTGAAGATGTTGACATGTTAGTTTTAGATGAAGCGGACAGAATGTTGGATATGGGTTTTAGCGAAGAGATAAACGAGGTTTTGGCATTTGTTCCAAAAGAGAAACAAACGCTTCTCTTCTCCGCTACTTACACAGATGAGATAATGGGCATCAGTGCTTCTATCCAAAAAGATGCCATCAATGTAAAAACAACATCAACGGAAGTTGCAAACAAAATAACAGAGCGATTTTATGAGGTGCAAAACTCTCAAAAACTAAAAACCGTTATAAATATTTTGAGTAATTTCAAACCCGAGAATGTCATAATTTTTGCTAACACAAAAGCAGAAGTTGCGGAGATTGCAGAGACTTTGCAAAAAAACAGGATTGACGCACTCGCTATTCACGGCGATTTAGAGCAGTATGAGAGAAACGATGTGTTAGTTCAGTTTGCTAACAAAAGCTGCCCTGTGTTAGTGGCAACCGACGTTGCGGCACGCGGGCTTGACATAAAAGAGTTATCCATGGTTATCAACTACGACCTGCCTCACGGCGAAGAGACCTACACTCACCGCATAGGCAGAACGGCGAGAGCCGGCATGGAAGGTTTGGCATTTACTCTTATAAGTCCGTATGAAGCGGACAAAGCCGATGAGTACAAAAACGATAGCCGTCTTTTTGAAGATGCAGAGGCTCTAAAAGTTGTAAACGGTTTTGAGATGAAACCGCAAAATATCACGCTGGTTATTGAAGGCGGTAAAAAAGATAAAGTCCGTGCAGGAGATATTTTAGGAGCACTTACCGGCGAGGCAGGACTTGATGGAAGTTCTATCGGAAAGATAGATATTTACGACAAACAGAGTTATGTAGCAATTGAGAGCAAAAAAGTAGATGAGGCTCATGAGAAACTCAAAAACGGTAAAATCAAAGGGAAGAAATTTTCGGTTTGGATTCTTTAAAATATCTGCTACATTACTCGGAAGCTACAAAAAAACAGGTGTTAGAGCTTATCAAACAAGATAAGTTAGCTCTGCACCTCAAAAACAGATACCCAAATCCGCATACGATAAAAACAGACAAAGCGCTCTTTACTTATGTGAATGAACTAAAAAACTCTCACATGAAAAACGCGCCGACTTTAAGCAAAGTTCTTTATGACGGCAAGATAAATGTTATTCACAATGCTTTGGGAACGCACCGTTTTATCTCAAGGGTTCAAGGTGCAAAACTAAAAAGCAAAAATGAGATTCTTATCTCTTCCATGTTTAAAAATGTGCCGCAAGAGTTTTTAGAGATGATAGTGGTACATGAGTTAGCTCACTTTAGAGAAAAAGAGCATAACAAGGCATTTTATAACCTTTGTCAATATATGCAGCCCTCTTATCATCAGATAGAGTTTGATCTGCGTCTCTATCTCACCCTAATCGATATAAATGGCAAAATTGAGAGCTGGGATTCATCGAAATCTTCTTAGCTGCTATATACCTCGCTATAAAAACAGTATCTATTTCGCCCTTCTTGCTTTGCTCTGTACATTGCTATATCCGCATTTTTAAACAAAGTCTCTTTATCCTCTCCATTTACAGGGTAGATGGCTATACCAATGGAAGCTGTTACTAAAAGCTCATTGTCACCAAGCTTAAAAGGAGAGTCTATAACTTGGAGAAGTTTTTTAGCGATATAAGAAGAGCCTTGCACATCCGTATCTAAAAAAAGAAATATAAATTCATCCCCGCCGACACGCGAGACCATATCAATCTCCCTCAAAACAGATTTAAAACGAGCACCCAGTTCAATCAGCAAGCTATCTCCTGCATCATGTCCGAGCGTATCGTTAATCTCTTTAAAATAATCAAGATCTAAAAACATAACACTGAAACAGCCGTTATTTCTTTTTGCCGTGCCTATTGCATAATTGATTCGCTCTTCAAGCTGCACTCTATTTGGAAGTCCAGTAAGAGAGTCAAAATTTGCAAGATAGTATATGCGTTCTTCTGAATGTTTTTTATCTGTAATATCCTCTTTTATAGCCATATAATTTGAGACTGTTCCGTCATCTTGAAAAATCGGCGATATCTTTACGCTCTCTATATACTCAACACCCTCTTTAGTTAAGTTGATAAACTCTCCATGCCAGATTTTTCCTGCTTTTAAAGATTCCCACATGTCGTTATACACTTCTGAGTCTGTTTTGCCGGACTGCAGAAAACGAGGATTTCTACCGATTGCTTCTTCTCCCAAATAGCCTGTGGTTTTACTAAACGCTTCATTGGCATACTCGATATTTCCTTCCAAATCAGTAATAACTATAGTACTAGGACTCTGTTCTACCGCTTGAGACAGTTTTTGCAGCTCTTTTGTCTGAGCTTTGAGCAGATCTCTGCTCTTAAAAAGCAAAAAAATAATAAATAGTAAAAATAACTGAACAAACAATCCCACCGTAGTCATTACTAAAGGGTAGAGCGTATCCGTAGAGTTGTCAAACTCTTTCGTACTGTAAAAATGGATATACCATATTTGATTATTTACATTTAATGTTTTTATAGCATGGTGTTTCGGAACATACGAAGAGGCTTCAAAAGATCTGTACAAGAGATGCTTATCGGATATATTTTGGTCGTCATAAACCTCAAAACTTAGTATTGATCTCTCTAAAACGATATTATTCATAAAATCATTCATGCGAAACGGACTGTAAACAAATCCAATCAAAGCTTTGCGTCTCTCTTCAATCGTATCTATTTTTGAACCTTTTTTATAAAGAGGCAGATACATCAAAATGCCTGACTGTTTATGAGAGTCTATCTCTTGAACAAGCGTAACCTTTTTTGATAGCGACACAGCGGCACTATCTCTTGCCGTCTCCATTGCTGCTCTGCGTGTCGGTTCTGAAAACATGTCGTACCCGATAGCTTCAATATTACGCTTATCCATGGGTTCGAGATAGAGAATCACACTATACTCTTGACGCTCTCCTGAAGGTTTTATGGAAAAAGTCTCAAATCCATCTTTTTTCATCTCACTCTCAAGTTCGGCAACCTCACCGAGATGAATCATTTTTGAAAACCCAACCCCTTGTATGCCGGGATAGTTCTTTTTAATATCTAACGCTTCTATAAAATCATGCCACTCTTGACGAGACACATAATCACTCCCATGAAAAAAGCCGATTCCGCCTCTAAGGACAGCTTCATATTTTGAGATTCGCTTATCAATACTGTTTAAATTTTCATTAACGGCAGCTTCAAATTTTTCGGTTGCAAGGTAGTAGTAATAATCCTTAGCAGCATACCAAATTATCGCTGCCGTAATAAATGAGATAAAAATAGCCACTAAAACGGTAGCTCTATTGTAAGAGAAGAACTTTGATAAATTATAATATTTGAACACTGAACAGCCTCTGCCTAGTCATAACATAATCTAATATTATATCAAAAAATAGCGTAAAATAAAAAATGGAACTCTATTTGCTGAACTTATAAAACATTAAAGGTTGCTCCGTGAAAGAAAATATTAGCTTGAACCTTATTCAAGGTATAGCAGACCTTCAAAAAGATTTAATCGCTGTTTTTCAAAATAATGAAATTATCTTTATAAACAGTGCTTTTGAAAAGTTTTTTTCCGTATCTTCACTTGAGAGGTATAAGGCTGAATTTGGTCCTTTTGTTAACAATTTTGTTCCACATCCACACTATTTCAATGCAGAGAAGATTAACGATAATCAAAACTGGTTTGATGCGATTTTAGAGCTAGCCCCCATAGACCGCATTGTAAGCATGATGACACAAAACTATGAGCCTCGCGCTTTTTCAGTAGAAATTAATAAAATTGAAGAGTATGTGGTTGCCTTGTTTTGCGATATTACGCAAACTTTGATTAAGCGTATTATGATTGAAAACAAAACAAATATTGACGCTAAAAGCGGAGCTTATGCAAAAAACTATTTTTTACAGGTAGCTCAAAGTTATCAAGATGCCGCTCTTTTTAATGAAAAAATCATAAGTGCCATTTCGATTCACTGCTCTAACATAAAAGACAACACCGATATGCTAAAAGAATCAGTAGCACATTTCAAAAGCGTCATTCGACAAGATGACATGTTAATTCGCTGGAGTGACGATACTTTTTTACTCATTTACATGATAGACAATATCAAAAATGCACAAATAATGCTAGATAAGTTAAACAGTGCAAACAAGCCCAAAGAGCTGATGGATGTTGAGTATAATTTTATGCTAACAACCCAAAACGACAGTGAAAATATAAACTCACTTCTGCGAAAAATCAAATAAGCCCTTCTAAATTTCATCTTATATTCTGGATAAATTTGATATTATCATGTCTTATAAAAAAGGGTTTTATTCTACACTCATGGGGCTTGTCAATGTCTTTTATTATGCGTCTTTTTATTTTAGTTATGTTTTTGTGCGCTTCCTCACTTTTTGCTTCTATCGGCAAAGTTTCGCTGCTAAAGGGTGAAGCTTCCCTTGAGCGGGCAGGGCAGAAGTTGAGTTTAAAAAATGGTATCGGTATCGAAGAAAAGGATACGATTCGCACCTCTAAAGATGCTCAGATACAGCTTATTTTTGAAGATAAAACTGTTATTACGTTAGGAAGCGAGAGCGAATTTAAGGTCGAAGAGTATCTCAGCGAAACTACAAAACCTAAAGCAAAATTCAAATTTAATCAAGGTGTTTTTAAAACTATTACGGGACAAATCGGCAAAACTGCACCTGAAAACTTTACCCTTGAAACCAAAACGGCTACAATCGGTATCAGGGGAACTGTTATAGGCGGTGTTGTACCGCCACCGTCTTCATCGGCTCCCGATACTATCTTTTGTTTAGGCGGAAAGATTACGGCTACATCTCGCCAAACGGGAATTACGGTTAATCTTCCGACAGGAACAATGACCGTTGTTCCTTTAAATGCTCCACCTGCCCCTCCAAGACAAACTACACCGCAAGATATTCAACAATTTAACCAAAGCTTAGGAGCACCACCACCGCCTGCGCCGGCTGAGGGTTCAAATCCTCCGCCTGCACAAAGCAGTGGCTCTTCTGGAGGGGAGAGCGGAAGCAATAGTAATTCATCTACTCAAGGAAATAGCGAAAGTGGAAACAGCGGTACATCCGCGGCTCCATCAAGCGGCAATAATGCTCCGACTACGTCTATGCCAATGAGCATGGATGAAACACCGACTGCTCCCCCTCCTACATCGATACCTTTTATAGCTCAAACACAAACAGCCGTGCCGACTGCTGCAACGACCGCACTGCAAACAAATCTGCAAACATTAGCTCAAGAGGTTGTTGTTGAAGATGTGGCAGAAGGACTTGGCGTTCCCGTTGAAGAGATACAACAGCAGATTACCTCAGGAAGCCCTATCACTCCACCGACAGATTCAATCGCTCCGCCTCCAATAGTTCCGCCAACAAATCCAGTGGTTCCACCGACAGATCCAATCACTCCTCCTCCGACACCGACGACTGTTCCAATCACTCCTCCGGCTGATCCCGTGATTCCTCCACCAACTGATCCAATCATCCCTCCTCCGGCTGATCCGGTAACTCCTCCGCCAAGCGGCGGCGGTGGGGAAGTTGTACAAACTTGTCCTGGCGGAACAAGCGGAACTTATCCGAACTGTGTTACTCTGACTTGCCCTAGCGGAACAAGCGGAACATATCCTGATTGTGTTGACATACCGACAGCATCATACACAACTTTGTTTTCAAATATGAGTGCTTTAGAGGGAGCTAGCGAAACTGTTTTATTTCCCGACGAAAAAGAGAAATCAATGGTTTTTGATGCGACAAACGGATTATGGAAGTCAAGCGACAATGCTTATATAGTCACTTCTACAGATGGAAATTTCAGTTATATCAATGAACTTAGCGGTACTCAAACGATGTATGTTAAGGATTTAACACAATCATACAATCCTGTTTTGTTTAAATCTTTTCCTACCGACTCAAATGCAAGCGGGTACTTAAGCGGTGTTTCAGGGCTTAATCCAATCGCATCGACTCATTATGAATTGGTAACCGGCGTTAAGAGCGTTATGAATGAATATTCGTATGCTATAAAATATGAACAAGGGAGTTCTTATGATGCTAGAAAATGGGAGTATGATTCTGGTTTAAAACTTTTCACAGAGTCATATCACCATGCAGATAGCGAGATTTCATGGGAGTATATAAATAATTTTGCATCCCTCTACAGTGACATTTCAAATCCGGATACAGCATATCAAAGTTCTCTGATAGGCGCTATTAGCAATTATCAACTATTCCCATATATAAACTTCTACATCCACGGTGTGCCTGATGCAAATCAAAGTCTCAAAAACTACGGGATTCTTGCAGATGGTGGCAAATGGTATTTTACGTACGATAAAACCAATCCTAATTTCTCTACTACCGTTAATGTCTACGGAGATCTGCCGATAACGGATGCGATTATTACTTCAAGTGACTATATACCTTTTATGCATACCACAAAAGGCTATCCTATCTATGTGGTAGATCACAGCGGATCTAAAGAGATGTACAGCATTAAAAATTTCAACAGCATCGCTAACGACATGTACAACTGGGTAAATAACCACTTTTTAGAGATTAACACAGACTATGTAACCGTTGATGAATCCAATATTGTCTATTTCCACGCTCTTCAAGAAAATCAACAAAATGTCTATCTCTTCTACAAAATAGATGAAAACGGTACTTTGATAGAAGATTCTAGAAACGGAAAAGTCGTAAATCCTATTACGGGAAATGCGCTAAACCTATATACAAATTATCATTTGGAATTATCTGAGATTCAAAATTCGGGAGCATACGTTTTTGGTCCAATTAATAATCCTCTCTTAGATAATGATACTCTTCCGACACCGCAAACAGCAGATAACACCATGTCTTATGAAGATATAACTACTCTGCCTTTAAATATCTATTCAGAGGGTGCAGGAGCAGATTTTAGAAAACTTGCCATAGAAAAAGCATCGTGGAACGACAAACCTTCAGATGATAGTATCTATGTTTATAGCGATTATGGGTCAAATTCAAATAATAGAGATTTCAGTGATACTTCAAAGACGGAAACATTTATCAAATTTCCTACAGACGGTAACGGCATAATGATGAACACCCATTTTAATGTTGTGCAAGAGAGAAATGCCACTTCAGATGTTGTTAAAAATTATTTCACGGGGTCTGTAACAACGGGAAGAGTTGTTGAAAATGAGACCGATGGTTCAAATAAAATGATATTCAAACATTTTGATACCATAAATGGGGTTATTACTTCAGATTCAACTTCAAGCTACGACACAACCCACAATATGTACTTTTTTAATGAAAAAGATCAGTTCGTAAACGCAGATAACGGTGGACTTGACAATTATAAAGAGGATATAGAAAGTAAATACAATTGGCTTGTTCATGAAGAAGTTAACGCAACTACTTCAGAAGTCGCTGGTGTTGATTTGATGAAAAAAGTAACCGATAGCAGCGATACGTCTCTTTTTACATCCTACTTCGATTATAACACCTCTTTTGCTACAGGTTCAATGTCCGGTTTCATGATAGGAGAAGATACATCTATAAATGTTTGGATGGGCGATATCTCGGCTTTTGATACAAATGCCAGCGGTGGAAGAGGGTTGTTAACTATAACATCAGCAGCAAATGATTTAAATATTACAACACCTATCTCTATGGACGGACTAACTCAAACAGATGCTTCAGAGACTATTCCCAGCGCCTCTTTCTTAGGGGAAGATATGCAGGCTATGATTATTGAGGGCAAAACAATTAACGGCAAAACGTATGATTTTGCTATGGCGACACTGCCTGATACTGTAGTAGATGAAAAGTATAGCTACCAAAATGACTACACATCATGGGGTTACTGGGTTGCGACGGAAAAAGCTCCTACTGCAGGCGGCTCTTACGCGCAAGGGTATTGGGTTGCAGGATACGAAACACCAGTCGGATCAATGCCTATAGCCGAAACAATATATAACTACAACGGTCATGTTTTAGGCACTCTAACAAACGGAACATTGGCAAGCCCTATAAAGTTGGATGAATACAACTCTTTTAAAGCAAATATAGAATTTGGGCACTGACCAATTAACCATATAAGTTTTTATTGTTAAAAAATCTAG
>MICC01000118.1 GCA_001829715.1 Sulfurimonas sp. RIFOXYB12_FULL_35_9
TAGAGATTTTAAATCTCATTGAGAGATTTAGCAATGCCGGCATAAAACTTATATTCGTTAATCAGCCAGAGCTATCCACAAATCAAAACAGTGCTTTATCTTCTCTTTTACTTGCTATATATGGCTATTTTGCACAAACAGAGCGTGAGATTATAAGTGAGCGTACTAAACAAGGTTTAGCAGCTGCTAAAGCGTCCGGTCAACAATTAGGAAGACCTAAGGGTGCAAAAGCAAAGGTAAGAGCCCTAGACCCTTATAACCTAGAAATACTAGAGCTCTTAAATATGGATGTAGCTCAAAGCAGTATTTTAAAAATAATAAATACTAAGTTAGACAAGCCTGTAACGATAACAAGTCTTAGATACCATATTGAGCACAACAAAGATTTGAAAAAAGCTAGAGATAATTTTAAAGATGGGAGTTTGTTAAAGTAATAGTGTCGCCTATGGCGAAACCGCTCTTGCTCTTTGCTCTTGAAAGAAAAATCCCCCGCTCTTGAACTCTATCGAAAAAAACTAGCTACTTCTGCAATATCTCAAAAGTTCAGAGCATGTGAAATTTTAGCCGAGTTCGGACGAGGTGGTTTTGCGAAGCAAAAAATATTCATGTGCGAAAATATGATTGTGTCTTTGGCTCTTATAACTATATAGTGAGCTATATAGTTTCTTGCTCTTTAGCCCTGATTGCAGTGTAATCCTTTTTGCTGCAGGCGAATAAGATTTTTAAACGGAAAGCAGGAATAGCTCTAAAAATGGCACTTTTAAAATAAAATTAAGCTGTAGGCGCGCTACACGGGCTATTCTTGGGTGTGGGACGGGTTTTGTATGGCGGAATTTGGCAGAACTCTCAACAAGCGGTTTAAGAGCGAAGAGCGGGATTTTGCAAATCCTTTTTAAGGGTGGAAAAAAAGCTCAAATATCTCTAGGGGTGGAAATAGGGTGGAAAGCAAAAAAAATAGTTTTCTTAAGCGATGTAGTTTCGAAGTTTTTAAAAGCTTTGAAATGACTTGTTTTAGGGGTTTTTGAAGTGGTGGACCCTCAGAGATTCGAACTCTGGGAGGTATAACCCTCGCCGGTTTTCAAGACCGGTGCTATCGACCAACTCAGCCAAAGATCCACGTTTGTAAAGAAGTTATTATAAAAATTGGAGGTGCCACCCAGATTTGAACTGGGGATAGCAGCTTTGCAGGCTGCGGCCTTACCACTTGGCGATGGCACCAGTTTCAACAATAACTTATAATAATGGTGCCCGAAGCCGGACTTGAACCGGCACACCCTTACGAGCGAGGGATTTTAAATCCCTTGTGTCTACCGATTTCACCACCCGGGCTTGGGTTTTTTTTTCAAGATATCGGATATCTTTTTTTATTTAATATTTTATGGAGCGGGAAACGAGGTTCGAACTCGCGACCCCAACCTTGGCAAGGTTGTGCTCTACCACTGAGCTATTCCCGCAATTTTGTCACTTATTTTTTAAGTGGGTGGAATTATAGCCACTTAATTTTCATTTGTAAAGAGTTTTTAGAAATTTTTTTAGAAAAAATGCTATAATCTCGTAAATACTAAATATATAAGTTATAAATTAAAGGATTTTTATGAGAAGTGATACTATAAAAAAAGGCTTTGATAGAGCACCTCACCGCTCGTTGCTTCGTGCAACAGGTTTAAAAGATGAGGATTTTGACAAACCTTTTATAGGTATAGCAAATAGCTATATAGATATCATTCCGGGACATTTTTTCTTACATGAGTACGGTGAAATCGTTAAAAAAGCCATTCGTGAAGCAGGTGGAGTACCATTTGTGTTCAATACGATAGGTGTTGACGACGGTATTGCCATGGGTCATGACGGAATGCTTTACTCTCTTCCTTCCCGCGAAATTATCGCAGATTCTATAGAAACTGTTATGAACGCACATAAACTGGATGCTCTTATCTGTATTCCAAATTGCGATAAAATCGTTCCCGGTATGATTATGGGTGCACTTCGTGTAAATGTTCCAACTGTTTTCGTTTCAGGCGGTCCAATGCCGGCAGGGCATAAAAAAGACGGTACACCTATAGATCTTGCTACTGCATTTGAAGCGGTTGGTGTTCATGCTGAGGGGAAAATGAGTGATGAAGAGTTATATGAGATAGAGTGCAATGCATGTCCAAGCGGCGGAAGCTGTTCCGGTATGTTTACGGCGAATTCTATGAATACTCTTTGTGAGGCGATGGGAATCGCACTTCCTGGAAACGGAACTATTTTGGCCATGACGCCTGCAAGAATAGAGCTTGTTAAAAAAGCTGCAAAGAGAATCGTAGAGATGGCAAAAGCAGATGATAGCAAGTACAATTTAAAAAATGTTTTAAATGAAAAAGCTGTTCATAACGCATTTGTTGTTGATATGGCAATGGGTGGAAGCTCAAATACAGTGCTTCACATGTTGGCAATTGCAAAAGAGGCTGGGGTTGATTTTCCAATTGAGAAAATTAACATGATAGCTGACAATGTAGCACACATTGCTAAAATATCACCGTCATTAACAACTGTTCATATGGATGATATTAATCGTGCCGGCGGCGTAAATGCAGTTATGAAAGAGGTTAGTCGCAGAGGCGGGCTTCTTTATCTTGACAATCCGACTGTAACAGGTGAAACGCTTGGCGAACGTATAGCGGATGCTAAAATTTTGGATGAGAGCATAATTCATACAAATGAAAATGCTTACTCACAAGTCGGTGGACTTTCAATCCTTTTTGGAAACCTAGCACTTGAAGGCGCTGTTGTAAAAACTGCCGGAATTGAAGCTAACATGAGACAGTTTAAAGGTACCGCAATCTGTTTTAATTCTCAACCGGAAGCGATAACGGGAATTATGTCGCATAAAGTTAAACCAGGAAATGTCGTAGTTATTCGTTATGAGGGACCAAAAGGCGGACCGGGTATGCAAGAAATGCTTGCTCCAACAGCACTTATTCAAGGAATGGGACTCGGAGATAGCGTAGCTCTTATCACTGACGGTCGTTTTTCCGGTGCGACAAAAGGTGCAAGTATCGGGCATGTTTCTCCTGAGGCTGCTGAGGGTGGTTTAATAGCGTTTGTAGAAGACGGTGACGAGATAGAGTTAGATACTGACAAACATTTGCTAAGATTAAATGTTAGTGATGAAGAGATAGCAAAAAGAAAAGCAAATTACAAACCTTATAAAAATGAGGTTAAATCGAAGTGGCTAAAACGCTACCAACTTTTAGTTTCAAACGCTTCAAACGGTGCAGTTTTAAAAACAGAACTTTAATAATTTGTACGCAAAATGAGCAAAGCCCATTTTGCTACGCTAGCCGCTGAAGCACTAAAGCTTGCCTTTTTTGAGGCAGAAAATAATAAATAAAGGTAAAAATTTTGAATGCAATAGCAATAAAACATAATGGCGAAATAATAGATTTACAAACAGCAAAAGAATCAGGATTTGAGGGAGAACAGATACTTCTTGATAACTCGGAAGAGTCTTTAAATGTGTTAAGACACTCAACCGCTCACTTGATGGCTCAAGCTATAAAATCTCTCTATAGCGACGCAAAATTTTTCGTGGGTCCAAATGTAAAAGAGGGTTTTTATTATGACTTTAAAACAAGTCATGAGATAGGCGAAGCTGACCTTAAAGAGATTGAAAAAGAGATGCTCTCAATCGCTAAAAAGAAGTATCCGATAGAAAAATATGAGATTACAATGGATGAGGCAAAAGAGAAGTTCAAAGATGATCATCTGAAACTTTTTGTAATGCAAAGAATCCCAAGCGAAACAGTTTCTATCTATAAGCAGGGCGATTTTGAAGACCTTTGCCGTGGCCCTCATCTGCCTAATGTCGGACTTATAAGATATTTTAAACTTACTAAAATTGCAGGTGCTTACCTTGGCGGAGATTCTAACAACGAGATGCTGACTCGTATTTACGGTATAGCATTTGCAGATAAAGAGGCTCTAAAAGCTTATCTTGACATGATGGCAGAAGCTGAGAAGAGAGATCACCGCAAGCTTGGTGCAGAGATGAAAATGTTTACATTCCGTGAAGAGGTCGGGGCAGGTTTTCCTATCTGGCTTCCTGCTGGTGGAAGACTTCGCGCAAGATTAGAGTCACTTCTGTTTAAAGCGCACCGTAAACGGGGTTATGAGCCTGTTCGCGGTCCTGAAATGCTTCGTTCTGACCTTTGGAAAACATCTGGACACTACCAAAACTATGGCGAGAACATGTACTTTACAAACATAGACGAGATAGAGTTTGGGGTAAAGCCGATGAACTGTGTCGGACATATTAAGATATATGAAGATGAGTTACATTCGTATCGTGATTTACCTATTAAATATTTTGAATATGGTGTTGTTCATCGTCATGAGATGACGGGTGCGCTTCACGGACTGTTCCGTGTTCGTGAATTTACTCAAGATGATGCACATATCTTTTGTAGAGCAGATCAAATTGAAGAGCAAATTATAGAAGTTGTTGATTTTGTCGATAAAATCATGTCTACTTTTGAATTTAACTATAAAATGATGCTATCGACAAAACCGACAAAAGCAGTCGGAAGTGATGAAGTGTGGGAAATTTCTACACAGGCACTAAAAAATGCAATGGATAAAAACTCTCTTGTTTATGAGATAGATGAGGGCGGTGGAGCTTTTTACGGTCCAAAAATCGATATTAAAATAACAGATGCAATTGGGCGTGAGTGGCAATGTGGTACAATACAGCTAGACTTTAATCTCCCTAGTAGATTTGAACTTGAATATAACGGTGAAAACAACGATAAGATTCAGCCCGTTATGATTCACAGAGCAATTTTAGGTTCTTTTGAGCGTTTTATTGGTATATTAACGGAGCATTACGCTGGAGAGTTCCCGATGTTTATCGCTCCGACTCAAGTCGCAATCGTTCCGATTGCTTCTACGCATAACGATTATGCAAAAGAGTTGGCAGATAAATTGATAGATTTAGGGGCAGATAGCGAGATCTACTCAAAAAATGATTCTTTAAATAAAAGAATCAGAACAGCTGAAAAGACAAGGGTTCCTATGTTGGTAATCATAGGAGATGAAGAGGTTGAGTCTCGTAGTGTTGCGATTCGTGACAGAAGAACGAGAGAACAGTACAATCTGAGTGAGAGTGAATTTCTTTTGCTTATACAAACTAAAATAAATGAGGTAAATTTTTGAACAAAAAAGACCGTGTCATAATGAATGACGATATCCGTGTACCAGAAGTACGTTGTAATGTAGATGGAGCTGAGTCATTAGGAATTATTTCTACTGATGAAGCTATGGAAAAAGCAAATGAGTTGGGCTTAGATTTAGTTTTAATCGCTCCAGATGCAAAACCTCCTGTTGCAAAGATTATGGATTACGGTAAGTACAAATACCAAGAAGAGAGAAAACTCAAAGAACAGAGAAAAAATCAAGTTAAAATTGATGTTAAAGAGATTAAATTGTCTGTTAAAATTGCAGAAAATGATGTTGCCTATAAAGTAAAACATGCAAGAGAGTTTCTTGAAGAAGGAAAGCATGTAAAGTTTCGCGTATTTTTAAAAGGTCGTGAAATGTCAAATCCTGATTCTGCAAAAGATGTTCTTCTAAAAGTTTGGGCTATGATTGAAGATGTTGCAATTATGGATAAAGAGCCTAAATTTGAAGGTCGTTATTACAATTTATACGTATTACCTAAAAAGTAATTATAAACTCTCGTATCTATAGCGAGTAGTGTTTTTACCCCAGTTACTAAAGATGATTTTTTCTCATCTTTAGTGCATGAAATCTTCTATTTTATTATTTTAGCTCTTAACTCTTCTTCTTGTATTACGCCTGTTGCATATTTAACAACAACCAGATTTTCACTTTCATTTACATACCACTCGGTTATATGTTCATTCTCAAGGTTTTGTAACTTTGAGATGTCTATATCTTCCTGTGAAATATAGAGGTGGGAATATCTCGTCGGATTTTGAAGTTTAAGTGTCCATAGAAGCCACAAAGTAGCAATAATCGCGATAGACACACCGATAGTCTCTCTATCACTAAAGCCCAATAGTAAACCTGCAGAAGTTCCTCCGATAAATGTAGAAAAATAGGCTACAGAGTTGGCAATTCCCAGCGCAGCACCTTTTTGGTGTACTTTTGCAAATTTTGTAATCATTGATTGGACTAATGGCTCCATCATATTAAAAGCGATGAAAAACATAACAACGCCTATTATAAAAAGCGTGCTTGAATCTGTAAGTCCCATAATTAAAAATGAGCCGATAAAAAGAGCTATAGAGAGTAAAAATATCTCTTTTGGCTTATTATATTTTTCGCCAAATACTGCGGCAGGACCCATTGCAACTAAGCCAAATACCATAGCCGGCATATAAGCCATGTAAAGATCTGATTTTTGCCAAGCAAAAGCATCGCTTGTTAGAATAATGGGAATAAGAACAAATGCAACAGTCATTAATCCTTTTTGCATAGCATTAATAATTATCATATTTAAAAGATTCGGATCTTTTAAAATATCTGAAGTTTTTGATGTTGCATGATATATATGTTTAATTTTCGGAGGAGTAGGTACTTTTGTAAAAAGAAGAACAATCGCTAAAAGAGCAAAAACAGCAGTAAGTATAAAAAGAAATTCAACACCGAATCTCGCCCCAAGAACAGGACCCAAACCCATTGCAAGAGCAAAGCTTACGGCAATTGAAGCTCCCATTATCGCCATCGCTTTACCTCTTGTTTCTTCAGGAACCAAGTCAGAGATCATGGCAGCAATAACAGAACCGATTGCGCCAGCTCCTTGGAGAAAACGACCAATCATTAGTGTATATATATCAGTAGAATAGGCACAAATAATAGAACCGACTAGAAATATAAGCAGACCAACCAAAAGAGTTGGTTTTCTTCCTATCTTGTCGCTCATGGTTCCAAATGGAACTTGAAAAATTGCTTGAGTCAGTGCGTAGCCGCCTACGACTATGCCTACAAGAAGCGGAGTAGAGCCTTCAAGCTCAAGTGCAAACACGGAAATAACAGGCAAAACCAAAAAGAGACCTAAAAACCTGAGAGAGAGAATAGCCGAGAGGGGAAATACTTTTTTGAACATTATCTACCTTAATTTATATATAATTGCGGAATTATATTTAAAAGATTGTTTACACAAACTTTGTGAGTCAAAATATCGCAAATTTAAAGAAAATTATAAGGGTTATAAATGAAACTAGTATTGGCAACCTCTAATAAAGGAAAAGTAAAAGAGATAAAAGCACTTTGTAAAGATTTTGAAGTAATTCCCTATAGTGAGCTTATGGAAGAGTTTGAGATAATAGAAGACGGAAGCAGTTTCAAAGAGAATGCTCTTATAAAAGCCAGAGCGGTTTTTAAAGCTTTAAATAGCGATGATGTAATAGTGATGGCGGATGACAGCGGAATCAGCGTTAATGTTCTTGATGGGAAACCGGGGATTTACAGTGCAAGGCATGCAGGAAAAGATGCAACCGATAAAGACAACTTATATAAGCTTATTCAGGATATAAAAGATAAAAACGTAACATCATCGCCTGCATACTATACAGCCGCAATAGCAATTGTTACAAAAAATAGCCAATACTGCGTTCATGGCTGGATGTATGGAACAGCGATAAGTGAAGCAATCGGTGATGGCGGTTTTGGATATGATCCTATGTTTATACCACTTGGGTATGATAAAACATTAGGAGAGTTGGATGATGAAGTTAAAAAAAGCTTATCTCACCGTGCAAAAGCACTTGGGCTGGCAAAAATAGTTTTACAAACGTTATAAAACTTTTTTGCTTAATTCGTAAAATGAACACTCAATTTTATCTAGAAAAATATTTAACTTAGTACCGTATCGCTGTAAAGTCTGCATGTCATTTCCTTATTTCAAAGTATAACTTTTAAGTAAGCAAATTGCATTCCAATATATTTAGAAAATAAACTAGCTACATGTAGTATAAGAAAACAGCTCCAACAGCTATTCTATAAATTCCAAAAGTTACAAATGTGTGGGTTGTGAGAAATTTCATCATCGCCTTAACGGTTACAAATGCAACAAGAAATGCCATTGTAAATCCAACTGCTAAAAGTGAGTAATCATCCACAATAAGCTCATTACGGTTTTTAAACAAATCATAGGCAGTTGCTGCAAACATGGTTGGGATTGCCAGTAAAAAAGAGAATTCTGCGGCACTTTTGCGAGACAATCCTGCAAAAAGCCCTCCAATCATCGTAGCTCCTGAACGGCTTGTTCCGGGTATCATTGAAAGAGTTTGAAAGAACCCTATCATTAAGGACTCTTTTATGCTCAACTCATCTACGGTTTTGTCCTTGCTCTCATCATGATTTCTTCTGAAGTATTCGATAATCAAAAACATAACACCGCCGATAATCAGCATAATTGCAACGGTTTCAATGCCAAAAAGCGCCTTGATTGTTTTGTAAAATAAAAATCCAAAAACAGCCGTCGGCAAAAATGCTACTGCAATTTTAAGCCATAAAGTTTTATTGACAAGAAGTTTTTGTGAAAACAAAAATAGAACTGCCAAGATGCTGCCGAGCTGAATAGATACTTCAAAGGTTTTGTGCGCAGCTGTTTGTTCAAGTCCCAGCAGGTGAGAAACCAGTATTAGATGCCCGGTAGAAGAGATCGGCAAAAACTCAGTGAAACCTTCTACAACCCCTAAAATTATCGAATCAACTATAGTCATAAAAGCCCTTAATAAAATATGTCTTGAATTTTTTATTGCAATTCTAGCATAAAAATAAAGAGTCAATTTAAGTTATTTGGATATAATGCGAGGTTTTAAATTATAACTATTTAGGAACTTTTACATGTTACTTTTCACACCGGGACCGACTCCAGTACCCCAAAATGTTCGCAACGCTATGTCAGATGAGACAATGCACCACCGCACACCAGAATTTGAAGCTATTTTTGAAAAAACTAGAAAACATCTTTTTGATCTGTTTAAAAGTGATGAAGTTTTGATGCTTGCATCGAGTGGAACAGGCGCTATGGAAGCAGCGGTTGTAAATCTCTGTCATAACACACTCTTAAATGTAAACTCCGGAAAGTTCGGTGAGAGATTTGGAAAAATTGCCATCGCTCATGGACTTAAAAGTGTTGAGATAAAAAATGAGTGGGATACTCCTGTAAGTGTTGATGAGGTTGTAGAGGCAATTAAAAGCAACCCTGATATAGACGCTATCGCCGTTCAGATAAGCGAATCGGCAGGCGGACTTCGTCATCCTGTTGAAGCGATTGCAAAGGCTGTAAAAGAGATAAATCCGAATATTATGATTATAGCTGATGGCATTACAGCCGTGGGTGTTGAAAAGATTGATATTACAAATATTGACTGTCTGATTGCAGGAAGCCAGAAAGCACTTATGCTTCCTCCTGGGCTTGCGATTTTAGGGCTAAGCAATGCAGCAATAGAGAAAATCGGAAAAGGAAAAGGTTACTATTTCAACCTTGCTACCGAGATAAAATCTCAAAGAAAAAATACTACCGCATGGACGGCTGCTACGACTTTGACTATCGGGCTTTTAGAGATATTAGAGACGATAGAGAAAAAAGGCGGACTAGATAAGCTTTATGAAGAGACTGCGACTAGAGCAGATGCGGTTATTTCTGCACTTCAAGCAATCGGGTTACATATATATCCAAAAACTCCTGCGTTATCTATGACGACAATTGATGATGAGAATGCATCGCAAATCAGAAAAATTTTAAAAACCGATTTTGGCGTAAATGTTGCAGGCGGACAAGACCATCTTGAAGGTAAAATTTTTCGTATAAATCAGATGGGTTTAATCGCTCCGTATGAGATTTCATGGGTTGTAAACTCTGTTGAACTCGCTCTTGCTAAACTTGGAAGAAGAGATTATGACGGGACTGCAAACAAAATTTTTAATGAAAAATATTTTAAGTTGGCGAGTAAATGATACTAGAGCACGAAATTCCTAGCGGTTCAAAACTCTACTTTGGCAAAAGTGCAAAGGTAAAAAGAGAGATAGAAAAAGTTGCTAGCGATATTTTATACTCTAAGGGATTTGAGGAGATCGTTACTCCAATATTCTCATATCATCAGCATAAAAGTATTGCGGATGAGAGAGAGTTGATAAAAGTAAATGATGAAAACAATAACTCTATCTCTCTAAGAGCCGATTCAACAATAGATGTTGTTAGAATTATTGAGAAGAGACTTGGACGAAATACCGAACATAAAAAATGGTTTTATATCCAGCCCGTTTTTCGCTACCCAACAGACGAGCAGTTTCAAATCGGTGTGGAGTTTATGGATGAGAGTAAGTTATCATCGGTTTTAAATATTGCAATAGATATTTTTGATAAACTAGATGTTGAGCCTCTTATACAGATTTCAAATATGATGATACCGAAGCTTTTGGTTGAAATGTTCGATGAACTGACTCTTGATGATTTTAGACATATAAATATAGAAAAATTTTTAAATTTAAAAGTTGATTGGTTAGAGAAGCTTGTTTATCTTCAACATGTAGAACAAGTTGACGAGTTGCTTGAGATTGTTCCCTTTGAAATAAAAACAGAATTAACAAAGATGAAAAATTTATGCGGTGCGCTATCTTATAAAAAAAGTGTTTTAGCTCCGATGTATTATGCAAAAATGCTCTACTATGACGAACTATTTTTTAGGGTTATAGACAAAAATGAAGTTTATGCTCGTGGCGGAAGATATAAAAATTCAGAGCTTAGTTCTGTAGGTTTTGCGATTTACACAGATGTATTGATAGAAACAAAAGCGAAGTAAAAGAGGAAAGTAATGAAAGCAGATTTAGTAGTTGGTATACAGTGGGGAGACGAGGGTAAAGGCAAGATTGTCGATAGACTTGCAAAAGAGTATGACTTTGTTTGTAGAAGTCAAGGCGGGCATAATGCAGGACATACGATTTGGGTAGATGGCACAAGATATGCGCTTCATCTTATCCCATCAGGTATATTAAACCCATCGGCTATTAATATAATCGGAAACGGTGTCGTGCTCTCTCCTTCTTCTATCATAAAAGAGATGGAGCAGTTTAGTAACCTAGAAGGTCGCCTTTTTATCTCCGATAAAGCCCACCTAAATCTCTCTTATCACGCACTCATTGACCAAGCAAGAGAGAAGCTGAAGGGTGAAAAAGCTATCGGAACAACGGGTAAGGGTATCGGACCTGCGTATTCTGATAAAATTAACCGTATCGGCGTAAGAGTAGGCGAGCTTTTAAATCCGGTAAAACTTTGTGATTCTATTATGGATTATTTTGCTCAAAATAGAGCTATATTCGATATTTTAGATGTTAAAACTCCTAGCCAAAGTGAACTTTTAAATGAGTTAGAAGAGTACAAATCTAAACTTGCCC
Organism: Sulfurimonas sp. RIFOXYB12_FULL_35_9; assembly: GCA_001829715.1. Lineage (GTDB taxonomy): Bacteria > Campylobacterota > Campylobacteria > Campylobacterales > Sulfurimonadaceae > Sulfurimonas. Next base: position 11,407 of record MICC01000118.1, read on the forward strand.
CGTTTATTACAGATACGACTCAGATGCTCTGGAGAGTTCTTGATGAAGAGTGTAAAAGAGTTCTTCTTGAGGGCGCGCAAGGCACTATGTTAGATATTGACCACGGAACTTACCCGTTTGTAACTTCAAGTTCAACGGTAAGTGCAGGCGCATGTACCGGTCTTGGACTTAATCCTAAAGATATAGGAAAAGTAACAGGAATCGTAAAAGCGTACTGTACACGTGTCGGAAACGGACCATTTCCAAGTGAAGACTTAGGCGAAGAGGGTAAAAAAATCCGCGAAAACGGTCATGAGTTTGGTACTACAACAGGCAGACCAAGACGATGCGGCTGGTTTGATGCTGTTGCGTGCAGATATGCAAGCCGCCTAAACGGTTGTGATGAACTTGCACTTATGAAGCTTGATGTGCTTGACGGCTTTAGCGAAGTAAAGGTTTGCGTTGCTTATGAACTGGATGGAGTTGAGATAAACTATCTGCCGGAAAATTTAGACAACGTAAAACCTATTTACAAATCTTTTAAAGGCTGGAACAAATCAAAAGGTGCCAGAAAATTTGAAGATCTTCCAAAAGAGGCACAAGATTATATCAGATCGATAGAAGAGATTACGAAGACAAAAGTCGGCATAATTTCAACATCTCCTGAAAGAGACGACACTATAATTTTATAAGGCTGTCATTGTGAAAACTCGCTTTACTTCATTGGTAAAACTTAAAAAAAATAAAGTACAAAATAGTGAGCAGTTTTTGCAAAAAGCAAGTGTAAATTTAAACAGTGCTGCTACGGCGCTTGAGTTATCAAACCATACTTTAAAAGATTTAGAATCTCCAAAAAAAGGCACAATTGGCGAGATGCTTGCTTCAAGAGTTCTGTTCCACTCTCAGATGGATGTGATAAATCATAATAAAGAGTGGGTTGATTTTGCCGTAAATCAGGTAGAACAAGCAAAAAAGCAGTTGAGTGTCGATATGATGGAACATGAGAAATTTCAGTATCTGGATTTTGAAGAGATAAAAGCAGAGCTTAAAAAAAGAAAGTTTAAAGAGGCAAAAGATTTGGATGAGATAGCCTTGATGACATATGCGAGAAAAAATAGATGAAGATTTTTTTTATTGTTTTTTTTACTTTAGCATCTTTAAATGCACTGGAAACAAGTGATAAACTATTTGAGTGTACTGAAATTTTTAAAGCTAGAAAAAGTGAACTTCTTGTAGAGCTTGAGAGAATAGATGAGCAGAAGCAAGCACTCAGTGCACTAAAAACTGCCACCGAAGAGCTATTGAAAAAAAGAGAAGCAAAAGCGTCTCAAGACGAAGAGGTTGTTAATCTGAAATTAAAAGAGATAACATCTAAAGAAGAGTCCATTAAAAAAATGCTTCAAAAAAATGAAGAGACTTTAAAAGAGATAAAAGATATAAAAATGAGTAATATCACTCAGACTTTTTCAAAAATGAAAGCGGCAAGTACTGCGAATGTTCTCTCTGAGATGAATCCACAAGATGCAGCATCAATACTCTCTTCACTAAACCCTGCTGTAGTCGGAGCGATACTTAGCAAAATGGATCCAAAAAAAGCTTCCGAGTTAACTTTAATGTTGGCAAAATAACTCTCCTCTAATCATAAACTAACCTTACTTATTGTAAAATGCCCAAATTTATTTTAACCCAAAGCAAGGTCTGTCGATGAAAATATCACTAAAAACAATACCTCATATATCCAATAAGATTGCAATAGACCTAAATAAAAGCGGTGTTGTCACGATGACAAGGGGTCTTGAACCTGTTATGCAAGAGGCACAAAAGATATTGGCACATGATGTCAAACAAGAAGTTGCGCTTGAAGAGAAAGTAAACGAAATTTGTCAAGATAACGAAGAAGAGATAGAATTTAATCTTGTTGATGAGAGACAGCTGTTTTATATGATTAAGAAAAAATTAGCACCTGAATTTGGCGTTATTTTGAACTATGAAGAACGCTATTCAGATCTATCACATAAAATTTTAGACGAACTTTATGAAGAAGATTTGATTCATTTCGATGTGACGGAAAACCGTATAAAAAATATTATTTACAATGCAATTACGTCTTTTATAGCTGAATCTTCCCAGTTGGACAATGCAATAATGGACAAAATAAAAACGTACAAAAAGAGATATGTTCCCGGAACAGATGAATTTGATATTTTGTATGAAAAATTATATAAAGAAGAGATGATAAAGAGAGGTATGGAATAAATGAGTATGAAAAAAGTTTGGATTTATCTTGAAAACGGAACTTTTTTAGAGGCTAATAGTTTTGGTGCATCAAATACAGTAGTCGGTGAGATAGTTTTTAATGTCTCCATGAGTGGGTATCAAGAGATAATGTCTGATCCATCTTATGCAGGTCAGTTTGTAACATTTACTATGCCAGAAATAGGGAATGTTGGTGTTAACTCTCAAGATATGGAAAGCTGTGCGGCACATGCAAAAGGGATGCTGGTTAGAAAGTATCAAGATAGATACTCAAACTTTAGAGCTGAAGATTCTCTTGCTAACTTTTTAATAGAGCAAAATGTTATGGGAATTTGTGATATTGATACAAGATATATAACAAAGATGCTAAGAAGCGAGGGTGCTATGATGATGATAGCATCTACTGAGATTAGCGATAAAGAGGAACTAAAAAAGATTTTAGAAAACTCTCCGAGAATTGAAGATGTAAACTATATTGAGCAAGTTAGTACAAAAGTTTCTTACAAGCACACTCAGTCAACATATAATGATAGAGATTTTAAATATGACAAAGCACCGACTCCTCAAGCAAATGTAGTAGTTTTAGATTTCGGCGTAAAAACAAATATTTTAAATGAGCTGGTAAGTGCAAATATCGGAGTAGAGGTTATTCCTAACGGTTTTAGCGGCGATGATCTTATAAAAAGATATAACGCCAAAGAGATAGACGGAGTCTTTTTGTCAAATGGACCGGGAGACCCGCTCGTGCTAAAAAATGAACAAGCTGAAATAAAAAAGCTAATAGCTGCAAAAGTTCCGATGTTTGGAATCTGCTTAGGGCATCAGCTACTCTCTATCGCTCACGGGTATGACACATTTAAGCTCAAGTTTGGTCACCACGGCGGAAATCAACCTGTCAAAAATATGAAAACAGGTTTGGTTGAGATTACGGCTCAAAACCACAACTATAATGTTCCTGATAATATTGTAGAGATCGCAGAAGTTACTCATACCAATCTTTTTGATAACACAATCGAGGGATTAAAATACAACGACTCT
>MICC01000119.1 GCA_001829715.1 Sulfurimonas sp. RIFOXYB12_FULL_35_9
AAGTTTTTCAAATCAATTGTGGCTGATTTAAATGTTCTTGCTATCTTTAATGTAGACGGATTTTATCGTCAAGTTGATTATGATTTAAATAGAGTTTTAGTTGAAAATAAAGATATGAAATATGTTTTGCGTTATAAACTTAGCGAAGATAGTGGTAGTTCATTTAGTGTAGATATTAAACTTATGAACGGTGGCAACGTAGTTTTTAAAAAAAATTATAATGTAAGCAGCTCTAATATATACATGTTTGTTTCGCATACAATAGCATATGATATAAACGAGTTTATGGGTGAAGCTCCAGTAGAATGGATGAAAAGAAAAGTAATTTTTTCTAGAATGATTTCTCCTCAAAAAAGCGAGTTGGTTATATCAGATTATACACTCACATATCAACATGTAATTGTAAAAGGCGGATTTAATATATTTCCAAAATGGGCAAACAAAGAACAAAGCGGATTCTATTATAGTTCATTAGATGGAAAACCAACTTTAAAGTATTTAGATATAAAAACCGGTAAAGGAAGTGTGATTAAATCCTCAGATGGTATGATGATATGTTCAGATGCAAATGAAGACGGCAGCAAATTATTGCTTACGATGGCTCCAAAAGGTCAACCTGATATTTATCTTTATGATGTAAAAACAAAAAATGCCAGAGCGCTGACGAATTATGGCGGTATTGATGTTGGTGGTCAATTTATGGGCAATGATAAGGTGATATTTGTATCTGATCGTTTGGGCTATCCAAATATATTTTCTACAAATATTAATTCAAATAGTGTTCAACAAATGGTGCATTATGGAAAAAGTAATGCGGCGTGTAGTGCGCACGGTGAATACATAGTATATAAAGCAAGGGAAAGTTCAGAATCTTTTGGCGGAAATACATTTAATTTACACCTTATCTCTACAAAAACTGATTTTATTAGAAGACTTACTGCAGTAGGTGTAAATGAATTTCCAAGATTTTCAGTTGACGGAGATGCTATAGTTTTTATCAAGAATTATCAATCCCAAAGCTCAATCGGCATTATAAGGCTTAATCATAATAAAAACTTTCTTTTTCCACTCAAGTATGGTAAGGTTCAATCAATTGATTGGTAAATATAATATTTTTTTAATATTATTTAGATATAATTCCGTTAAATAAAATCCAAGGTGGAAAAAATGAGAAGAGTAGTAGTATCAAGCGTATTTGCAGCACTATTAGTGTTGAGTGGTTGTAGTGATAAAGAGCCTCAAGTTGAAGCAGTAGATAATGCAGCGGCAAGTAGTAATGCAGGATCTTCAGAAGGTCTTTCAGGTAAGTCTTTAGGTAGTTCAGAGTCAGAAAGTGAAATGATTGCTCGTTTAGAGAAAGAGATGCGTTCAATATATTTTGATTTTGATAAATTCAACATCAGAACAGACATGCAAGGTAACTTATCTACAGATGCTTCTGTGGCAAAAGCTCAAGCTAGTAAATATTCTATTAAATTAGAAGGAAATTGTGATGAGTGGGGAAGTGATGAGTATAACTTTGCTCTAGGATTAAAAAGAGCAAATAGTGTTAAAAATGCTTTAGTTGCAGAGGGTGTTGACACTAACCGTATTACTATGGTAAGTTTTGGTGAAAGCAATCCTACTTGTACTGATAAGACTAAAGAGTGCTGGTCACAAAATCGTAGAGTTGACTTCAAACTTCTACCGTAATCTATGAGTAGTAGTAAAATAATTGCCATCTTGGCAGTAATCTTACCTCATTATTTAATTGCCGCCGAACCTTCAGCGTTCGGTGCAGGCGATTTAAATAATCCAAATCCTTATGGCTTGACTTCGACTGAAGCAACCATCTTAGAAACAAAAAAAAATCTTAATAAAATTGTTGTAAAAAGTAATAATCAAGCAAATGAATTTGATTCTCTTAGAGAGAGAGTTGATGGATTACAGACGATTATTGAAAGTATAAATACATCTACACATAATAATAAGCTTAAAATAAAATCTTTAGAAGATGAAAACTCTCGCAAGAGCGAATATGATAAACGTATCATAGAATCTATACAGGTAAATACCAAAGATGTTGAAAAAATACATCTTCAAATTATTGAAATTTCTAAATTATTAGATGTAATTAATCTCTCTTACGTTAAAAAAGATGAATTTAATTCGTTAGTAAATGATATGAATAAACTTAAAAGTTTGATGTTAAAAGATTCAAGTTCAAAAGATTCAACAAATAAATCAAAAACAATAAAATCAAAAGATAGTGAGCTGCCAAATGCTGATGTAGAAAAAAAAGCTAAAGCACTTTATGATAAAAAAAGTTATGTGGAATCTGTAGAGTTATACAAAGAATTGGCAGAAAAAAATTATAAACCCGCCCTTTCTAACTATATGATAGGTGAGATAGAGTATTATAGAAAAAATTATGCTGATGCAATAGCATATTTTAAAAAGAGTGCAACACTTCACAGTAAAGCTGGGTATATGCCTGTATTAATGCTTCACACAGCGGCTTCTATGGAGAAAATAGGTGATGTGAAAAATGCAAAAGTTTTTTATGATGCGATAATTACACAATACCCTGAATCAGAACATGCAAAAAGTGCAAAAAGCAAACTAAATTCAATAAAGTAGCTGGTATATATTTATTGTAATTGATATAATTATGATAAAATCATAAAAAATTAAAAGGTATAAAGTTATGGCAATAGAGACAAATCAGATTGTATCAATAGAGTATGAAGTGAGTGATGGTGAAAAAGTTGTAGATAGTAATGTTGGCGGTATGCCATTAGTATTTATGTTTGGAAGAGGTCAGATAATCCCAGGCTTGGAAAATGCAATAGCAAATATGACAATAGGTCAAAAAGCTGAAGTTCTTGTAAAAGCTGAAGATGCTTATGGAGAATATAGTTCTGAAGCGATCCAAGAAGTTCCTCTAGACCAGTTTGCAGGTATTGATTTAGAAGTTGGCATGAGTCTTTACGGTCAAGGTGAAGATGGGGGAACTGTTCAAGTAGTTGTAAAAGAGATAGGGAGTGATAGCATTATTATTGACTTTAATCATCCTTTAGCTGGCAAAGATTTAGCTTTTATGGTTTTAGTAAATAATATAAGAGAAGCATCTGCTGAAGAAGCTATGAGTGGTGTTCCTGTAGAAAATCAACAAGACGATTGTTGTGGTTCAGGTGGCGGCACTGGTTGTGGATGCTAGTTATATAACTGCTTCTGCCGCTTCGGCACAAGCATTTAAGACGGCTACTCTTTTAAAAACACTCAATGTTAACTCTCTGATTACAGGGGAACTTGGAGTTGGAAAAAAGAGTTTAGCCTGTTACATACTTCCTGATGCTCCAATCTTTGATGCATCAAATCATGACGAATTATTAAGTACATTAGAGAGTGTTAATAAAGTCATTATTACAAATTTAGAAAATTCACCAAATATAAAAAAAATCTTTGAAATTGTGCATGATAATAGTATAAGAGTTGTTGCAACTGCGAGAAGTTCATACAGTAATGAATTTGCCGACAAGCTATTTAGTGTTAAGTTTGATATTCCGCCTCTTAGAGAAAGACCCGAAGACGTTGAGGAGTTGATACAGCAATTTATAAAAGAGGCATCTCTACTATTTTGTTCAAAAGGTGTGTTTAAATTTAGAAATTTTAAACCAGATTTAACTCAAAACTCAAACTCTTTACGAAGACAGGTGATGATTCATTTTCTGTTACAAGATATAAATGAAAATGAGCTAATGGAGATATTTTACAACTATTTGGTAGATAGATTAGGCTCGCAAAGTGACTATAAAAATTTTCTGCATCTTTATGAAGCACCACTTATTAAAGCCGGATTTGATAAATTTAAATCCCAGCTTCAACTCTCAGATAGACTTGGTTTAAACAGGAACACTCTAAGAAAAAAGATAGCGGAAAACGATAAATATTTATAAAAGGATAAGAATGAAAAAGATAGCGATGATTTTTGCGGGACAAGGTTCACAAGCGACCGGTATGGGAAGAGATTTTTATGATAACTCGGATGTTGCAAAAGAGATGTTTGAAGAAGCAGGAAAGAGAGTCGGACTAAAATTTGATGAGTTGATTTTTGGCGAACATGAGTTGTTGAGTCAAACTGCATATACACAGCCTTCAATTCTTTTGGTTCAGATGGTAGCATATAGTCTCTTTAAAGATAAGTGTCCTGATATAAAAGCTGAACTATTTTTAGGTCACTCATTAGGCGAGTTTTCTGCTCTTTGTGCAAGCGGCGCGATTGACTATGTAGATGCTGTTGAACTTGTACACAGACGTGGTCAGCTTATGCAAGACGCTTGTGCAGATATTGAGGCAGGCATGATGGTAATTATGGGGCTTGATGATGAGGCGGTTGAGAAAATTTGTGTAGATGCACAAAATGATGGTAAAAAAGTTTGGCCGGCAAACTACAATCAAGACGGTCAGTTAGTTGTTGCCGGCATGAGAGCTGATTTGGCATCACTGGAGCAGACATTTAAAGATGCAGGTGCGAAACGCGCACTTCTGCTTAATATGTCGGTTGCAAGCCACTGTGAACTTTTATCTCCGGCTCAAATTCCGCTTAAGAGTTTGATGGAGAGTATGATTAGTGAGAGTTTTGAAGCACCCGTTATCTCAAATGTAACTACGGCTCCATATGCGACTAAAAAAGAGGCTGTTGATCTTTTAACGGAGCAGTTGGTGAAGCCTGTGAAGTATAAGCAGTCGATTTTAGCGATTGCCGATAATGTTGATATAGCAATTGAGTTTGGAAACGGAGCGACTCTTAAGGGCTTAAATAAAAGAATTGCACCAAATCTTGAGACATATACTATCTCGGATATGAAATCTTTACTTGAAGTTGTAGAGCAGATTTGTAAATAAAATGAGAGTTACTTTAGCTCAAACATCTCCAAAGCTAAATCGCTCTAATTTGGATGAAGTGGTTTTGATTATTATGTCATGCAAAGATGAGAGTGATTTGATAGTTTTTTCAGAGTTGTCACTGAATGGCTACATGCTGCAAGATAAACTCTCTGAGGATGCTTGGAGTATTGATGAGCTTGATATTTTAAAAGATTTAAGTCTGCATGTCGATATCGTAGTAGGTGCCGCCCTTAGAGACGGAAATAATTTTAGAAATTCTGCACTATATTTCTCCAAAGGTAAGCTTTTATCAAAGCATGATAAGGTTCATCTGCCTAATTACGGAATGTTTGAAGAGGCTAGGTACTTCAAATCAGGAGATATTTTTGAGAGTTTTTTATCTGAATTCGGAAAAGTATCTATGGTGGTTTGTGAAGATTTGTGGCATAAAAGCGTTCATAAAAATTTAATGGATGAGAATCCGGATTATATAATTGCTCTTGTCGCCTCTCCTGCACGAGGTTTTAGCGATAGCGGACTAGAAATTGAAGATAAGTGGTATGAGATTATTAAAACGGTAGCACTGGAGTGCAGAGCCAAACTTATATTTTTAAACAGAGTCGGTTTTGAAGACGGTTTGGGTTTTTGGGGTGGAAGTTGTATAGTTGATGAAAATGGTGCTATATCGCATAAGCTGCCTCGTTATGAAAAAATAGTTAAAACATTTAAAATATAAGGGAATTTTATGAAAATAGCAATAATGGGAGCAATGCCCGAAGAGATCTCCCCAATACTGGAGAAACTAGACTCTTATAAAACTATAGAGTTTGCGGGAAATAGATACTATGAGACGACATATAGAGGCGTTGAGTTGATTATTGCGTATAGTAAAATAGGCAAAGTTTTCTCGGCTCTTACGGCTACGACCATGATTGAACATTTCGGGGCGGATAGATTGCTTTTCTCGGGCGTTGCAGGAGCCGTGTCGCCGATGCTTAGAGTCGGAGATCTGATAGTGGCTACAAAACTATCTCAGCATGATTTGGATATTACCGCCTTTGGTCATCCATACGGCTATGTTCCCGAAGGAGCGGTTTTTGTCGAGGCAGATAGAGAGATGATAGAGATAAGCAAAGCAGTAGCCCTAGAGATGGGCAAAAAAGTTCAAGAGGGAATCATCGCTACGGGAGATCAGTTTGTAGCAAACGAGGAGCGAAAAAACTGGATAGGCAAAACATTTGGCGCAGATGCTCTTGAGATGGAGGGCGGAAGCGTTGCGGTAGTTTGCAATGCGCTTGGAGTTCCATTTTTTATTCTCCGTGCCATAAGCGATGCGGCAGATATGGATGCAAGTTTCAGCTTTGATGAATTTTTGCAAACAAGCGCTAAAGAGAGTGCAGAGTTTGTTATGAAAATGGTGGATAAGCTTGTCGATTAAAATATCAAAAAAGATAATGAGCAAACTTGGTAGAACGAATGCAGAGTTTAACCTTATAGAAGAAGGTGATAAGATTTTAGTAGGACTAAGCGGAGGTAAAGATTCGCTGACCTTAGTTCATGCACTAAAAGAGCAACAACGCCGTGCTCCGTTTAAATTTGAGTTTATAGCCGTAACGGTTTCGTATGGTATGGGCGAAAACTATGAAAAACTGAAAGCTCACTGCCAAGAACATGGTATAGAGTATGAGGTATATGATACCAATATTTATGATATCGCAGAAGATAAAATCAGAAAAAATTCATCTTTTTGCAGTTTTTTCTCTCGTATGAGAAGAGGATCTCTATATAGTGCGGCTGAGAAATATGGTTGCAATAAAGTTGCACTCGGTCATCATATGGACGACGCCGCGGAGAGTTTTTTTATGAACTTTATCTACAACGGACAGCTTAGAAGTCTCGCTCCAAAGTATAAAGCGGATAGAGGCGTTACCGTAATCCGTCCTCTTATTCAGATGAGAGAGAGACAGCTTTTGGCTTTTGTGCAAGAAAACGGTATCGAGACGATAGGCGATGAAGCGTGCCCTTCAATGCGATTTGATATTAAGATGCCTCATGCCAGAGCACGCACAAAAGAGATGCTCTCTAAAATGGAAAAAGAGTTTCCGACTCTTTTTACAAGCCTGAATGCTGCTTTTAAAAATATATCTGTAGATAGCTTTTTTGATAATGAGCTGTTTAATATTTAAATTTTAGAGTTTCTTAATTTACTTTCTCCAAAAAAATTGTTAAGGGCTTTTAGAGGTACCTTGATGATAGAATTTCAAAATTTTTTTAAGGCAGTTGCATGTTAACTATTATTATAGGCATTTATACTCTTTTTGTTCTTGTCTCAATCTACACAAGCGTTATGCAAATAGGTTTTGTTAATCAAGTAAAGCGTGGCAAAGCAGTTCTTCTCTCGGATAATGATTTTATAAAAGCTGGAAACTACACCGTTGCTAAAGAGAAGGTTAGCATTGTGACAATGTTTGTCGACTATATTGCTTTTATAGTTTGGATAGGTTTTGGGATTGAATTTTTAGCAAGCACTATATATTTTGAAAATGAGGTTCTGCTAAATATCGCTATCGTTATGGGCTTTTTAGTAATCAATTCAATTCTCTCTCTTCCATTTGGTTACTATGAAAAGTTTGTGCTTGACGAAAAGTTCGGTTTTAACAAATCAACCAAAGCCCAATGGGCAAAAGATACTGTTGTCTCATTTATTACCACACTTATATTTGGTTCACTTGTAGTGTTAGGTGTTTATGCAATAATTTCAAGTTTTGCTCTTTGGTGGTTGTGGAGTTTTGTATTTATATTTGCCGTGGTTATTTTAATCAATATGCTTTATCCTACTTTCAGGGCTATGTTCTTTGATAAACTAACTCCGCTTCAAAATGAGGAGCTGGATAGTCAAATAAAAGATTTAATGGATAAGACGGGCTTTGTAAGCGCAGGTGTTTTTGTAAGTGATGCAAGCAAGAGAGATGCAAGACTAAATGCATATTTCGGTGGGCTTGGCAAATCGAAGAGAGTCGTACTTTTTGATACTTTGATAGAAAAACTAACTACCAGAGAGCTGTTGGCAGTTTTGGGACATGAGCTAGGTCACTTCGCACATGGAGATATTTATAAAAATATTGCAATGATTGGCATGATGCTCTTTGCAATGTTTGGGATTTTTGGAAATTTGCCTGATGCACTTTATATAGATCTAGGAATTAGTAAATCACCATACGGTGTTATGATACTGCTTCTTCTCTTTATGCCTGTTTTAGGATTCTTAATGATGCCTATTATGGGGATAGTCAGTCGCAAAAACGAGTATGCAGCAGATAAAACAGGAAGTGAGCTTGGTGGGAGCGGCGGAGCAATTGAGCTGGCGAATGCACTTAAAAAGTTGGTAACAGAGAATAGAAGTTTTCCTCTCTCTCATCCGCTTTACATCTTTTTTCACTATACCCATCCTCCTGTTTTGGAAAGATTAAAAGAGCTTGGCGTTGATGTACAGAGCAGTGATAAAAGTGCTTTGGGAGAACCATGTCAAGCAGATATCTAGTAAAAGATCTTTTAAAAGATATAACTCTCACTCTAAGTCCAACTATAGAGAGAGCTTCAAGAGAGGCTCAGCTTCTTCTTATGTACCATTTAAATGTAGATGAGCTTTGGCTTTTGACGAATCAAAACTCACATGTAGAAGATACGGATAAACTTTTTAAGTGGGTAGAGCGAAGAGCCAAAAATGAGCCTTTGGAATATATAACCAATCGAGTTAGTTTTTTCAGTGAAGAATTTTATATTAAAAAAGGTGCACTTATTCCCCGTCCAGAGACTGAACTTCTAATAGATGAAGTTATAAAAAAAATATCCGATAAAAATTCTGATATAACTTTTGCAGAGGTTGGTGTAGGGAGCGGAATCATCTCAATAATGCTTGCAAAAGCTTTTGTGAATGCAAAATTCATAGCAGTCGATATTTCGGAGGCTGCAATAGAGATAGCAAGAATAAATATAGAAAAATTCGGACTCTCTAAGAGAATAGAGTTAAGGCACGGTTCACTACTAAATCCTATAAATGAGCATATTGATTACTTAGTTTCAAATCCTCCCTACATTGCCAATGATGCAATATTAGAATCAAATCTCTCATATGAACCGCAAAATGCGCTATTTGGCGGAGATATCGGAGATGAGATAATAAGAGAACTTCTTGATGAAGTCTTAAGAAGAGATATTAACTTCTTTACATGTGAGATAGGTTATGACCAAAAAGATAAAATAACAAACTATTTAAATAAAAAGCCGCAAATATCACTTGATTTTTATAAAGATTTTAGTGGTTTTGACAGGGGTTTTACACTAAGGTTGTAGTTTGGTAAAGAGAAATATTTATATTGATTTTGGTTATTTGATTATTTTGGCAGCAACTTTTGGTGCGGTAATTGTTCTTGGAGCTTTTGTTGCTCCTGTTATTTTTAATGCGGACAAACTTTTAAGTGACGTTGTCTTAGGCAGTTACAACTCTGGCATTATCATGGGTAATATTTTTCGCCGCTTTAGCTACTGGATTTATGTAATGGCTTTTTTTATTGCTTTATATGAACTTGTCATGTATAAAAAAGGGCAAAGAGATGCCATTATCTTTGGTAGTTCTATAACTGTTCTTTTTTCAGGGCTTATGTTTAGTGCCGTGTATGCTCCAAATATAATATCGATGCAAAGATTGGGTATTGAAGCTACGCAAAGTGATACTTTTAAAAATATTCATATGGCTAGTGAGCTTGATTTTAAAATTTTAGCAGTAGCATTGCTTATATTATTTATAAGAAGATTAATGCTTCTTAAGGTACAATAAGAAACTTTTTTAACATTTTGAGTGTATCAATTTTGCTTGAATTATAAAAAGATATAAAATAATAAGAGGTTTTGTACTATGAAAGTTATTTTAATACTTATGATGGCTCTGTTTTTAGGACTATCTAGTGTGTCTGCGCAAGAATTTACCAAATCTGCAACTGTTAAGCCTGAGTTGGTTCAGCAAGGTGAACAAAAAGAGTGGTGCCCTGTGTGTGGGATGAGTATCGGTATGTTTTATAAAACTTCACATACTTCAAAAATTCATAATCATCAAGAAAGACAATATTGTTCTATGCGATGTTTGGCAGTTGACATGCAAGAGCATAAGATAGACGTAAATGATATAAAAGTTGTAGACTCTTCAACACAAAAACTTATAGAAGCTAAGAGTGCATTTTATGTAGTCGGCTCAGATGTTGCAGGTACGATGTCAAAAGTCAGTAAACTTGCTTTTGCAGATAAAGAGGCGGCAGAAGATTTCAACATGGAGCATGGCGGAAAAGTTGTTGATTTTACTGTAGCTCTTAAAATGGCTCAGGATTCATTAGCATCAGATGTTGCGATGGTAGAGAGTAAGAAAAGTAAGCAGATTTATCCAATGGGACAAAAGATATTTGAAAAAAATTGTAAAAAAGAGATAGATATAAATGCTTATCTTCAGATTAATGAGCTAAAAGCGGGTCTCAAAAATAAAAAACTTTGCGGTGAGCTAAAAGAGAGCGAACTTCAACCTCTATCTTTATACATGTGGGAAGTTAAAAGATTTGGCGATGTAAAAAATAGTGATGATGTTATAAAAGTGACCAAGGATGAGAAATGCCCTGTTTGTGGCATGTTTGTTTACAAATATCCAAAATGGGCAGCTCAAATTTTTTACAAAGAGTCTCACTTCTCTTTTGATGGTGTAAAAGATATGATGAAATACTATTTTGAGCATAAAGATGGCATTTCGAAAATTTTGGCAAGTGATTACTATTCTCAAAAAGCTATTGATGCTACAAAGGCTTTCTACGTAATTGGAAGTGATATTTATGGACCTATGGGAAATGAACCGATACCTTTTATGAATGAGAATGAGGCAAAAACTTTCAGCCTAGATCATAAAGGTCAAAAAATTCTAAAATTTGGTGAGATGACAAAAGAGGACATAAGAAAATTAGATGAATAAAAAAAGTGAGTTTTTAATCTGCTCTTTTTTTATTTTATCTGTTCTTCTTGTCATGGAAGTAGGCTATCTTTATGCCTCAAAAAGTATGAGCAGAGAGAGTTTGGATGCTAAGACGAAATTTGTCGGATCTATAAAGCTTCCTGATCTCTCTATTGCGACAGAATCTTCATATGTGAGACACAGAAGTTTAAGTGATTTTTTCTCTATATACAAGGATGATGGAACACTAAGAGAGTATTTTGCGTCAACTTATGTTTTCTCCGGTTCAGATATTATAAATAAGAAGAACAACAATGAAAAATAAAATTAATCTTTATATCATTGAGTATGCAATAAACTCTCTTCTTTCTCAAAAATACAAAACATTTTTTGTCACTTCAGTTTTAACTGCTCTAGTATTTCTGCTAAGCTCACTATTTTTTATAACAAACTCCATAAAATATGAGCTTAATTCAACGCTAGAGGCTCTGCCTGAGATAACCGTTCAAAAGATTAAAGCAGGACGACATTACGATATAGATATAAGTGTGGTTGATGAAATTTTGGAAATTACGGGAGTAGAGAGTGCTATTGCAAGGGTTTGGGGATACTACTATTTTGAAAATGCCGGAGTAAATTTCAGCATTATAGGATTAGATGAGTATGAAGAGCAATATAAAAACTCTTTTGTAAAAGTTGCAAAAGAGTTGGATTTTAGCAAACCATCTATGATTGTGGGTGTGGGTGTTAAAAAGATAATGGATAAAAATTACTATAAAGAGTACTTTAACTTTATAAAACCTAACGGGACGCTTAAAAAAGTAGATATTACGGGGGTATTTAGCGGTGACACGGAGTTAGAGTCCAATGATGTCATAGTGATGAGCAACGAGAGCGTAAGAGAGATCTTTGATATGGATAAGTCAAAGGCAACCGATATCGTGGTTAGAGTTGCGAATCATAATGAGATATCCACTATCGCTTCTAAAATAAAACTTCTTTATCCAGATAGCAGGGTGGTAACCAAAGATGATTTGAAAATCAGTTATCAAAATATTTTTGACTATAAAAGCGGAATTTTCTTGGCACTTTTTGTAATTTCACTCTTTACATTCTTTATCATTATTTATGATAAAGCAAGCGGACTTAGCAGTGAGCAAAAGAGAGAGATAGGGATACTAAAAGCTATAGGCTGGAGGGTTGACGATGTGCTTAGAGAGAAGTTTTATGAAGGTTTTATTGTCTCATTTTTCTCTTACATGTTAGGAATAATAGTAGCATTGGCATTTGTTTATATACTCAAAGCTCCTCTTTTACAGAATATTTTTACAGGATATTCACAGTTAAAAACATCGTTTAATCTCCCTTTTGTGTTAGATGTGCAAACGTTGGCTCTTATATTTTTTCTGAGCGTTCCGATTTATATAGCAGCTATCATTATTCCTTCATGGAGAAGCGCTACACTTGAAGCAGATGAGGTTATAAGATAGTGATAAAGCTTAAAAATATAATCAAGCAGTATGAGGTTAATAGCCAAAATATCGTGATGGCACTAAAAGGTATAGATCTCCATATCAAAGAGGGTGAATTGGTCGTTTTAAGAGGCGCGAGCGGGAGCGGGAAAAGTACTGTTCTCTCGCTTATCGCCGCTCTTAGCAAACCTACAAGCGGAGAAGTTATCGTCGGTGGAGATAGAATATCCAAACTTCCCGATAACTTTGCATCCGATTTTAGACGACATAGCATCGGTTTTGTTTTTCAAAAATATAACCTTATGCCTATTCTGAGTGCTAAAGAGAATATTATTTTGCCTCTTGTCCCCATGAACCTAAGTTCAGATGAGATTGAAGAGAAACTAAAAAGAGTTTTAAAGATGTTTCAGATTGAACATAAAGAGAATCAGCTTGTTAAAAATCTCTCCGGCGGTGAACAGCAAAGAGTTGCTATTGCCAGAGCAAATATAAATAATCCTAAAATAATCTTGGCGGATGAGCCTACGGCAAACTTAGACGAGAAGCTCTCTTTGGCTTTTATAGAGATTTTAAAAGAGCTAAAAGAAGAGGGCAAGACTATTGTAATAGCTACACATGATCCGCTTTTTTTTGGACTTGAAATCGTAGATAGAGAGATAGAGATCTATCAAGGAAGTATCGTTTAATGCTCTTAACTCCGGAAGTACTTACTATTCTTATTTTAAACGGCATATTTGCACTCTTTAGCATCGTGGCTTTCGTACTTAGTATAAGAATATTTTTGCGATGGAATATAGACTCAACTTCAGAACTTCAGTATAAATTAGAAAAAGAGAGCTTTTTAGCTTCAACTATTATAAAATATATTTTTACTATTAAAGTACCGCTTTTTCTTTTTTTTATATTCGCGCTTGATAAAATATCAAATGTTATAACAGGTGCAATGTGTGCTGCAGGTGTGGTTGATGCTACAAATAGCGGAGCATACTTAATTATTTTAAAAATTATAAATCTATATCTCTTCGCACACTGGCTAAAACTGCACAATCAAGATATGACGGACAAAAGTCAACCTTACACAAAGCTAAAATTTGGGCTTTTTATCGGGCTGTTTTTTCTATTTATGGTTGAAATAGTTTTAGAATTTATTATGTTTAGTTCTATAGAGATTGACAAAATGGTGAGTTGTTGCGGAAGTATTTACTCAAGCTCTTCAACCTCTGCAATTTCCACTCTTTTTACGCTTGACACCTCTCTTTTACTTAGTATATTTTATGGAAATTATTTCTTGATAGTGTTATTTTATTTTCTAAAAAATAGATATATTTTTACTACTTTAAATATAATTTTTATTCCAGTTTCGCTTATATCTCTTATACTCTTTTTTGGAACATATATATATGAACTTCCATCCCATCACTGCCCATTTTGTTACTTGCAGAGTGATTATTATTATGTTGGGTATCTTATATACTTTTTGTTATTTATGGGTACATTTTACGGTTTAGTAGTTAGTTTTGTAAAAGAGACAAAAGCAAGTTACGTTATCTCACTTTTATTTAATTCTCTTTATGTTATATTATTGTCGCTGTACATTGCAGTATATTATATAAAGAATGGCGTTTTGCTATAAGGATTTTTGTATGTTAAAGTTTAAATTATTACTGTTTTCATTTATGATGTTTTTCTTGATAGGCTGTGAGCAAAAAGTCCAAAACGGACCTGCTAAGATAAATTGGGATAGAGACATGTGTGACAGATGTGTTATGGTATTGAGTGATAGAAAAAATACCGTACAACTTAAGCATCCAAGCACAAAAAAAGTTTATAAATTTGATGATATCGGTTGCATGGCTTTATGGTTTGATGAAGAGAAGATAGAGTTTAAAGATAGTGCAGAAATCTGGATAACGGATGCAATAAGCGGAGAGTGGTGTGATGCAAGAGCCGCATTTTATACATCTCAAAATGTTACGCCGATGGCATTTGGATTTAGTGCATATAAGTTAAAAGAGTCTATTAAAACAGGTGAAGAGATTTTAACTTACGATGAAGTGTTAAAAAAAATAAAATGAAAACACATATAAAAAGTATAGTTCTTTTTCAAAATATTGATGATGAAACTATAAAAAAGATAGAATCTTTCACGACAGAACATAAGGTTTCTAAGGATAATATTGTTTTTTATGAGGGAGATGAGCCTAAATTTTTATATCTTTTGGTAAAAGGCGTTATAAAGTTATATAAAACATCATCAAGTCATAAAGAGGTAGTTCTAAAATATTTTCACGGTAATGAACTTATCGGCGAAGTGGCAAATTTTGAGGGTATTGCATATCCTGCAACTGCAAAAGCATACAGTGACGTTGAAGTTTTAAAAATTGATTTTGAAAAATTAAAAGAGATTATTTTCTCAAATCCAAAT
>MICC01000120.1:0-147 GCA_001829715.1 Sulfurimonas sp. RIFOXYB12_FULL_35_9
ATTAAAATGGATGGTTTAATTTTTAAGAAATTCAATATAGGGTAGAAAGTATGGGATTGTTTAGTTCAGATAAGAAAATAGAAAAATCACCAAATAAGATTCGTCCTACCGTTATAAGAACGCAAAATGTCTCTAAAGAGATGGCTG
>MICC01000120.1:175-54207 GCA_001829715.1 Sulfurimonas sp. RIFOXYB12_FULL_35_9
CAACACCTTAGATTTTGATATATTAGAAATTCAAACATATACAAGAGTAAATAAAGACAGAACAAATGCAGATTGGGAAGAGATAAGCGTAGAGGAGATGCATAAGCTTGATGATGCTTCTATGCTCTTAAATGAAAATTTTCAAATTAAGCAAGAGTATGAAGTCGAGATATTTACTAAAGAAGATGACAATGTATTTAAAAACCTGCATGCTGCTATTGGAGCAAATGCGACAAAATGTAAAATATATTTGAGCATAAAAGCCGGTTCAGAAATAGTAGCTCATCCGAACTTTGAAGAAGATTTTTTAAGATATATAAATAAAAGTAAAATCAGAGCAGGGATATTGGTAAATATTTTTGATGAGATGGTTAAGGATGTTGTTTCTAAAATTTCTGCACTTGCAAAAGTCGGCGGAAATATAAAATATGATAAAAATCAAACAATACTTATTGCAGATGCATATGAGCCTACTGCTACAATAAATGATGATTTTATAGTTCATTATGACAAAAAGAGTCCAGCAAGTAATGGCGATAAAGTAGATTATGCCAAGAGAGGTTTTATTCATAGTGTTTTAGAGGGTGATATAGTCATGGAGTATATTAAGCCGAAAAAAGGCAAACCGGGCAGAAACTGCCGCGGTGAATTTTTAGAGCCTGCAGAGCCTGAAATAAAAAACATACCGGATTTTAATGTTGATAATACGATAGAAGTTATAGATAATAAAGACAGCATTTTATACCGTGCAAGAGTAAGCGGATATATAGCTCAAGAAGCAAAGGTATATCAGATTAAAACTGATATGGATGTTGGAGAGATTAGTTTTAAGACGACTGGTTCTGTTTTTACAGGACTAGACTCAGATGTGGCTATAAGTGTAAAAGAGAATGATTCATTAAAAGATGCTATCGGGACAGGCATGGAGGTCGAGGTTAGTGAAATTGATATTAAAGGGAATGTAGGACCAAATGCCAAAGTACATGCTAAAAGAGCTACGGTAGAAGGACAAACTCATAGAGATTCTCAAATGATTGCAGATGATTTGACTATAAATATTCATAAAGGTGTCGCAGTCGGAGATAATATAAAAATTAACAGACTCGAAGGCGGAACCGTTGATGGAAAAAAAGTAGAAATTTCTCAAGCAGTCGGAGGAAATATAAGAGCAAAAGAGGTAGAAATAGGGTTGTGCGGATCTCATGTTAAAGTAACTGCTTCAAGATTGATAGAAATTCAAAAACTTCAGGGAAGCGAAAACGTATTTACGATTGACCCGCTAGTACAAAAGGATAAAAAAGATGGACTTAGCGAGAATAAGCATGAAATAGAACAGCTCAGAATAAGTGTGGATGAGATAAAAAAAGAGGTAGATAAATATAAAAAACTTGTTAAAGATAATTCTGCTTCTTTTAATGAAGTAAAACAGAGATTGCTTCATTATAAAAAAAACGGTATAAAAATGCCGGCATCTTTTGTTACAAAATATAAACAGTTCAATAAAATACAAGAGCATCTGGAAAATATAATGCAAGAGTATAATGTCAAAAATGATAAGCTTCTTCTATTAGCAACAAAAACGGTCTCTTTTCAAGATAATATAGTAGATGCTAGAATTATCAATAGAGATAGATGGGTTGGACATAATGAATTGATTTTCAAGTTGGTTGACCCGCCGGTTCAGCTTGTTTATAAGCCAAAAGAGGGTTCTCATGATAAGATATTTGCTATTGTAGAGACTGAAGATGGAGTTTTTGAAATTCAGGCGGTGCATAAGTGATAGTTGGTTTGAGAGGAAAAATTTTATATAAAGAGCCGTCATTTGTACACATAGATGTAAATGGCGTGGTTTATGAGGTATTTATCTCACTTGGGAGTTTTTCTGCCCTAGGCGGTGATGAGGTAAAGCTTTTTACTTCTCATATCATTAGAGAAGATGCCCAGTTACTTTACGGTTTTTTGGAGATAAGTGAAAAAAAACTATTTGAGAGACTTATAAAAATAAATGGAGTAGGTCCAAAAGTTGCTATGGCTATCTGTTCAACCTATACGCCTGCGCAATTTGGAGTTGTAATAAACAACAAAGATATAAACGGCGTAAAAAAAGTTCCCGGAATCGGACCTAAAAATGCCGGAAGAATTTTAGTTGAGTTAAGCGGTTTTGATGTGGAACTTGTAGCATCGCAAAATGAACCGTTAAATCAAGCGTATAATCAGGCAAGCGAAGCATTAGAGTCGCTTGGATTTAAAAAAGAGAAGATATTAAAAGCATTAAGCGAGTGTAGTTCTAACGACACGGCTTCACTCGTAAAAGAGGCTCTTAGACTTTTAAAAACAATTTAATTAAGGAAATATATATTGAAATTAACTATTTTATTCGGCGGAGCAAGTTTTGAACATGAGATTAGCATTGTAAGTGCGATTACACTAAAACAGAAGTTATCAGATTTTGAGTTGAGTTTTATTTTTTGTGATCAAGATCATACGTTTTATCTTATAGAGCCATCAAAAATGAAAGCGGTCACTTTTTCAAAAGGCGAGCATAAAAAGATGCCTAAACTCTCTCTCTCGCACGGTGCTTTTGTTCAAAAAGGACTCTTTGGTTCAACTGAGCATGGCGGTGTAATCTTAAATCTTATTCATGGAGCCGATGGAGAAGATGGCTCTATTGCGGCACTTTTGGATTTTTTCTCTATTAAATATATCGGTCCTAGAGTTGATGCCAGTGTATTTTCGTATGATAAAAGATATACAAAATGGCTCTGCAATGCCAGAGGTATAAAATGTCTAAACCATGAAGAGTTAAGTTTAAAAGAGCACAATAATATAAAAATCCCGTATCCGGTAATCATAAAACCTTCAAGACTTGGAAGCTCTATCGGAGTCAGCATTGTAAAAGAGGAGGGCGAGCTTGACTATGCCCTTGACACTGCATTTGAGTTTGACAGCAGTGTTATAGTCGAACCATTTATACATGGTGTCAAAGAGTACAATTTGGCTGGTTTTGGAGCAAACGGTAAAATTTATCTATCTATTGTTGAAGAGCCGCATAAAGAGGAGTTCTTGGATTTTGAAAAAAAATATATGGATTTTTCAAGAAGTGAGCAGGTTTTAAAAGCAGAGATACCAAATGAGCTTATCTTAAAACTCAAAGCAAATTTTGAGAAAATTTATAAAGATCTCTTTGAAGGCGCACTGATTAGATGTGATTTTTTTGTGATTGATGGAGAAGTTTACCTTAATGAGATTAACCCGATTCCGGGGTCTATGGCGAACTATCTTTTTGAAGATTTTAAAGGTTCTATAGAACTTCTTGCAAACTCCCTGCCGCATGCAAAAAGAGCAAGAGTGAATTATGACTATATTCACTCGATCTCTAAAGCAAAAGGGAAGTAATGGCGATAAAGTCGATCCAGTTCCATCAACATACTTTAGATATAAGTTATGAGATACTAAATCCGGAGGCTGAAGTTGACTTGATTGTTTTGCACGGCTGGGGCAGTAATAAAAATTTGATGAAGCAATCTTTTTCGCCTTACATGGACGCTTTTCGCCATATATACATAGATCTCCCGGGGTTTGGAAACTCTACATGTAATCTCGCTCTTAGCACAAATGACTATGCAAGAGTAGTAGAACTTCTTATTGTTAGCCTAAACGCTTCGAAAGATATAGTTCTCGGTCATTCATTTGGTGGTAAAGTAGCACTTTTACTTGAGCCTAGAGTGCTTGTTTTGGTTGCAAGTGCCGGAATATACTTACCTAAATCCTTTAAAGTAAGAGCAAAAATAGCACTTTTTAAACTCTTAAAACTATTTGGACTTGCAAAGTTTAGAGAGTTTTTTGTAGCAAATGATGCAAAAAAACTGAGTGAACCGATGTATCAAACTTTTAAAAATGTCGTAGATGAAGATTTTTCTGATGAATTTTCCCTCTATAAGGGAAAAGCTCTTTTATGCTGGGGCAGGGATGATACCGCCACACCTCTTAGCAGTGCGAAGAAGATAGAGAAGCTTATAAAAGATTCTTCTCTTGTGGTTTATGAGGGTGATCACTACTTTTTTATGAATCATGCCAAAGATATATCTAAAAATATAGAAGAGTCTTTTTTAAAAACTTTGGAGCATAAATAATGCAAAATTACGAAATAGCTATAGCGTTCATCACAAATATTCTTTTTGTGAGTGCCTTGGGATGGTATCTAATCACAAATCTTCAGTGGTATGACTACAAGCTCTCACGTGCCCTCTTTAAACACCACAAGCCGCACTGGCATGTTATCTACTTCTTCATTCCTTTTATAGCTTACTACATGACAGGCAAATATTTTGGCATATTTTTCTTTTTTGCACTTTTGCCCGCTCTGTTTATTTGGCATAAAAATCTTGATAAAAAATTGGTTCTTACATGGAGAGTAAAAAGATTTTTGATTCTTCTTGTCTCTTTGGTATTTTTTCAAGATCTTCTCTGCACCCTAAAGTCGGCATGTGAAACATACGGCGTTTTTATGCCGCTTGCTCTGGCTTATATGGGAAGTTTTATGATAGAGAAGTTTCTCTTTTTTGCGTTTAAAAAAGAGGCGAAGAAGAAGCTAAAAAGTATGGATAAGCTTCAAATTGTCGCAATTACGGGAAGTTACGGTAAAACAAGCATCAAAAATTTTGTTGCAGAGATTTTATCAAAGAAGTACAGAGTTTACGCAACGCCAAGAAGTGTAAATACTATAGGCGGAATAGTTAAAGATGTAAATGAATCTCTGCCGAGTGACACAGAAATCTATGTTTGCGAAGCAGGTGCCAGAGAGAGCGGCGATATCTATGAGATAACTACATTTTTGGAACCTCAAAATGTAGTAGTAGGACGTGTGGGACTTGCTCATGTAGAGTATTTTAAAACACTGAAAAATATCATTGCAACAAAACTTGAAATTATGCAATCTCCAAGGTTGGAGCGGGCTTTTATCCACACTTCCGTAACGGATGAGCTGCATGAAAAAGTTACATTTTTCGGTAATGAGATACAAAACATAAATGCAACCCTAGATGGAACAGACTTTGAGTTAAATTTGGATGGAAATATTCTCTCTCTTCATACAAACGTTTTAGGCTCTTTTCAAACTATGAACATCTCCGTTGCAGTTCAAATCGCGAAAAGATTTGGCATGAGCGATGAAGAGATTCAAAGTGCCGTGAGTAGACTTACCCCTGTCGCACATAGACTTCAGATGATAAAAGCGGGCGGAAAACTCATTCTTGACGATGGTTATAACGGAAATATTGACGGCATGTTAGAGGCTCTAAGGCTATGCTCTTTACATGGCGGAAGAAAAGTTATAGTGACTCCCGGGCTGGTTGAGAGCAGTGATGAGTTGAACCTGAAATTTATTGAAGCTATAAACAGTGTCTTTGACATCGCAATCGTAACAGGTTCGTTAAACGCAGAGCTTTTTGATAAAAATCTAAAAGTAAAAAATAAGATTATGCTATCAGATAAGTCAAAAATGCAAGAAGTTCTCATCTCTGAGACAAGAGCAGGAGATATCATACTTTTTGCAAATGACGCACCGAATTTTATATAAGGCAGAAATAGTCTATGCAAGATATCTTATACGCTCCGTGGCGGGATGAATACATAACAAATGACAAAATAGAGGGGTGTGTATTTTGTCATATCAGCGCTCATGTAGAAGAAGATGAAATGCTACATGTGCTCTATCGTGATGAGCACTGCTTTATTGTTATGAATCGCTATCCTTATACACCGGGACATTTTATGATTATTCCCCATTCTCACACAGACAAACTTGAAGAGCTGCAAAGTGATGTTTGGCTTCACATGAGTGATTTGGCTCAAAAAGGGGTAAGACTTTTAAAAGAGGGTTTTGGTGCTAATGGCGTAAATATCGGTATGAATTTGGGAAAAGCGGGTGGAGCCGGAATAGCCGAGCATATTCATATGCATTTAGTTCCGAGATGGGAAAAAGATACAAATTTTATGACTACCATTGTTCAAAATAGAGTTTATTCGACTGATTTTCTTAAAATTTATAAAAAGATAAAGAGTCTAATTCCAAAATATATTTGATGAAATTACGCTTCTTTATAAAATTTTTACTTTTTCTTCTTTAGTATAAAGTAAAAGAGTGCTGCAATAACGATAAATATAACCATTCTTACGGTTAATTCGGTAAAGTCTGTAGTTTCCATGATTATCTTCTTTTGTGGATGGGGTGAAGGGATTCGAACCCCTGAATGCTGGTACCAAAAACCAGTGCCTTACCGCTTGGCGACACCCCAATATTATATAAACAAAAACGCAGTAAATATTTTTTGTATTCGTATTTGTAAAACGGGTGGAATTATAAATATAATCGCCTTATAATCGCCTTAATTATAGAGGGGCAAGTTTTACTTTATGTAGAAGTTTTTGAATATTTTATACAAAATTCAGTAACTGATATGTCTTTAAAAACGCCTATAATAAGCTTCTTTAGAGATATTTAATTTTTTTTTCTTCAAATATAAAAAAAAGATGTATTATTCCGCTATTATTTACAAAAAAACAGGATTTTTTATGGGAAGTTTAACGGTTAACAAACAGAAATTAAAACCATTTACTATAACTACAAAACCTATTATGGAAAAATATCTTGCAAAAATAGATGTAGATTTAAGTGATTATACTTTTGCCGCAAATTATATATGGCTTGCAAACTGCAGCGGATTTTATGCTGTTATAAACAAATGCTTTTGTTTATTTATAATGACAGGCGGCGAACTCACCATGCTCTTGCCTCCTTTGGGAAAAAAGAAACATATTACCGAGGCAATTGTCAAATGTTTTGAAGTTATGAATGCTAACAACAGTTCACCATACTACTCTCGAATCGATTATGTTCAAGGATCTATGCTTGAAGAATTTTTGCAAAATAGTGATGAAGCTGAAAGTATGTTTGAGATGCTTGAATCCTATGTTATAGAAAAAAAATTGGTTGATTATATTTATGAAGTAAATGCTCTTATTGAACTTCGCGGAAACAGTTACCATACAAAAAGAACAGAGATAAATAAGTTTGTAAAATCCTATTCTGGTTATGTTATAGAGCGTTTAGATAGCGTAAAACATAAAGACGAAATAGTGAATCTGTTTAATAAATGGGTCTCTGATAGAATAAAATATATGCCAAAAGAGGAAGCTGAAGTTTTTTTAGAGGGCATCCATCAAGAGAGACATGCAATAAAGCATATGTTGAAATATTATGAAGAACTTTCACTTATAGGAATTGTTATATATATAAACGGTGAACTCAAAGGTTTTACAGTAGGCGAGAGAATAAATAAAAACATGGCAACTGTTATTATAGAAAAAACGGATTTTGAAATTCTTGGATGTGCTCAGTTTATTTTTAGAGAGTTCTCAAAGATGCTAAAAGAGCATTACGGCGTAGAGTATGTAAATGTAGGCGATGATATGGGATTTGAGAATCTTCGTAAAGTTAAAATGTCGTATCGTCCGTTTAAACTTGTGCCAAAATATACAATTTATCAAAAATGATAATCAGAAAAGCAAAGCCGAGTGATGTTTCTTCACTTTTTGCGTTGGAGCAAAAACTTTTTTGTGTAGAAAATTTTCCTTTGTCAAGAGCCTCTTTTACATATCATGTGCGAAATAATCTCCTCTATGTTGCAGAAGTTGAAGGAGATACAGCAGGCTATATTTTGGTGTTGATTAAGCGTGCTAATGCTAAACTCTACTCTATAGGAGTGGGCAGTAGTTACCGTGCTATGGGCATTGCAAAAAAACTTTTAGAGACCATGTATGCAGAGTTGGCACTTTTAGGTTTTAAGCGTTTATTTCTTGAAGTTCGAGTAGATAATGACATAGCGATATCTTTATATAAAAAAATGGGCTTTAGCATAGTAAAAAATCTTAAAGCTTTTTATCTTGATGGGTGTGATGCTTATCTGATGAAATTAGATATACAATAGTTAAATGGAGATAGAATGAAATTGTCATCACAAGAACTTATTCAAGCACTTCAAGAGGATGTGAAAAAATATTTAGATGGACTTGAGACAAATGTTCATCCTTTTGACATAGCAGAACTTCTCCTTGAGTTGCGTGAGCATGATGAAACGCTTTATCTTGAGGAGCTTTCTAAATTTCCCGATGAGTTAAAAGCTCTCATTATGATAGAGTTGCCAAGGCATTGTCATGAGGAGATAGTAGAATATTTTACCCCAAATGAACTGGCAGATTTAACAAATACTCTTGATACCGATGATGCTGCAGAGCTTATCCGTAATATTGAGGATGTAGATGAAGATATAGCTGAAGAGGTTCTTCAAAGCCTCTCGCATGAAGATAGACAAAATCTAGAGACACTTATCTCTTATGAAGAGTATGAAGCCGGTGCATATATGCAAACTGAGCTTTTTTCTGCTTTTATAGATGAGCAAGTTGGAGAGTCTATCTATAGGCTAAAACATTTAAAGGCTAAAAAAGAGCTAGATAGTGTCTATCAAGTTTATGTAATTACAAGAGAAAATATATTTTTAGGCTCAATT
This sequence comes from Sulfurimonas sp. RIFOXYB12_FULL_35_9, assembly GCA_001829715.1. Taxonomy (GTDB): domain Bacteria; phylum Campylobacterota; class Campylobacteria; order Campylobacterales; family Sulfurimonadaceae; genus Sulfurimonas. The sequence continues at coordinate 8,743 of MICC01000120.1, forward strand.
CCACTAGAAGATCTCATACTCCTTGGACCAAATGTAAATTATGATGAGTTAGTAAAAGAGGGTATAAATAGCGTTTCAGTTAATGCCTTAGATGATATACATGAAGTTGTAGAGATTGCTTCAAGATACGATATGGGTGTTGTTCCTGTTATAGATTTAAATGGCAAACTCATTGGGCGTATAACATCAGATGATATCTATGACATCATAGAAGAGCGTGCTACCGGGCAACTTTACCACCTTGCCGGTGTTAATGATGAAGCAGAGCAAGAAGAGAGTCTTTTTCATATCGGTAAACACCGTGCATATTGGCTTGCGATAAATCTTGTTACTGCTATTGCTGCATCTGTAGTAATAGGATTGTTTGATACGACGATTCAGTCTTTGGTTGCACTTGCAGTTTTAATGCCGATTGTTGCTTCAATGGGCGGTAATGCCGGAACACAAACACTAACTGTTACCGTAAGACAGATGGCGCTTGGAGATATCAGCAGTGACGACGCTAAAAAAACGATTAAAAAAGAGGTTTATCTCTCTTTGATGAATGGTACTATCTTTGCTGTAGCAATAGGAATAATTGCTTGGGTGTGGTTCTCTATGCCAATGTTAGGCGTTGTAATCGCAGCATCTATGGTTATAAATCTTATTACAGCAGGTTTTTTCGGTTCGCTTATTCCGTTGCTTTTACAAAAAGCAGATATAGATCCGGCAGTCGGATCTTCGGTGCTGCTAACAACCGTTACTGATATAGTGGGATTTTTTAGTTTTTTAGGATTGGCAAAACTGATTCTGCTATGATAGAGCAGAAGTGGCTCTACTTTTTTGAGAGTAAGATGCTTTCTATCAATTTTATATATTCACTTTTAGCACCAATATGTTCTAAAACCTTAATTTCGATTTCATACTCTTTTGAAAACTTTAAGGCAAGATGAGGAACATCTTCTCTTACATGTTTTCCCGGAGCTAAAAATAGAGGTAAAACCGTTATTGAAGTGACGTCTGATGCTTTAAGATTTTTTACTGCATGCTCAAAATCAGGTTTTGAGAGCTCTAAAAAAGCGAGTTCTATATTTTGAATCGTAGATCTGAGGGTTTCTAATATTTTTTTATTTGCATCGTTTGACTCTTGAACTTTGCTTCCGTGAGAAAGTAATATATATCCATCCATTTTTAAAGCCCTGTTTTGAATGTTTAATAGAATAAAATGAAAAAATTGTGATTGGTTGCGGAAATAGGATTTGAACCTATGACCTTCGGGTTATGAGCCCGACGAGCTACCGAACTGCTCTATTCCGCGACATACCTATAAAATAGGGGATTTTTGTGGATGGGGTGAAGGGATTCGAACCCCTGAATACTGGTACCAAAAACCAGTGCCTTACCGCTTGGCGACACCCCAAAATAAAAAAGAAAAAGAATTGGTTGCGGAAATAGGATTTGAACCTATGACCTTCGGGTTATGAGCCCGACGAGCTACCGAACTGCTCTATTCCGCGTCACTAACAAACTACTCTAGTATGTTTGTTGGAGCGAAATTATAGGTAAATAAGGTTACTTTGTCAAGGAAATCACGGCTAAATTTAGAAATGTCCTTTGAACTAAAATTAATCAACTTTTCTATATAATTCGCGCAATTAAAATAAAGAAGTATATATGACACCTACGCAAAGAGTATTGGAAGCGATTGATGAGATAAAAAAAGGGCATATGGTTATCATGGTTGATGATGAAGATAGAGAAAATGAGGGTGATTTGGTTTATGCCTCCGCTTTTTCCACTCCGGTACATGTAAACTTTATGGCGACACATGCAAGAGGGCTTATATGCGTAGCGATTAGCAAAAGTATTGCAACTCGTTTATCTTTAAATCCGATGGTAAGTTCAAATACATCTTCATACGAGACGGCATTTACGGTTTCGGTTGATGCTAAAAATGCGCTAACAGGGATATCTGCTTCAGAGCGAGATGAAACTATCAAGATTTTGGCAAATCCTATAAGCCATGCAGATGAGCTTGTAAAACCGGGTCATATTTTTCCTCTAATAGCAAAAGAGGGCGGAACGCTTGTAAGAACCGGACATACTGAGGGATCTGTTGATTTGTGCCGCTTGGCAGGTCTTAGCGAATCATCGGTCATCTGTGAAATCATCAAAGAAGACGGTACTATGGCACGACGCGATGATTTGGATATTTTCGGTGAAAAGCATAATCTTAAAACTGTTTTTATTTCCGATATAGTTGAATATCGTCTTGCAAATGAGAGACTTGTAAATGAAATCGGTGTCGAAGATGTAGAGTTTTTTGGTACAAAAGTTAAAAAATATATATTTTTAGATCATGATAAGATAGAGCATACGGCGATAGTATTTCATCATGTAGCTTCTATCGCAAACGTAAGAGTTCATAATGTAATTCCTGATATTGAGCTTCTTTTAAATCAGAAAAAATACAACAATCTTATAGCTTCCATAGAGTATTTAAAACAAAACAGCGGAATTTTGATATTTATAAATAAGCCGACTCATAACGATAATGCAGCTATGAAAGAGTTTGGAATAGGCGCTCAGATACTTAAATCGTTCGGCGTATCTAAAATGAATCTTATCACATCTGCTAAAACAACAGAGTTTGTCGGACTTAGCGGATTTGGACTAGAAATAAACGAAGTTGTAGATATTTAGTATTGATAGAAAAAGTTTAATATAAAGTCGGTATATGAGAGAAATATTTAACAGAGTTGAAAATAATGATGCGGTTAGTATAGAAGTTGATGTTGAAGCAGATGATTTTGAGGGTTCTAATCCTTGGTTGTTTAGCGTATTTGTAAAATCAGATAATATTAGTGAAAACAGTGATAGTTTTGATGAATTTTTAGAAACAAAAGAGTCTTTGATAATAGCATTAGAGCATGAAAAAAAGGCTAAATACGTTGGTACGAGAGTAAATGAAGGCTGGCATGAATTTTATTTTTATGCAAAAGATTCAAAAAATCTAGAAACAGTCGTTGCACAAATGCTAAAAGGCAGCGGATATAAGTATGAGTGCAGTGTTGTAAAAGATGCAAAGTGGGATTTTTATCATAAAAATCTTTTTCCGAGTGAGTTGGAGTTTCATAATATTCAAAGTGATAAAATTATTTTTTTACTAGAAGAAGAGGGTGATAACCTATCAATTCCTAGAGATGTAGAGCATTATTTATCTTTTGACACCGCTACTCAAAAAGAGAGATTTGTTAAGAATGCTTTGGACTTCGGATTTGAATTTAAAGATGACATCAGCTCTGAAGAGTTTGAACATGGCGTTGCACTTATAAAAAAACATTCTGTAGTGAGCGAAGAAGTAAGAAAAGTTGTGGAAGATCTCTACGAGCTTGTTAAAAAAGAGCATGGTTATTATGAGGGTTGGAGTACCGTATTGGTAACAAGCGACGACTAATTTAACATGAAAAAGATGTTTGCAATCGTTGGAGTTATAAACTACTTGGCGGTTGTTTTTTTAAATGCTTTTACAGATTTGGGTCATAAAATAATCATCCAAAATACAGTTTTTAAAGTTTATGACGTAACTACTCAGATAATACTGAGCGCGATTGTAAATGCTTTGATGCTTCTTCCTTTTATCTTGGCATTTTCGCCCTCCGGCTATCTCTCCGATAGATTTGCAAAAAATATTATAATGAAGCATGCTGCTCTTTTAGCTGTTTTTATCACTCTTGCAATTACTTTTTCTTATTATCAAGGTTGGTTTTTTACCGCTTTTGCCCTTACTTTTTTACTTGCTCTTCAGAGTGCATTGTATAGTCCTGCAAAATACGGATATATAAAAGAGTTAGTCGGTATAAAGTATATAAGTGAGGGAAACGGTGCAGTTCAAGCAGTTACGACCAGTGCAATTTTGCTTGGAATAATTATCTATACGATACTATTTGAGACGCTTTTAGGCGATGTTTTCAGTACAAAAGAGGATATCTTAAAAACCATAGCACCGCTTGGCTGGCTTTTGGTTTTGGGTTCGGTTGTTGAGTATCTGCTTGCTTTAAAACTGCCAAACATGAGCGTAAAGATAACTCGCAAAAAATTTGAGTTTGCAAAATATATAAAGGGTTTTTATCTGAAAAAAAACCTAATAATACTTAGAAGAAAAAAAGAGGTTTTTGATTCTGTAATAGCACTCAGCCTTTTTTGGTCTATCTCTCAGGTCGTATTGGCGATTTTCGGCGAGTACGCAAAGAGTGAGCTTGGCATTACAAATACGATTATCGTTCAAGGTGTAATGACTTTTTCTGTTATCGGTATAGTATTTGGTTCAATGTTATCGTCTGCTTTTTCAAAGTATTATATAAATATCGGACTCTCAACTCTTAGTGCATTTGGAATCGCGGTTATACTTTTTATTATCCCATTTACAACAAACACTCTGCTTTTAGGAGTTGAATTTATTCTCTTTGGATTATTTAGCGGTATACTTTTAGTTCCGCTAAATGCAAAAATCCAGCATCTCTCTCCTGACATTCATCTTGGAACCGTTTTGGCTGGAAATAATTTTGTTCAAACACTTTTTATGTTCTCTTTTTTAGTGCTCACAACTATCTTCGCATACTTTGGCATGAATGCAAAAGTCCTCTTTTTTATTATTGGCATTGTTGCACTGTACCTGCTATATCTGCTTTTAAAGAGATATTTTGTTATGGCGGTTTGGACTCTTTTTGAGTCAATTTTAAAAATTCGTTATAGATGCACATATATAGGACTTGAGCATATTCCGAGAGATTCACCGATACTCTTGGCAGGGAATCATGTAAGTTGGATTGACTGGTTTATTGTTCAACTTCCTCTTGAGAAAAGAGTTGTTTTTTTGATTGATAAGGATATATATAACAACAAATTTCTAAAACCGATTTTTAAATTAGGCGATTTGATTCCTATATCGCAAAAAGCTTCAAAAGATTCGTTTATTGAAACCTCAATGAAATTAAAAAATGGTAAAATTGTGGCAATATTTCCGGAGGGTGAAATATCTAGAAGTTCTGATATCGCAAAATTTTATAGAGGCTATAAGTTTATCGATAGAAGCAGTGCTACGATTGTACCATTTTACATAGACGGTGTTTTTGGAAGTCTTTTTGCAAGACATAAAGGCGAGTATAAGAGGAATTTTTTTAGAAAAAGAGAGATAACACTCTATTTTGGCGAGCCGATATCTCATGATATAAAGGCTGATGAGCTAAGAGAGATAGTAATAAATTTAAAAAGGATATAAATTTGAGAACAACATTGATTATTGGTGCAGGTGGAGTAAGTCGCGTAGTTGTATATAAGTGCGTACAAAATGCGGACGTTTTTGGAAAAATTGTTTTAGCAAGCAGAACACTTAAGCGATGCCAAGATATAAAAGAAGAGCTCCCAAATGCTGATATAGAAGTGGCAACAGTAGATGCAGACTCAACTGAAGAGGTTATAAAACTTATAAACTCATGTAATCCTAGTATTGTTATAAATGTTGCACTTCCTTATCAGGATTTAGCGATTATGGATGCATGTATAGCTACAAAAACGCCATATCTTGACACTGCAAACTATGAACATCCGGATGAGGCTAAGTTTGAGTACAAGCTTCAGTGGGAGAGAGATGCGAAGTTTAAAGAAGCTGGCATTATGGGACTTTTGGGAAGCGGTTTTGACCCAGGGGCTACAAATGTGTTTTGTGCTTACGCCCAAAAACACTATTTTGACGAAATACACACCATAGATATACTTGATTGTAATGCAGGTGATCACGGTTACGCTTTTGCAACAAACTTTAATCCTGAGATAAATCTTCGTGAAGTTAGCGCAAACGGCAGATACTGGGAAAATGGCAAGTGGATTGAGACGAAGCCGTTAGAGATTATGCAAGTTTGGGATTATCCTGAAGTAGGACCAAAAGACAGCTACCTGCTTTACCATGAAGAGATGGAGTCGCTTGTAAAGCATATAAAAGGGCTAAAGCGCATAAGATTTTTTATGACATTCGGACAGAGCTATATAAAGCATATGGAAGTTTTACAAAATGTCGGCATGTTAGGCATCGAACCGGTTGAGCATAAAGGCATGATGATAACTCCGATTGAGTTTTTAAAAACACTTCTGCCTGACCCTGCATCTTTGGGTTCAAGAACTAAAGGAAAAACAAATATAGGAATAGTTGCCGAGGGTATCAAAGACGGCAAAAAGAGAAAAATCTACATCTATCAAGTAAAAGAGCATGAAGAGTGCTTCCGTGAAACTAACTCACAGGGTGTTTCATATACAACCGGAGTTCCTGCGATGATAGGCGCAAAACTTATGTTAAAAGGCATCTGGAGCGGAGTTGGCGTGTTTAACATGGAACAGATGAATCCTGATCCGTTTATGGAAGAGATGAACATTCAAGGGCTTCCTTGGCAGATAAAAGAGCTAGAAGCGTAGTCGATGGAGAGTTTAGAAAAAATCGCTACACCATACTACATGTGCGAGGAGTCTCTTCTTCGTGCAAACCTTGAAATCTTAAATCGTGTACAGATTGAGGGCGGAGCTAAAATCATCTTAGCTCTAAAGGGTTTTGCGATGTGGAGCACATTCCCTTTGGTAAAACAGTATCTCAAAGGGTGTACTTCAAGCGGACTCCATGAGGCACTTTTAGCACGAGAAGAGTTTGCAAAAGATGATAAAAATCTTGAGGTTCACACATATTCGCCTGCATACAAAGATGAAGATATAGACGAGATAGCACGCATATCCGACCACATAGTTTTCAACTCGCCAAATCAGCTTTTTAAGTACTCTCAACGGGTAAAAAAGATAAATCCTGCCGTGAGTTTATCGCTAAGAATAAACCCTGAACAGTCATCTTCTCCAAAAGATATCTACAATCCTTGCGGACTTTACAGCCGTTTGGGAACAACGCTTGCAAATTTCGACGAGAGAGTTTTGGGTCTGATTGACGGTCTTAATTTTCATGCACTTTGCGAACAGGATGTTGATGCACTTGAAGAAGTTTTAGAGGCGTTTGAAGCAAAGTTTTCAAAGTACTTTAAAGGTATGAAGTACATAAACTTCGGTGGCGGTCACCATATAACCAAAAAGGGTTATGATGTTGATAAGCTTATAAATATCATCAAAAATTTTAGAGCCAAATACGGCGTTGAAGTTTACCTAGAACCGGGAGAAGCGGTAGGTTGGCAGACAGGCGAACTTGTAAGTAGTGTTCTTGATATCGTCCATAACGGTATGGATATCGCCATCTTAGACACTTCGGCGGAGGCTCACATGCCAGACACTCTTGCGATGCCTTATCGTGCGATGGTGCGAGGAAGCGGCGAGGCTGGAGAGAAAAAATATACTTACAGATTTGGCGGAAATACGTGTTTGGCTGGTGACATCATGGGAGATTACTCTTTTGACGCACCACTCAAAGTTGGTGATAAAATTATTTTTGAAGACCAAATCCACTATACATTTGTGAAAAATACTACATTTAACGGTATTAAATTACCATCACTAGTTATAAAAAGAGAAGATGGAAGAGTAGATCTTATAAAAGAGTTTGGATATCAAGATTACAGAAATAGACTTTCATAAAGGAAAATAAAATGCAAGAAGATAAGCAAAGATGGAATGAGAGATATTTAGATAACCCGATGCCGCAGAGTGTTTCTCCGCTGCTTGAGAAATACATCTCACATGCAAAAGTGGGTCAAGCTGTAGATGTTGCTTGCGGAACAGGTAGAAATACGCATTTTTTGGCAAATTTAGGCTTTTTGGTTGATGCCGTAGATATTTCTGATTATGCACTTGATAAAGTTAAAAACAGTGCAATGATTACGAAAATCGATGCAGATTTAGATAAATATAATTTGGCACCAAATAGATATGATTTGATTGTAAATGTAAATTATCTAAATCGTCGTTTAGTTTCTCAGATGAAAGATGCTCTTTGTAGCGGTGGAGTTTTGATGTTTGAAACTTTTATAGTGGCTCATGGCGATTTTCATATTCCTACTACAAATTTAGATTATCTTTTAAGAAAAAATGAACTTCTACACTCTTTTATAGGACTTGATGTAATTTACTATGAAGAGAGAATCGATATAAACCTGAGAGGCGAGAAGGTAAAAGTAGCCTCTTTAGTGGCTAAAAAAGTATAACAGAACTACAAAAATTGCCGAAGAAAATAGTTTTCTTCGGCATAAATTTGCTTTTAACTTTTAAACTCGTTAATGCGAGAATCAAGCGAATGGGCTACTTCAAGTAAACGTTTAGAGTCATTTTCTATGCTGATAACTCTCTCTCTGTTTGAAGAAGAGTGATGGTTGATTTCACTTATTTTACATATAATTTCATCTGTATGTTTTACTATCATCTCAGAATCTTGAACAGATTTAATCGCGACTTCTATAGAGTGTTTCATTTCTGAAGATGTATAATTTATCTTTTCTTCAACATCTTTTGATATTGTTGTTAGTTTTTCCATGCCTTTAGCATTTTCATTCATTTTATCACTTACATCATTAATTGATTGAACGATTGTGCTGACACTCATTTCTATTTCAGATAGTGATTTTTGTGTTCTCTCAGCCAGTTTTCTAACCTCGTCAGCAACAACGGCAAAGCCGCGTCCGTGCTCACCTGCACGTGCTGCCTCTATTGCCGCGTTTAGTGCTAGAAGATTTGTTTGTTCAGCTATATCTTTGATTACGAGTAAAACACTCTTTACCTGATCCGCATCTTGTTTTAGATGTATTAATTGACCGGAAAGATCATTTTCTACTTCTATAAATATAGCAACTTCATTAACAAGCTGATCAAGTGCCTCTTTTGATGAATCTAAGTTTAAATTAGCTTGTGAAACTTTTTGCTGAGTTTCTCTTGCCATGGCGATAGATTTATCAAGAATATCTTTAATAGATCTGCTTTTATGTGTAGTATCTAAAACTATTGCACTCTCTTCTTCTATACTTTTATGGATTGAATGCGAAGACTCTGTTATTGTGTTTGCAATGGAAACATTTTCACTGCCCAGAGACTTAGCATCATTAATCGTATCCTGTATTGTGCTTACAAAGTCATTTACTGCATAAGCCGACTGAGCAAACTCATTTTCACGTAGAACCTCTATTCTTCTGGTTAGATCTTTGTCTCCGTCTACAAGAGCACGAATTCTAGAACGCAGTTCATCTAAAGGTGTAATGACCTCTTTTCCAAAAAACACACTAATAATAACAGCAAACGCAACAAATACTATGATAAGCGTAATGAGTAAAATCATTTTTGTGCTACTTATCTGTTTATCATTTGAATCAAGAGAGATAACAAGATTCATAACCCCCAGTATATCTCCTTCTTTTGCGTTGGCATGGCATGATAAGCAGCTTGTATCCGCTTGCATAGGATTTAGAAGTTGAATAGAGTGATGATTATTTTCTATTTTTTCAATAGTTTTAGGTTTTTTATCGGCGAAGACTTCTCTAATCATTGCATCGTTAGTGAATGTTTCACCCTCTCGCTTGTAAATTTCAAGCACAAGTTCAGATTTAGAAACATCTAGTGATTCAATTCCATGTATATCTCTAGCTTTGTTTAACGTATTCTCAACAACAGCAGGATCTCCTGCTAGCATACTTTGCGTAACTGTTTGAAATATAGATTGGCTTAACATGTCAAGAGACTGTTTTGCTGTTTTATTTGAAAAGTCGTTAAATGTATATGAGATATAAGTATACATTGAACCGACCGCAAGCACACCGAAAAATAGAATTGTAACAATAATACGAGATTTGACTGAAACTAACATTTACACCGTCCATAATGAAAAATTGTCATCATTTTAGCACAATTATAATTTCATAAAACTTTATTATAATCCCTCTAGTAAAATATACCAGAGCCTATCTACTTCGTTATTATTTAAAAAAAGTGTAGATTTATTTTGAAATAGCTCATTGAGTGCAGATTTTTTTATGCTAAATGTGTGAGAACATATTTTGTGTGTTGGCAAAAATGCACGAAGAAGTGAAATGTCATCTTCTATAATAGAAGAAGCACATAAAAAACATTCAAATTCATTATGCAATCTGCCCTCATGTTCTAGCAGTTTTACATAGGATTCTATAGCGACTCTTTTTGAATTTTGCTTATTCCAGTTTTGCGAGGCACTATCTAATAGCTCGAAATAAAACGGATCCAAGGTATCGGTATCTTTTAGATGTTTGTAAAAGAGTGCTGCGAAATCTTGCCAGTTTTTTAAAAGTTTATAATCATTTATCCACTTAAATCCGATATGAATCACATCTTTTAATCTGCCAATAGTTGATTTAGATGAGCTATCTTTTTCATAATCTATTTTAAATCCAAGATTAATAACACCGTGTCTTGCACCGTAAAATCTGTAAAGAGTATCTAAGTTATTTCTTGATAGTATTGTTACTATTAAATCTTCATCTTTAACTCTGTTAAGATTTAGAATAAAACCCTGCATTAACCGCTTCTTTTATACACATATTTTATTTTTTACTAAAAAATTATCTTGATATTATATTTTTTTAAACCTTTAATTAGTATAATGCAGCTCTTGTCTCTAAATAGACTAAGTTTCTTTAAAAAGAGATTAAATTTGTAATTTTATTACAAGAAAATGTAAATTTTAGGAGTTAATATGGTTGAGCATCATGATCTACTGAGATCATTCAAAGATAATTGCGGTTTTGGACTTGTAGCAAATATTAAAAACATAGCGTCACATAAAGTTTTAAATGATGCGGTAACTGCATTAGAGAGAATGATGCACCGCGGTGCTGTCGCAGCTGATGGTAAAACAGGGGATGGCAGCGGTCTGCTTTTATCTCTTCCGGAAGAGTTTCTTCGTGCAGAAGCGACAAAAAGAGGTGTTGAGTTGCCAAAACAGTTCGCTGTGGCATCAGTTTTTACAAAAAATCTGAAAAACTTAGATGTTATAGAAGAGATCTGTGAGGCGAATGATCTTAAGGTTGTTCTTCGCAGAGTTGTTCCGGTCGATATTAACGCACTTGGAGAACAGGCTTTAGCATCTTTGCCAAATATTGTTCAACTTTTTATTACTCCAAACTCGATTATGGCTACAAATAGATTTGATGCGCTTTTGTATCTCTCTCGCAAAGAGAGCGAGCATAAACTTATAGATGATAGAGATTTTTACATAGCATCAATGAGCTCAAAAGTTATCTCTTATAAAGGTCTTGTTATGCCAACGCATATCAAAGAGTTCTATAAAGATTTACAAGATGAAAACTTCAAAATCTCTTTTTCGCTCTTTCATCAAAGATTCTCAACAAATACTTTGCCTGAGTGGAAACTAGCACAACCGTTTCGTGCAGTAGCTCATAACGGTGAAATCAACTCTGTTGAGGGAAATCGTTTTAATGTTGAGATAAAGTCAGAGTCTATAAAGAGTGAAGTTTTTACGGATGAAGAGATACAGAGAATATTGCCGATTTTACAGCCTAGACTCTCAGATAGCGGTTCTGCGGATAACTTTTTTGAGTTTCTTTTAGTCAATGGAATGGATTTTTTCAAAGCTGTTCGTGCAGTTATTCCTGCAGCTTGGCAAAATGCTCCGCACATGGACCCTGAACTTCGTGCATTTTATGAGTTTCACTCTACGGTTTTTGAAGCTTGGGACGGTCCTGCAGCATTCTCTGTAACGGATGGAAGATATGTAGGATGTGTTCTTGATAGAAACGGTCTTCGCCCGTCAAAATACATAATAACAAAAGACGATACTCTTCTGATTGCAAGCGAGTATGGTGTTGTAGATATTGCCGAAGAGAACATCAAAGAGAGAGGACGTCTGCAGTCAGGCGAGATGCTGGGACTTGACCTTAAATATGGAAAAATACTTAAAAATAGCGAGATTAATGATTATTTAAAAAGTTCAAATCCATACATGAAATGGCTTAACGAGCATATGATTTATCTTCAAGAGCATGTTGTAGATCAATACATGTCGGCTTCTGAATATGATAAAGATGAGCTTATCGCAAGACAGAGATATTTCAATATTACACATGAAGTAATCGAGCAGGTAATTGAGCCGATGATTTTAGAGGGCAAAGAAGCAGTAGGATCTATGGGTGATGATACTCCTCTTGCGGCATTTTCAAACAAACAGAGAGCTTTTACCGATTTCTTTAAACAAAAATTTGCTCAAGTTACAAATCCTCCGATAGATCCGATTCGTGAAAAAGTGGTGATGAGTTTAAATACGGGCTTTGGAGAAGTTCATAATATCCTTGATGAAGCTCCTTTCCATGCACACCGTCTAAAGTCTATTTCACCAATTATTACAAGTGAAAAATTGCATATTTTAAAATCATTCGGAGATAAAAAATCACCTAGTTATCAAGATTTTTATCAAAGTAAAACATTTTCTACGGCGTATGAAAAAGATTTGAAAAACTCTTTAGACTCTTTGGTTGCTAGAGTTATTGAATCTGTAAAAAATGATGGCACGAGAATTATTATTTTGGATGATTATGAATTTAGCAAGAAAAAGAGAGTTATACCGATGGCTATGGCAATCGGACGTATCAATATAGCACTTTTAAAAGCAAAAGTTCGCCATCTTGCATCTTTGGTTGCGGTTACCGGAGAAGTGTATGATCCTCATGCTGCGGCTGTGCTTATAGGTTATGGTGCAAATGCAATCCACCCAAAATTATTGGCTGAGACTGTAGTGGAACATACAAAGCGATCTAATGCAATTACACTTGATTGCCATACGGCTTTAAAATCGGTTCACAGTGCCCTAAATGCCGGAATTTTGAAAATTATGTCTAAGATGGGAATTTCAACTATTGCATCATATAGAAATGCAGGTTTGTTTGATGTGATGGGTCTTAGCCGTGAAATAGTTCGTGAATGTTTTGAGATGTCAAATTCCGCCCTGAACGGTTTAGGATATGATGATATAGATGCAAAACTATTAAAATATCACACAGAAGCATACAACAGTGACGGATTTAATAAAATTTTCCCTCTAAATATCGGTGGATATTATAAATTTTATACAAATCAGGAGCATCATGATTTCGGTCCTGCTGTAATTCAGGCTATTCACGCCATGTCAGAGAGCGGAAGCAAGAAGGATTATGATAGATTAAGAAATCTTGTAAACAAAAGAGGACTGAAATTTATCCGTGACTTTTTTGAGATTAAATCTGATAAAAAACCTATAGATATCTCTGAAGTTGAGCCTAAAGAGGCTATATTTAAAAGATTTGCATCTGCGGCTATGAGTCTTGGTTCTATCTCTCCCGAGGCACATGAAACTATTGCAATGGCAATGAATCAAATAGGTGCTCAGTCAAACTCCGGAGAGGGTGGAGAGGATGATGAGAGATTCGGAACTAATCGAAACTCAAAGATTAAGCAGGTCGCATCAGGCAGATTTGGCGTAACTCCGGCATATCTAAGAAGTGCCGAGGAGATCCAGATAAAAGTTGCTCAAGGGGCAAAACCGGGTGAGGGCGGACAGCTTCCTGGGCATAAAGTATCTCCGCTTATTGGAAAGCTTCGCTATACGGTTCCGGGCGTTACGCTTATTTCGCCTCCGCCGCATCATGATATCTATTCGATTGAAGATTTGGCACAGCTTATCTTTGATGTAAAACAGGTAAATCCTAAAGCAAGAGTTGCGGTTAAACTTGTTTCTACTCTTGGTGTAGGAACGATTGCGGCAGGCGTCGCAAAAGCTTATGCAGATAAAATTATTATCTCAGGCGGTGACGGTGGAACGGGTGCCGCACCTCTTACTTCTATAAAATTTGCAGGAAATCCTTGGGAACTTGGACTTAGTGAAGCACATAACGCTCTAAAAGCAAATAACCTTAGAGGTCTTGTAGAAGTTCAAGCAGACGGTGGTTTAAAATCTGGGCTTGATGTTGTAAAAGCCGCACTCTTAGGTGCGGAGAGCTACGCATTCGGTACTGGAGTTTTAACGATTGTCGGTTGTAAGATGCTTCGTATATGCCATGTAAACAAATGCAGTGTTGGTATTGCAACGCAAAATGAGATGCTTCGTCAAGAATTTTTCAAAGGACATGTACATCAACTTGTAAACTATTTTACGCTCTTAGCAGAAGATATCCGCTCAATTATGGCGCAGCTTGGATTTAGAACTATAGAAGAGATGGTAGGCAGAAGCGATCTCTTAAAAGTTGTAGATGATAAATTTGCTCAAAAATTTGATTTTAGTGCAGTTTTACATCAAGAAGCAGGTGTTAATACATGTCAGCAGAAGTTTAACCACCCGTTTGATGATAACGCTTTTGAAAAAGATGTTCTAAAAGAGGCGATGAGCGCGATTAAACATCCGCAAAATCCTGTAAGAATCAACAGAGATATTACAAATGTAAATAGAAGCTTCGGTGCGCTTATCAGCGGTGAAATAGCAGAATATTACGGTAATAAAGGGTTGGAAAGAAATACTATCCGCATAAATTTAACTGGAATATCAGGTCAAGCTCTCGGTGCATTTTTGATTCCGGGAATTTCGATATATCTAAGAGGCGTTGCAAACGACTATATCGGTAAAGGCATGCACGGCGGTAAGATAGTTATAACATCTCAAAACGACGGAGAAGCGTATGCTGCCGGCGGAAATACATGTCTTTACGGTGCAACCGGCGGAAAACTATATATCTCTGGAAGCGTTGGAGAGAGATTTGCAGTTCGTAACTCAGGAGCACTTGCTATTGTCGAGGGAACGGGAGATAACGCATGTGAGTATATGACTGGCGGTGTCGTCGTAATTTTGGGTAAAACAGGAATCAATTTCGGTGCGGGTATGACAGGCGGAATCAGCTTTGTCTACGATGAAGAACATAAATTTGTCGAAAATGCAAACCGTGAGCTGGTAGAACTTGTAAGAATTGACACGGATGAGTCGGATGAAGCAAGACACTATCTCAAAAAACTTTTGAAAAATTATGTTGTCGAGACCCAGAGTAAAAAAGCAAAAGCACTGCTTGATAATTTTAGAGTTGAAGTTAGAAATTTCTGGCTTGTAAAACCTAAAAATTTAACTAAATTACCAATGAATTTAGAGATTGGAGATTAATCATGAGAGAATATTTAACAATAGATAGAATAGAAGCCAGAAAAAGATTAGTCGTTGAGAGAACAAAAGATTTTGGCGAGATTTATGAGGTTTTTGATAAGAGTGAAGCGGCAACTCAAAGCGAGAGATGTATTCAGTGCGGAGATCCTTTTTGTCTAAACAAATGTCCGCTGCATAACTATGTTCCACAGTGGCTAAAAGCGGTAAGTGAAAAAGATTTGGAGTTTGCTTTTAAACTCTCAAATGAGCCGTCACCGTTTCCTGAGGTTATGGGGAGAGTTTGTCCTCATGACAGGCTTTGCGAGGGCGATTGTACGCTTAATGACGGACATGGTGCGATTACAATCGGTTCTGTTGAGACTTTTATAACAGAAGAGGGATTTAAGGCTGGATTTAAACCTGATTTTCCAGGAATTACAACAGATAAAAAAGTTGCAATCATAGGAAGCGGACCTGCAGGACTCTCTGCTGCAACATATCTGCTTCGCTCGGGAATAGCCGTTACAATGTATGAGAGAAGCGACAGGGCAGGCGGGCTTTTAACATATGGAATCCCAAATTTTAAACTTGATAAAAAGATAGTAGAACGTCGTGTGAAGTATCTTTTAGAAGCTGGAATGGAGCTTGTGCTTAACTGTGAAGTTGGTCGTGATATCACTTTTGAAGAGATAGCGGATAAGCATGATGCGATGTTTATCGGGGTAGGGGCTACAAAAGCTAAAATAGCGTCTATAAATGGTGAAAAAGCAAGCAATGTTTATAAAGCAATGGACTACCTGACAGCGATTCAGAAAAAAAATTTCAAACTCTCTTATAATAAAAAGTTCGATTTTAAAGATAAAGATGTTGTGGTAGTCGGTGGTGGCGATACTGCAATGGATTGTCTGCGAACTGCAAAAAGAGATGGTGCAAAGAGCGTTACATGTCTTTACCGTCGTGATGCATACAATATGCCTGGAAGCCAAAAAGAGTATAAAAATGCTATGGAAGAGGGTGTTGATTTTACATTCTTTGTTTCTCCAAAAGAGATAATTTTAAACGACAAAGGCAACGCAATCGCAGTTGAAGTTATAAGAACTACTCTTGGTGCAAAAGATGAAAGCGGTCGTCAAAAAATGGAAGAGATAAGAGGGAGTGAGTTTAGAGTAAGTGCGGATGTAGTTATCATGTCACTGGGCTTTGATCCTGAAGTTCCGTCATTTTTGCACGAGAACGGTATCGAGACAAATAAGTGGGGCGGCATCGTCATCAATGAAGATACTCATGAAACAACCACTGCAGGTATTTATGCAGGCGGCGACTGTTACAGAGGTGCCGATTTGGTCGTAAGCGCCGCATATGACGGTCGTGAAGCTGCAAGAAGTATTGTTAAATTACTTTTAAAATAGTTACTTTTTTTCACATGTACTTAAAATTACATGTGAAAAATATTCTCAATCAAGTAAACACTCCTATTTAAATATTCATCAAATAAAGTATAAATTTGATATAATCCCAACCATTATTATAAAAAAGGATACTTTTTGAACCTACTTAGCATTTTTTCTAGAAGCACAAATAAAAATCAACCAGTTAAAAGTGAAGCTCCGTCTCATTGGGTAAAGTGTAAATCTTGCCAATCTTTGATGTTTTATAAAGAGGTTGAAAATCAGAAACATGTTTGTCCAAAGTGTGGTTATCACATTCGAATCGGCGTAAAAGAGAGAATTGAACTTTTAGCGGATGATGGAACTTTTATTGAGCATGATGAAAATTTAAAACCTATAGATCCGCTAAAATTTGTAGATAAAATATCATACAAGCAGAGACTTGAAGAGGCATATGCAAAAACAGGTAAGAGATCATCTGTAGTGAGCGGCGAGTGTAAAATGAACGGTGTTGATGCTCAGCTTGTAATATTTGATTTTGCTTTTATGGGCGGATCTCTTGGTTCTGTAGAAGGTGAAAAAATTGTTCGTGCGGTAAATCGTGCAATAGAGAAGAGACAAGGTTTGATAATTCTTAGTGCCAGCGGTGGTGCCAGAATGCAGGAGAGTACATTTTCACTACTTCAAATGAGTAAAACTTCCGCAGCTTTAGCAAAACTCTCAAGTCATAATCTTCCATATATTTCAGTTCTTACAGATCCGACTATGGGCGGAGTTAGTGCCTCTTTTGCAACGCTTGGCGATATTATCATAGCTGAGCCGGGTGCATTGGTTGGTTTTGCAGGGCAAAGGGTTATAGAACAAACAATCGGTTCTGCCCTTCCGGACGGTTTTCAGAGAGCTGAGTTTTTACTAGAAAAAGGTTCTATCGATATGATTGTAAATAGAAATAGCCTTAAAAAAACACTCTCAGATTTACTAACACTTCTCAAAGTTGCTTAATGCGGCTTTATGCACTCTGTGATCAAGATTTTCTAGATAAGAGAGGTCTCTCTCTAGAGGATTTTGTTTCTATAGCAAAGCAAAAAAATGCAGAAATTATCCAGTATCGCAACAAAAGTGCAGATGTTGCATTTATAAAACAGCAGCTTATAAAAATTAGAAAAATATATGACGGTTTTTTGATAGTTAATGATGCATATGAACTTATAGAGTTTTGCGATGGCGTTCATGTAGGGCAAGAAGACCTTAAAGAGATAGACAAAGATATATTTACAGCCGTTAAAATCTTAAGAAGTGTTATAAAAAAAGATAAGATTTTAGGCATATCTACGCACAACAAAGAAGAAGTCCTACAAGCAAATGATATGGATTTAAACTATATAGGTTTAGGTGCATACAGAAGTACAAATACCAAGAGCGACGTATTAACCGTTCTTGGAGAAAAACTTGATGAAATTGCTTTACATTCCAAACATTTAGTCGCAGCAATAGGCGGTGTGAAAGAAGATGATAAATTTTTGCATGTGACTTATCACGTTATAGGCAGTGGGCTAATTCGGTGAATATAGAGATAATATCAATCGCAAAAAAAGAGAATTCTATTTATGACCCTCTTTATAAAGAGCTAATAAAAATGATTTCTCGTTTTGCAAAAGTGCAAGATATAGAACTTTTTAATAAAGATGTAACAAAAGCACACACTATCTCACCCGAAGCCTCTAAAATGGCATATACAAAGATTTTAGAACCTTATATATCAAAAAATTTTAGTGTTACACTGCATCCTGATGGAAAAATAATAGATAGTTATGAATTTAGTAAGCTATTAGATGGTAAAATTGCGATTAAATTTTTCATAGGTGGAGCTTACGGCTTTGAGGACGACTTTTTAAAGAAAAGTGATGCCGTTATAAGTTTAGGAAATATTACCATGAGCCATAAAATTGCAAAAGCCGTTTTGCTTGAGCAGATTTATAGAGGTTTTTCGATTTTAAGTAACCATCCATATCACAAATAAGGAATATAAGTGCAAGATAGCGAGTTAAAGTATTTTAAAGAGATTCTTGAAAGTAGAAAAGAGCAGATTATTAAAAACATTAGGGGCGTAAACGCAGAGTTGGATCAGTTGAGTTCGTTAGAATTAAACGATGAAGGTGATCATGCATCTGTAGACAATAGCTCTATGGTAGAGAGTGCAATTATACAGCAGCAAGAAAAAGAGTTAAGAGAAATCAATGTAACACTTGGAAAAATTGTAACCGGTGATTATGGAATTTGTGAAATGTGTGAAGATCCGATAGGATTTCAGAGGCTAAAAGTGAAACCTCATGCCATATATTGTATAGATTGTAGAGAAATCGTAGAAAAAAATAAGTAAGGAGTAAATTATGCATATAAAAAAATACACTGTAGCGGCATTTATATTAATTGTCTTAGTCGGTTGGTATGTTTATGCTTTTATAACGCAAGAGAGCATGAGTATTGATTTTTTCGGAATAACGCTGCCGTCACTTTCAGTGGCAATGTGGGTTGTTGTGCCTCTTGTGATTTTATATATAGCAAGTGTAATGCATATGTCATTTTACTCACTCTTAGGCAGCTTGAAACTCCGTAAGTATGAGAAAGATTATGAAAAAATCATCGAAGCGGTTATGGATGCTTTTCTTTCAAAAGAGAACCGTTCTCATCTCTTTAAAACAGATAAATATAAACTTTTAGGCTCTTTGATTGATAATGCAGTAATATTCCCTACTCAAGAGTTTAACGTAATCAGTGATAACAGAAAGTTAAATGAAGTTCTTAGTGCAATAAACAATATCAGAAACGGAGCTGTTGCTGATTTGAAAAAATATTCACTCTCTCCGTCAAATGCACTTGTTATACAAAATGAGAGAAATAGATATAAAAAGGGCGATATCAGTGCTGATGATATATTAAACGCTAAAGATAGATATGATGTGAGTTTACGCAAAGAGGCTTATGTCGATTTTGTTAAAAATGCAAAACTTGAAGCAATTGAGAAGTATAAGAGTTATATGACAAAAGAGTCACTTCTTATAATTTTGTCAAGAATTAATGCAGATGCTAATACTATAGTAATTCCAAATGATTCATTGATACAGTTTTTTAAAGATTTGGAATTAGATTCAAATAATTATATACAGGCATCAAAACAGTTGTCTCATGCAATGCTTCCGGAACAGAGAATTAAGCTATTTGAAACGCTAAGCAATGAGAGTGATATTGCAATGGAAGCGTATCTATTTACCCTGTTTGATTTAGAGATGTTAACACCTGCAAAAGATATTCTAGATCTTTCACAGCCAAATGAGTATATGCGTTTTAGAGCTTATGCTTCCCTAAAAGAGTGCGGAAAAAATTTCAATATTAATCTTTTTGTATAGCTTGTTTACCAAATGATAAAAAACCTCTCTTTCGATAAGCCGGTATATGTCCTAGCTCCACTTGCAGGGTATACCGATTTGCCTTTTAGAAGCGTTGTTAAAAAATTTGGAGCAGATTTGACCGTAAGTGAAATGCTTAGTTCAAACGCTCTGGCTTACGGTTCTGCAAAAACACTTCACATGATAGAAAAAAGTCCAAATGAAGATCCATACTCCGTTCAAATTGCAGGCTCCGAAGTAGATATTATAAAACGTGCAGTCGAAGTCTTAAATGAGCAAGATGGCATAGATATAATAGATCTTAATTGCGGTTGCCCTGTTCCTAAAATAGTAGGTCACGGAAGTGGAAGCTCTCTTCTTTTAAATCTTCCTCTTATGGGTGATATTATAAAAACTATCAAAGACACGTCCAATAAGAGCCTTACAAGTGTAAAAATAAGACTTGGTTTTGAGAAAAAAAATCATATAGAAATAGCAAAAATGGTTGAAGACAGCGGAGCAGATTTTTTAGCCGTTCATGGCAGAACACGTGCCGGAAAGTTTAAATCGGCAGTTGATTATGATGCAATAAGAGAGATCAAAGAAGCTGTAAAAATTCCGGTAATTGCAAACGGAGATATCGACTCTTACGAAAAGGCAAAGTGGGTTCTGGAGCATACTGGAACTGATGGAGTTATGATAGGAAGAGGTGCAATCGGTGCTCCTTGGATATTTCATCAGCTTAAAAACGGAACTGAGCACATTGACAAAAATATTAAGCATGCTATAATCATGGAGCATTTTGACAAGATGATAGAGTTCCATAGTGCTCATGGTGTTCCTATGTTTAGAAAACATACACATACCTACTCTAAAGGTTACAGAGGCGCTTCGCTCCTTAGGGATGGCGTAAACCGCATAGTGGATGCTGAAGAGTATCGCGCTTTAATAGATGATTTTTTTAAAAATAGTGAGACAGTTTGTTAAAAATAAGCAACACAATTAAGACATTAGATGAGAGTGATATAGGAGATAACCTACTGCACTATGATTATAATGTTAAACATCTTTTAACTCTTATAAGAAAAGGCATAAGCGAGGATGACCCTCATTTCTTAAGCTCTTACCGTTCTTTTGAGGGAGAAGTGTTTGAGAATTTTGTTTATGAAAAACTTTTGATATATGCGGCTCAAAATGAAAATATAGAAAAGTTTGTTTTAAAAGGCTTCCATCAAGATAGAATAAAAGCACATGCAAATACTCTCTCTATAAGTGAAAAGCAGCAGATTGTTTATCGAACTAAAAACAGAGAGATTAGCGAATTTGATGCTATGTTTATTACAAAAGACAAAGAGCTCTATTTTGTAGAGATGACTCTTGTAAAATCAGTTTTAAAACTTAGAAAAAGACTTAGAAAAAAGAAAGCTCTTTTAGAGATTATCTTTCCAAATTATGTGATAAAAGCATTAATTATTTTAAATGATGGTGCTACCGGAGCCAGACAGTTTCCTTCTTACTGTAATGTTTGGTTTACAGAGGAGTTTTCTGCCAAAGCCGTACTTGAGTATATTGTAGATACTGATTCTAAAAAGCTTCTTCCTAAAAAAAGACCAAAATCTCCAAAGATGATAGAAGCACACACTCTAAAACTTTATCCTTTTAGATATTACAATACAATTTCATGGATAACAAAAAGCTTGCGAGCACATAAGAAACATATTTTAGATATGAATTTTCTAATGAGTGAAAAAGTTCAAAGATACCATGACCTTTATAATAAATTTTATATCGGCTATATTGATGCGGTTGAAATAAGAGACGAATTGGCTTTGGATAGTAATTATAAAGATGATCACAGAGTGATTGTGGCGATAGAGAAGAAGCACTCAGAAGAGATAGTTTTAACTTACTATGTGCAACAAGCTCGTAAAAATCTCTATCTCTACTCATATGACGATAACCAAAAAATCGTAAAAGAGAAGAAAGATCCATACGGTATTACCATAACAGAGGTATATCACATAAGCAAAATGATGGGTGAAGAGTATAAACTTAATATATCAAATCTTCATACAATTAAAAAACTTCTTCAAGAGAGAACCTTAACTGAGAGTTAAGCCTCATACAGTATAGAAGCCGCTTTTTCTTTATATGTCTGTAGAGGCTCTTTAATCTTCGTGTCACTGCTTAAAAATCTTTCAAGCTCATGGTGTCTACTTTGCAAGATAGTGTTGAAATCATCCTGTGAAGCCGGTCTATTGTCCGTAAATTTATCAAGAATAATATTCCCTTTGCCCATTAAAACAAGGTAGCTTTGATCTCCAAAGTCGAGCATAACAACACTGTTCTCACCATCAAGAGGTTTTTGAAACCTAATGCTTACATTTTTATTGTCTAAATTGAAATTTTCTATAATCTGTTCATTATTTGGACTCTCTTTGTCCCCTTTAAAAAGCCAAGAAGAGGGTTCTTTCTTGTTTTGGGCAGCAGAGACTCTTTTTTTAATATAAAAGAGAGTTATAATCCCCAATATAAGGATAGTTACAACTATGTAGTAGCTAGCAGATATATCATCATCTTTTTTTGTTGGAAGGGAATTTAAAGAAGGAGCTTGTGCCTCTTTTGTCTCCTGCGCATTTGCAGTCGGCAGAGATGTTGTGGCAAATCTGAGCCTTAACCCGTAAGCATCAGATGTTTTTGAAGCTTGCAAAGTTACACTCGGCGGTACTTCTGCAACTATTTCCGTATAATCTTGCATAGGCGTAATAGTGATTGATTTTATATATTTTGATGTAAGTTGTTTGATTTTTGATGACTCTATAGAGGCATTTTGAAGCTTAATAGAGATAGAAGAATCACCGACTCTCTGTTTTATAACCCCGTCATACGGAGTATCAAACGTAATCATGACGTCTACTCTATCAGTTCTGTCATAAATATTATAACTTAGAATTTTTGAAGCATAAAGGGCTAAGGGAAGAATAAAAATAAGAAGATATTTAATCATAATCGCTCTTTTGCAAGATGGTATAAAACGGCACTTGAATCTAAGATTTCATTAATACGAATTGCAAGATTTTTTTCATATACCATAACCTCGCCTTTGCCTAATATACGACCGTTTACATAAGATTCCACACTCTCCCCGGCAGGTTTTTTTAGATCTATAATAGAACCTTTTGTAAGTTTTAAAATCTCCCCGATAGAGAGTTCAGTTTCACCCAAATCAGATATGAATTCAACCTCCATATCCAACAATCCCGAATAGTCCATCCATGAAAGTTCTTCATCAGGATCAAATACGGACTCTTTTGCTCCGTAATTGTATTTTTTATGTCTCAACTATAATTCCTTGATAGCAATAATCATTTCATCATTCTCAATTTTTAAAACTTTTATTTCATCATGCTCAAGATCAAAACTGCCTATTTTCTCAAAATGCGGAGTAAACATATTGTAAGCATATTCATTAGTCTTTTGTGCTAGAACTTTAGCACTTCCGACTATCAAGTTCGTTGTCTCAAGCATCATATCAACTAAAGTCTCTTCATCGCTCTCATCCTCTTCTAAAAGAGCAGTCGCAACTCTTTGTGCAAAACCGAGTGATGCAGCGATATAAATTCTATATTTTTTTGAGCTTATCGTCTCTATATCTATATAAGCAATAAGTGTTCTCATTTGAGCCGTCTTATCGTTAATCTCATGTGGAACTCTGATTTGGTGAATACAAAAATTTTGTGAAGCTTCCATAATTATGTTTAACATTCTTTAAACCCCTATTTGAAATGATTATACTTCAATGAATCTCAAAGTAAAATTAAACGCTGATTTAGATGATATAATTCGAAAAAAAAGTTTTAGCATATGATAGAGTTAATTTTTTTAGGTATAGGTATCGGTCTTTTATCGGGATTTTTCGGCATCGGCGGCGGAACCATACTTGTTCCTTCTCTCATGTTGCTTGGACATCAAATAAAAGATGCGATAGGTATTTCTGTTATACAGATGGTTTTTAGTTCTGCTTATGGCAGTTATTTAAACAGGAGAAACAAAACTCTAGATGTCTCTATGGGCTTGGTTATCGGCAGCGGTGGTTTTATAGGTGCTCTTTTGAGCGGGTTTATAGTATCAAAAATTGATGATAAAACTCTAGAAGTTATATTTTTATCTTTTGCCGCTTTTGCTCTTATTAGACTTTTCTTTAAAACGAAGCAGGGTGCTGTACAAAAAGATGTAAATAGAGCTATTCTTTTTACCATCGGTCTAGTTTTAGGGGTATTGGGAATGCTAATCGGTGTTGGAGGAAGTATACTTTTAGTTCCGATACTTGTGGGATTTTTACATGTAGATCTTAAAAGAGCAATATCTTCAGGTCTCTTTTTTGTAGTTTTTTCATCTGTTTCCGGTCTTGTTTCTCACTCATTAAGCAGAGAGATAGATTTTTACAGCGGTATAATTATAGGTTTATCATCGCTTGTAGGAGTATATATAGGAATACACCTTAAGGATAAAGTAGATGCAGTATTGCAAAAAAAATTGTTAGTAGGTTTTTATCTTTTAATAGTAATATATTTAACAAAAAGAATATTTTTTTAGAGGGAATGAGCAGTAAATGAAAAATAGAGATGTCATCAAGATAACAGGTGCCAGAGAGAACAATTTAAAAAATATATCGCTTGAGATACCGAAAAATCAGCTAGTAGTTTTTACTGGATTAAGCGGAAGCGGGAAGTCAACTTTGGCTTTTGATACGCTTTACGCCGAGGGACAAAGACGCTACATGGAGTCACTCTCTTCCTATGCAAGGCAGTTTCTTGATCGCGTCGGCAAACCTGATGTGGATAAAATTGAGGGACTTACGCCGGCAATTGCCATAGACCAGAAAACAACCTCTAAAAATCCACGTTCAACCGTAGGAACAATTACCGAGATATATGACTACTTGAGGCTTCTGTACGCTCGTGTTGGGACTCAGCATTGCCATAAGTGCAATAAAGAGATCTCCCAGATGAGTGCTTCGGATATTATCGCTCAAGTTGCAAAACTCCCGGAGGATGCAAAACTTGTCATCATGGCTCCGATTGTAAATGAAAAGAAAGGCGCTTATGCCGATGTAATCGAATCTTTAGTTCATAAAGGTTATGTGAGAGCTATGATAGACGGTGTAATGGTGCGTTTGGATGAGGAGATAGAGCTCTCTAAAACAAAAAAACATACCATAAAGGTAGTAATTGACAGGGTTGTAGTTAAGCCGGAAAACAAAGAGAGAATAGCTGCCGATGTTGAAAAAGCCTTAAAAGAGAGCTATGGCGAACTTGAAGTTGAGATACTAAATCACGAAGAGTTGGGTTTAAAACACTCACATATCCACTACAGCGAGCATAATGCATGTTTTGACTGTAAGATAAGTTTTGAGCCGCTTGAGCCGCTTTCTTTCTCTTTTAACTCTCCAAAGGGTGCATGTAGTGAGTGTGACGGACTTGGGATTCGTTATGCGCTTGACCATGACAAGATAATCGACAGGGATTTGAGCATAGAGAGTGGTGCGGTTAAGATAATTTACGGCTTTAACAAGGGATACTATTTCGCATTTTTAAAAGGGTTTTGTACAGCAAACGGTATTGATACTAAAATTCCCTATTCTGATCTTGAAGAGTACCAAAAAAAGGCTATTTTACACGGCGGAATCGATGAAGTAAGTTTTTTATGGAAGAGCCATGAAGTAAAAAGAGTATGGCCCGGAATCGTTAAGATAGCTTACGATATGTTCAAAGATGAAAAAGAGCTTTCAGACTACATGAGTGAAAAAACATGCAGCGTATGTAATTCGCATAGATTAAAAAGAGAGTCTTTAGCCGTAAAAGTTGCAGGGAGAGGTATCGCTGAAATTTTGGATATGCCTATTTCAAAAAGTTACGAATGGTTTGGAAATAAAGATAATTTTATCAATTTAACAAAACAAAATACGCAAATATCCGAGCCGATTTTAAATGAGATCAGAGAGAGGCTCTACTTTTTGTTTGATGTCGGACTCGGCTACATAACGCTAGGTCGTGATGCAAGAACCATAAGCGGCGGCGAGGCACAAAGGATTCGCATTGCTTCGCAGATTGGAAGCGGTTTGACGGGTGTTTTATATGTTTTAGATGAACCGAGTATCGGGCTTCATGAAAGGGATACTTTAAAACTCATCAGAACGCTTAGAAGTCTTCAGGAAAAGGGGAACAGCGTTATCGTTGTCGAACATGACAAAGAGACTATAGAAAATGCAGATTTTATAGTAGATATAGGAAGCGGTGCGGGAAAATTTGGCGGAGAGGTTGTTTTTGCCGGAACTTTGGATAAGCTGAAAAAAGCTAAAACACTTACGGCTGATTATCTCTACGGCAGAAAAAAGATAGAGTATTTTTATAGACGCAAACAAGAGAAATTTATAGAGATAAAAAATGTAACGTTAAACAATATTAATAATCTAAGTGCGAAAATACCGTTAAATAATTTTGTATGTATTACAGGTGTTAGCGGAAGCGGAAAAAGCTCTTTGATGCTTCAAACGCTTCTTCCGACTGCTCGAGAGTTGCTAAACCATGCGAGAAAAGTAAATAAAGTTGCCGGTGTGGAGATAACAGGTCTTGAACATGTGGATAAAGTAATTTACCTAGACCAAAGCCCAATCGGACGTACTCCAAGATCCAATCCGGCAACATATACGGGTGTAATGGATGAGATAAGAAATCTTTTTGCTCAAACAAAAGAGGCACAGATAAGAGGCTATACAAGTTCAAGATTTAGCTTTAACGTCAAAGGCGGAAGATGCGAGAAGTGTCAAGGCGAGGGCGAAAACAAGATAGAGATGCACTTCTTGCCGGACATTATGGTCAAATGTGATACATGTCACGGCACAAGATACAATCAGCAGACTTTGGAAGTTTTATATAAAGGCAAAACTATCTCTGATGTGCTAAATATGAGTGTGGATGAGGCTTTTGAATTTTTCAAACCGATTCCAAAAATACACCAGATTCTCTCTACGCTTGTTGATGTAGGTTTGGGTTACATTACCCTCGGGCAAAACGCGGTAACGCTCTCAGGCGGTGAAGCTCAAAGAATTAAACTCTCAAAAGAACTCAGCCGCAGAGATACCGGTAAAACTCTATATGTCCTTGATGAGCCGACAACTGGGCTTCACTTTGCAGATGTCGATAGACTAACCGGAGTTCTTCATAAGTTTGTAGAGCTTGGAAATTCGGTACTTATCATAGAACATAATCTTGACATGATAAAAAATGCCGACTATGTTATAGATATGGGACCTGAAGGCGGAAACGGCGGCGGTCTAATCATCGCAGAGGGAACTCCTGAAGAGGTGGCTGGTAGTCATGAGAAGACAGGAAGCTATACAGGTAAATATTTAGAAAAAGAGCTGGCACTTCACAATAAATAATCAAGGAAACAGATGCAACAGATAAAACTTACAGAATATAGCCACGGAGCAGGATGCGGATGTAAAATCTCTCCGATGTTGCTTGAGGAGATACTAAAAGACAGCTCTTTTGAAACTTTTTATCCAGAGCTTCTTGTCGGAAATGAGCATAAAGACGATGCGGCGGCATTTGATTTAGGCAACGGTACTTCCGTTTTATCAACTACCGACTTTTTTATGCCCATAGTTGATGACCCTTTTACTTTCGGACGAATTGCCGCTACAAATGCCCTTAGTGATATTTATGCGATGGGAGGAACGCCGCTTATGGCTATTGCTATCTTTGGATGGCCTATCGACAAACTCTCTGCAGAAGTGGCACGTGAAGTTATAGAGGGCGGTCGAGCCGTCTGTAGAGAGAGCGGCATTCCGCTTGCAGGAGGTCACTCCATAGATTCGCCGGAACCAATATTTGGGCTTGCGGTTACGGGTTTAGCTGAAAATAAAAATCTCATGATGAACCGCGGTGCAAAAGAGGATTGTTTTATATTTATTACAAAACCTATCGGTATTGGGATACTGACAACTGCACAAAAGCAGAAAAAGATTGAAGCCACAGAACTTGAGGCGGCGATAGAAGCGATGGTAACATTAAACAAAATAGGCTTAGTCCTTGCACCGTTGGAGAGTGTTGCAACCATGACGGATGTAACCGGATTTGGTCTTCTGGGACATTTAAGCGAAGTGTGTGAGGCAAGCAATATAAGTGCTAAGATATACTTTGATAAAGTTCCGCTTCTGCCAAATGTGGAAAAATACAGAGCTATGGGGTGTATAGCAGGAGGGTCTCGTAAAAATTTTCTAAGTTATGGAAATAAAATAAGTACGATGACACAGCAGCAGCAAGAGATACTTTGTGATCCGCAAACATCGGGAGGACTTCTTGTTTTTGTTAAAAAGGATGGAGCAGAAGAGTTCTATGACCTCATTCGCAAAATGGATTTAACCCTTGAACCGATAGGTGAAACTATATCAAAAGGTATTTATGCGGTAGAGGTTCTATAGGTGTTGAAACTGTATGATGATTTTAAATCCATAGTCTTAAGCAACACTCCGCTTCTTGACGTTCGTGCGCCTGTTGAGTTTAAAAGAGGCGCATTTTTAAATGCCGTAAATCTTCCTATCATGGATGATGAAGAGAGACATCTAGTCGGCACATGCTACAAAAACAGCGGCAATGAAAAAGCTGTAGAGCTTGGGCATCAGCTTGTGAGTGGTGATGTAAGAGAACGTCGCATTATGGCATGGATAGAGTTTATGGATGCAAACCCGAATGCTCTTTTGTACTGCTTTAGAGGAGGACAACGCTCTAAAATATCTCAAATGTGGCTGCATGAGTATGGCAGAGAGATTGTGCGGCTCAAAGGCGGATATAAGGCGTTTAGAAATTTTTTGATTCAATCTTTGGATGAAGCACATAAACATTTTAAACCTATTATACTTGGCGGAAGAACGGGTTGCGGTAAAACTTTGCAGCTAAAAGAGATTCCAAATGCTGTAGATCTTGAGGCTCTTGCAAATCACAGAGGCTCTTCATTTGGTCAGAAGATTACGCCGCAAACTTCACAGATTGATTTTGAAAACAATCTCGCTTATGCAATGATTCAAAAGATAGAACAGGGAGCGGACTATCTTGTTTTTGAGGATGAGGGAAAACATATCGGCTCCGTTTTTATGCCAAATAGTTTTATTTCGGTAATGCAAGAAGCACCTCTGCTTGTTTTAGAGACTCCAATGAATGAGAGAGTTGAGATAACGCTTAGAGAGTATGTCATGGAAGCACAAAATATTTACGGCGCAGAGGGTTTTCTTGAATGGGAAAATAGTATAAAAAACTCTATGAAACGGATAGAAAAACGGCTTGGAGGCGAGAAATACAGAGTAGTCTCTTCTCTATTTGAAGATGCATTCCATGAACAGATAAAAAGCGGCTCATATGAGAAGTATAAAGATTGGGTAGAGTATCTTTTACGGGAGTATTACGACCCTATGTACGATTATCAGATAGAAAAACGCTCTCAAAGAGTCGTACTCCGCGGCACAGCCTCGGAAGTAAAAGAGTATATAAAAAACCTCTCTATTTAGAAGAGCCAAACTCGCCTGATGGCTCTTGGTAGAGTTTTAAATCAAACTCTCTAAGGGCAACTAAAAGGTGGTCAAAAATATCTGACTGAATCTGCTCATACTCTGCCCATTTGTTTTTGTTGCTAAAAGCATACACTTCAAGAGGAACTCCTTTTGAAGTCTGCTCAAGCTGTCTTACTATAAATGTAAAGTTTTTGCTGTCATTATTTGGATTGCTCTGTACATATCTCTTCATGTACTCCCTAAAAGTACCTATGTTGGTAAGTTTTCTTTTGTTTAGCGTAATCTCTGCAGTAGTATCCACCACCGCTGATTTTTCATCTAAATAATCTCTGATGAGATCTATGCTTTTAAGTTTTTCCAAAAGTTGCGGTGTGCAAAAGTGTATGGAGTTTGAATCTATAAAGATAGATCTCTTTATGCGTCTTCCTCCGCTCTCTGCCATCCCACGCCAGTTTTTAAATGAGTTTTCCATAAATTTGTAGGTTGGAATCGTAACAATCGTTTTATCCCAATTTTGAACCTTTACAGAGTGCAGGGCAATATCAATGACTTCTCCGTCAGCTCCAAAGTTTTGGGCTTCAATCCAATCTCCTACTTTGAAGAGATCGTTAGCAACGATTTGTATACTTGCAATAAGAGATAAAATAGTATCTCTGAAAATAAACATCAAGACAGCCGTAAATGCTCCTACACCGCTCAGAACATGTAAGAGAGAGATGTCAAAAAGGATGCAAAGAGCTATTATCGCACCTAAAATATATGCGAGTAATTTAAATAGTTGAATATACCCTTTTATAGGTTTGTCTTTGGATATTTCAAATGTATTGTAAATCTCCAAAACAGCAGATAAAAGGCTGTCAATCACTTTTATAATAACGATAATTATCCAAAACCCGATAATCTGGGAGACGATACTGCTTATATTCTGCGGATAAAATTTTGAAAAATAAAGAAGAATTAGCGGCGGAATAATATAGGCAAGCTCTTCAAAAAACTTTGTTTTTATAAGCGTATCATCCCACTTGGATTTTGTTTTAAAAATCAATTTATGTATAACTTTTATAACATATTTTTTGGCTATTAAATAACCTATAATTGAGATAATAATACTCAAACTTATGAGAAGAGAGTACTCTAAGATGGGGTTAAAATCAATACGATTTATAAAATTTTGCATCTGTTTTCCTCTATAATTGAGGCTACTCTTTTTGAACTGCCGTGTTGCAAATAGTCCCTTAGTGTTTTTGAATCCTCTAAAAATCTGCTTCTATCAAACTCTTTGTAAGCCTTTAGAAGGTTTTGCAGAGTAACATTTTCTTGAATAAACTCTGGATGCATAGCTCTTTTTTTAAACTTTTCAAACATTATATTGCCAAGCCCTATATACTCAAGTTTCACAAGTCTGCTTGCTATAAAGTAGTCCAGCGGTTTTGCTATATATGTAAGGATGAACGGTATTCCAATGAGAGCAGCCTCCAAAGTGGCAGTTCCGCTGCAAATAAAAGCAAAATCAGCTTCAAGAAGCGTTTTGTGTGCATCATGAGCTATCTCAAATCCCTCAAGGTCGCCATAAAGTTCTTTTACATCATCTTCTGTAAAGTGTTTTGGAATAATGATTGTAGAGCTGATATCAAGCTTTTTTTGAAGCGCTTTAAATATCGGCATCAGTTTTCTAATCTCGCCTTTTCTGCTTCCTGGCATAAAAGCGATATGTTTGACTTCGTCTTTTAACTCATCTTTAAACTTATGTATCTGATCCAAGAGCGGATGTCCGACATATTCAATAGGTGCATTTTTTGAGTAGTACTCTTTTTCAAACGGAAGAATTGAAGCTAGATGATCTATGGTTTTTTCTAAAACAGGAATCCGTTTTCTCTTCCATGCCCATGCTTGAGGCAGAATGTAGTAGATTATCTCTTTTTCAGGGTACTTTTTTTTAATTTTTTTGGCAAGTGGAAGGTTAAAGCCTGATGAGTCTATAAGCAGGATTTTATCCGCATCTTCTGCTAAATCAACCATTTTGTTATTTAGCTTTATAAAAAATCTAAGTTTTTTGATTGCATCTACAAAGCCCATAATAGCCAAACTTCTGAGATCTATAATGCTCTCTCCCAGCTCTTTGTCAAATATTCCTATAAACTCTACATCACTGCTTAGCTCTTGTTTAAGAGATTTAAGATGAACGTTTGCCGAGTGTTCAAGTGCGCTAACTAAAATCTTCATGAACCGCCGTCTCCTTGTGTATGATATTTGTCGTCATATTTTTTTTCATTCTTTTCCTCTACATATTCATTCATGTAAATAGTTAAATTTTCAATGTCCTCATCACTCAATCCGAGTGCAAAAGGTATCATCATCTCTTGTTGCTGGTTATCCGAGATTTTAGATCTAAATCGTTTTAGTTTATATTTCATATACCCTTTTGCGCGGTTTGCAAGGTATGGATATTGGTGCATACCCTCAAGCTTCGACCCATGACAGCTAAAACAGCCTTTTTGCATATAGAGCCGCTTTCCAGATTCGTAAGCCGTTGAGGCTTCCATGGACGATAACAGTAAAAATAGTAAAAATAGATAACGCACTTTAAAACCTTTGTAAAATTTGATTATTTCTAATTTTGTGTAATATATTTACTTAAAGTAGCAAAAAAATTCTCTATATTTATCGGCTTGATAAGATGTTCATTCATTCCTGCTTTTTTTGTTTTTTCTATCTCTTCAACCATCGCATTTGCCGTAAGAGCTATGATAGGAATCTCTTTGTCAATCTCTCTGATAATCCTAGTCGCTTCATATCCGTCCATTACAGGCATCTGTATATCCATAAGAATAATCTCATATTTGCCTATTTGAAACATCTCTACGGCTTCTTTTCCGTTTTTGGCAATATCAATCTCTTTTACACAATCTTCTAAAAGCCCTAAAAGTACGAGCTGGTTTGTTAGATTGTCTTCTACAACAAGTATCTTATTTGCGTTAAAAACATTTTCATTTAAGTCTGTTTTTTTATCTTCATGTTTTAGATGATTCGATTTTACTTCTTTGAGTCTAAGTTCAAAGATAAAATTACTGCCGACTCCTTCTTTGCTATAAACCCAAATTTTTCCGCCCATAAGTTCGACAAGTTGTTTTGATATAGCAAGTCCCAACCCTGTTCCGCCATATTTTCTAGTTGTTGAACTATCCGCTTGAGAGAATGAGATAAAGAGTTTTTTTTGCTCCTTCTCACTTAGTCCGATTCCGGAATCTTTGACTTCAAAGCGCAGCATAGAATTATCTGCTTTAGATATATCTATATTTATGGCGCCTTGTTCGGTAAATTTTATAGCATTGCCTATAAGGTTTGTAAGAACTTGAGAGATCCTCATACCATCTCCGATAAAGTTTTTCCCCACATTATCTGCATAATTTAAATTGATATTGATATTTTTTTTATTTGCAATAAACTCCAGCGGCGTTATGAGATGATTTATGGTTTGGTAAAGGTTAAATTCTATTTTTTCAATGGTTAATTTTCCTGCTTCAATTTTTGAAAAATCTAAAATATCGTTGATAATACCCAAAAGTGATTTGGCAGAGTTGTCAATTTTTTCTAAATAGCTTCTCTGTTTTTTTGTTAATTTTGTTTGCAAAAGCAAGTAACTCATACCGATAACACCATTAATCGGTGTTCGAATCTCATGTGACATATTTGCTAAAAATTGGGATTTTGCTTGTGTCGCTTTTTGTGCTTTTGTTTTTTCATTCTCTAACTCTTTTGTTCGCTCTTTAACCTGAATTTCAAGGTTCATACGATGTTTTATATTTGAGTAGATAACGATGGATAAAAGAAGCAAACCCAAAAAAGCGGCACTGTTTATCCATAGATACTCACTGAGCATCTCTTGAAGATATTGGTTATTTGTGTAGGTGACTAAATAGGCAACAATATTTTGGTCTATAACATTTTTTACAGGTAAAAAGGAGACGATATAAGTTGCGTCTTCGACATTATGGTAGAGAGCAAAAGAGTTTCCTTGTTTAATTTTTGATGCGATTGTATCTTTTAGTTCCAAATTGATTTTTCTTTTGTGTCCGGCTATTGCAGCGTCACTTTTTGCAAATAAAAAATCTTTATGTTCAATACTCTCTATATAGTCTTGTTCCATCTCCTCTTTATCGAGGTTTGAGCTAAAAACATTTTTTTTGATTATAAAATGGGTATCAGTATTGTGAAGAGTAATCATGTTGTCTTGCATGCTTTGGGATGCAAACGACAGCTCGACACTTCCTAAAAACTCATTTTCGTAAAAGAGAGGAAAAATATTGCGATAGGCATGTGATACTCTGCCTTGTTCAAATCCGCTTATAGGTTTCATATTTGAATTTACATATGCAAAAGAGTATCGAACATGGGAGAGATCATCATCATGCAGATTCGGTTGATGCACTCTTAAAAAAGATGTGTTATCTGAAAATGAGAATTGAATGATATTTACACCCACATTTTTAAGATCATCGTAGTGCGGTTTCATTTCATGATAAAGCATTGTGCGATACATATTTTTATATTCTTGATTTTGTGCATTTTTTGCTTTATAAAAGAGGTTTATGATACGAGTGTTGTTGAAAACTTCATTATTAATAATATTTGAGATTACATGATATCTCTCAATAACAACATTGTAGTTGTGTTCCAGATTTATTATCTGCTGATTTAAAAGAAGCCTGATACGTGAATCTTTATCGGTTGTCGTAATTATGTAAACGCTCGAGTAGAGAAATAAAAAGAGCACTATGATAAAAACTCGAATCATATTTAATGAATACCGCAAATAATAGCCCCTCTTCACAGATTTACTCCCTAAAGTATAACCTAAATTCACTAAAGGCTTATAAAAAAAATCTATTTTATAAGCCTTTATAAATTATAATTTTACCAATATGTCAAAGGTTGAAGAGATGGTAATAAAAAACGCGATAGTTTGTGATATAGACGGTGAGAGAGAGGTTGATGTCTGCATAGAAAATGGCATTATTACTCAAATAGGCTCAAATCTCAACGGTGAGGAGATTATAGACGCAAAAGGTCTCTATTTTATGCCTCTTTTGGTGGATACAAATATAAGAGTTCAAGATTCAGCCCTTAATGCTAAAAATATAAAAGCTATCTCTGATGAAGCACTTAGTGGCGGAATAGGGCATATAGTTTTAAACCCAAACAGCACTCCGGCGATAGATAATGAGATAGTTTTAGAGTTCGCTCAAAACGGACTGCATGATTTAAGCGGTGCCAAAGTAGATCTTATGATAAACGCTCTAAGAGAAGATGCAACGCTTAGCAATATCGCAATATTGTTGAAGCGTGGAGCGGTTGTGCCATATATGAGTACCATTGCAAAAAATGATTTGGCTATCAAGATTGCACAGTATTGCCAAATGTATGACGTAACTCTTTTTTGTAAAGCGGAGGATAACTCACTTATCTCAAGCGGTGTTATGCTTGAAGGTGACGTAAGCTCAAAACTCGGGCTTGCAGGCATACCTGATCTTAGCGAAGTTCTACATGTATCCCGTATGATAGAGATAGCAAGACATTTCAAAATTAAAATTCTCTTTAAGTCTATTGCTTCGCCTCGCTCAATTTATCTAATTGATAAAGCAAAAAAAGATGGAGTAAGCGTTACATGTGAGGTCTCTATTCACCATTTGTTAAATTCAGACGAGGCTTGTAAAAACTTTAATACTACGGCAAAATTAAATCCTCCTTTAGCGAGTCAGAGCGATAGAATAGAGCTAATGGAAGCTCTGAAAAACTCTCAAATAGATATTTTAACAACTCTTCATCAGCCAAGCTCTCCCGTAAATAAAGAGGTTGCATTTTATGATGCGGCATATGGGTGTGAGGGACTAAAAAATGCAATGAGTCTCTACTATACAAAACTTGTAAAAAGCGGTATCGTCTCTATGAAAGAGCTTGTTAGGCTTTGCGTAAAAAATCCATCAGATGCTATAAAAGAGGAGTGTGGAGAGATAAAAGTAGGGCAAAAAGCAAATGCCATGCTTTTTGATCCTGCTAAAGTTGTTACAATGGATGAAAAACTCTCTCTTTATGACGGCGAAGCACTATACGGTGAAATTAAAAGGATTTTTTATTAAGAATATGATAACATTCCAAAAAAATTAAGGAATGCAAAATGTTACATGAATATCGCGATATTATTACTCACATGAAAGAAAATGAGGCTGCAAACGCTCACTTTTTAAAAATATTTCACAAGCATAACGAGCTTGACGACCAAATAACAAAGGCTGAAAAGGGTGATACTCTATTAACAGATCTTGAGCTAGAGACCCTTAAAAAAGAGAAACTACTTTTAAAAGATGAAGCTTATGCAATTATATTAAAATATAAAAAAGAGCACAATCTATAATCCATCTTTCGATGGGTTATAAAACTCTAAAATCTGAAAAAAATCAACTTCTTTTTGCGTAGAACTCTGCTTTAAACTCGCTGTACCTATCTTCTAAAATCGCTTCTCTTGCTTTTCTCATTAGATTTAAATAGTAATGCAAGTTATGAATGGTTGCAAGTCTAAAATATGTTATTTCACGAGCACGGAAAAGATGGTTGAGGTATGCTCTTGAGTATCTTTTGCATGCAAGACAATCGCACTCGCTATCAATCGGCAATGAATCATCTTTATAAGACGCACCTTTGATGTTTAATCTTCCAAAAGATGTAAAAAGAGTTCCGTTTCTTGCGTTTCGTGTGGGCATAACACAGTCAAACATATCGATGCCTCTCTCGATGTTTTCTATCAAATCTTCAGGAGTTCCAACACCCATGAGGTAACGAGGTTTATCAAGCGGCATATACTGCACGGTGTGTTCGACTGTGTTGTACATCTCTTGATTTAACTCGCCGACACTTAAGCCTCCTATGGCAAAACCGTCAAAATCAAGCTCGCAAAGCTCCGTCGCACTCTTTGTTCTAAATGCTTTGTCCGTTCCGCC
Organism: Sulfurimonas sp. RIFOXYB12_FULL_35_9; assembly: GCA_001829715.1. GTDB lineage: Bacteria > Campylobacterota > Campylobacteria > Campylobacterales > Sulfurimonadaceae > Sulfurimonas. Next base: position 45,174 of record MICC01000120.1, read on the forward strand.
TTGGATGATTGCAAATATATTTTGTTCCAAGCCGATACCCTCTTTTTGTTTTGCTCTAAAATACTCAATACTCTCTTTTGCCCATGCAGTCGTTCTCTCAATGCTTAGCGCAATGCGCTCCTGAGTTGCAGGAAGTGCGACTAAATCATCTAAAATCATCATGATGTCAGAGCCGAGATTGTGCTGAATATCTATAACTTTTTTTGGCGTAAAGAAGTGTTTGCTTCCGTCTATGTGAGAGCGAAACTCAATGCCGTTTTGTGAAGCTTTGGATATGTCGCTAAGGCTAAATGCCTGAAAACCGCCGCTGTCAGTTAAAAAGCTTTTAGGGTAGGTTGTAAAGCCATGAAGTTTGCCCATCTTAGCGACTGTTTCATCTCCGGGACGAAGATACATGTGGTAGGTGTTTGCCAAAATTATCTCAGCTCCCAGCAAATCTACTACATCTTGCATGTCGAGTGATTTAACGCTGCCAAGAGTTCCAACAGGCATAAAAACAGGTGTTGTTATCGTTGAGTGAGCTGTTTTGATTGTACATGCACGAGCATTCTTTGATGTGGCTTCTAAAGTAAATTCCATAGATATTAGTTCCTAAAGCTTGTAGATTTTTGACATTATAACAAAAGAAATTAAGTCCAATTAGGATAAAATCCGAAAAAATTTTTCTAAGGTGTATTTATGGCAACTATTGGAATGGGTGACATTAAAAAAAATATTCGTCTTATTATCGGCGAAGTACCATATAAAGTGGTAGAGTTTCAACATGTTAAACCGGGTAAAGGCGCAGCGTTTGTACGTATGAAGGTAAAAAGCTTTTTAAACGGTAAAGTTGTTGAAAAAACTGTTCATGCCGGTGATAAGTTTGAAGTTCCTGAAATAACATATAAAACTATGCAGTATCTTTATGATGACGGTGAAGCGTTTCAGTTTATGGATCAAGAGTCGTATGAGCAAATCTCTCTTTCGTATGAGCAGTGTGACGATGCTTCAAAATGGTTCAAAGACGGAATTAACGTTGACATTATTTTTTATAAAGGAAACGCTATATCCGTAACTGCTCCTGAAGTAATGGAACTTCTCATCACGGATACTCCGCCAAACTTCAAAGGCGATACTTCAAGCGGAAGCAGAAAACCTGCAACTCTTGAGACGGGTGCCGTTGTTCAAGTCCCTTATCATGTACTTGAGGGTGATACTATTAAAGTAAATACGGTAGACTGCGAATATTTAGAAAAAGTTAAATAATCCTCTTTGATACGAGAATTCTCGTATCAATTTTCTTCTCTCCTCTGTCAAATATTTTATGCTATTCATATAAATATTTCTAATTTTTTAATATAAATTAAGTTTAAAAAAATAAATTGTAGATATAATTTAATCCTTTCAAAAATATTTAACAATAGGGAAAATTTTATGCCTAAAACACTAAAAAATTTTGTTTTTTCAATCAACATTGTTTTATTATCAACTCTTTTTATCGTAGTTTTACTTTTTACAACATATCTTCATACGACATTGGCACAAGAAAATGCCAAAAAACATGCAAATACCGTTTCAAATCAAATTTTCTCATCTATGTATCAGGTTATGAAAAAAGGGTGGAGTAGAGAAGATTTAAATGATTTTATGCACTCTATTAAAGAAAGTTTTGATGATAGTTACTACTCTGTAAATATTTACCGCGGAGATAAAATCAAAGAGCTTTTCGGAGAAGTGCCTGAGAAGCAAAAAGATGAGTTAGCTAACACTGTTTTAGCAAGCGGTGAAAAAATAACACTTACCGATATGGGAAAACTTAGAAATCTTTTGCCGCTTAATGCAAAACAGGAGTGTCTAAGTTGTCATGTCAACGCAAAAGTAGGAGATACTCTCGGTGTTATAGATGTAGAGCAAAATTTTGTTGAGATTATAAAAGAGACATTTTTAGACTATGTATATTTTTTCTTGATTGTATTGCCGATTTTTATATTTGCAGCATATATAAGTTCTAGATATACTGCATCAAAGATAACAGAGTCGCTAAAGCTTTTTAATAAAAAAGTGCAATGTATCAACTCAATCAAGGATTTCAAAGAGTTTGATCCTACCGACATTGATTCAAGGTTTGAGGAAGTTAATGCGATTATCGCAAATGTAAACGAGTTGGCTCAAAAGTTAAAAGTTATTGCAGTTGATAAGGATCTTCTAGAGTTTGAAGTACAGCTTTTAGATAAGTTTATAATTACTTCGGAAGTTGTTCAAGATTGGCGTGACTTTATAAACGAGCTTTTGGTTGATATAAATAAAGTTATGCAGACATATACTCTTATGACTATTTTTAGAATCGGTGATGACCAGTTCGAGGTTGATATATTTTGGTACGGTATTCCAGAGAGCGAAGTTAAAGAGAAGTTTGAAGAGTATGTAAGAGAGTCTGTCCAAAAAAGCAATCACTTTTTAGGTTATACCGACTATACGATTCGCCATAATATATCCGAGTACAACAGATGCATAAATATAAATGATTATGAAAATTTTGCGTATAGAACAAAATCGCTATTTTTAGATACCCCAAAAATAGGAGGAATCGTAGGGCTTAGCGTTCAATCAGAAATGGCAACGGATCCGATAAAGCACATAGTAATAGACAGCATTTTAACAACCATGGCAAATCTCGTCGGTTCAGTTAAAGCTATAAATAAATATACGAATGATTTAGAGTACTATGCAGCACATGATCCATTGACAAGCCTGTTTAATCAACGAGTTTTTGTCGACTTTTTAGAGTATGAAATTAAGCGTGCCCAAACGCATGACTATGAGTTTGCTTTAATGGTTATAGATTGTGATAATTTTAAACCTATAAATGATAGATACGGACATGCGTTTGGGGATCTCTTCTTGCAGGAGTTTTCAAGAATTCTTGGTGAATCAAAGAGAAATGAAGATATTTTATCTCGCTACGGTGGGGATGAATTTACTTTAATCTTGCCTGAATGCGGGCTGGAAGGTGCTCTTGCGGTTGCTCATAAACTGGCAAAAGCGGTAGAGAGTTTCAAACTATTAACGACAGATGGAAATTATGCCGGAGTTACCATATCCATCGGTATATCAATCTACCCAGAACATGCAAAAACTCAAAAAGAGCTCTTTTTAATAGCTGACGGCATGATGTATAAGGCTAAAGAGGACGGTAAAAATAGTATTAGAGTTCCTTCGGGCGATGATATTATCTCTGTAGTAAAAGAGCAAAAAGCAAAATCAGCACTTTTGGTTGATGCCGTTGCAAATAACCGCATAGTTCCGTATTTTCAACCTATTCAAACCACGATTAGCGGTAAAAATGAGATACATGAACTTCTTATGAGAATCGAGGTAGACGGCAAGGTAGTATCTGCTTACGAGTTTATAGAGGTTGCAGAGAGCATGAGTATCATAAATCGTATGGATTTGATGGTGATAGAAAATGCATTTATTAAGATAAAAGCGGAGAATTATCAAGGGATTTTGTTTATAAATTTATCTCCGAAATCTCTTATTGTCGGCAATTACGCAGACTCAATTACTCAACTTATAAAGCAGTATGAAATCTCCAAAGATCATATAGTTTTTGAGATTACCGAGAGGGAGACTGTTAAAAATTTCTCTCTTTTAGAAAAATTTGTGATGAATCTTAAAATGGCTGGATATAAATTTGCCATAGATGATTTTGGTTCAGGCTTCTCGTCGTTTCACTATATCAAAAAATTCCCGATTGATTATCTAAAAATTGACGGAGAATTTATTATAAATATCAATAAAGATAAAAAAGACAAAGCTTTTGTACACAGTATCTTAACACTCGCAAAAGAGCTTAATGTTAAAACCGTTGCAGAGTATGTAGAAGATGAAGAGATTGTAAAAACCCTAAGAGAGATGGGTGTAGACTATCTTCAAGGTTTTCATATAGGTAGACCGCAAAATAATTTTACGATTAATAGCTAGATTTTTTTAAATCCGGCTATTACCTCATATTAAAGCCATTCATACTATAATTCAAACTCTTATAAATCAGATAAAATCAAAAACCAAAAAGGGTTGCATATACTATGAGCGCTCAGCCATTTACCCATCTTCATCTTCATACGGAATATTCACTCTTAGATGGTGCAAATAAACTTTCAAATCTCGTAAAACAGGTTAAAAAACTTGGTATGACTTCAGTTGCTATGACGGATCACGGCAATATGTTTGGTGCTATTGATTTTTATAAGCAGATGAGAGAAGCCGGTATAAAGCCTATTATAGGGATTGAGGGTTATATCCATAACGGCGAAGCTATTGATGACAAGAGCACAAAACAGAGATTTCACATCTGTTTATATGCTAAAAATCAAAAAGGTTATGAAAACCTTATGTATCTCTCTTCTAAAGCTTTTATAGAGGGGTTTTACTACTATCCGCGTATAAACAAACAAGAGCTTCGTGAGCATAGCGAGGGACTTGTTTGTACCTCTGCATGTCTTCAAGGCGAGGTTAGTTGGCATTTAAATACGGCAAATGAGAGAAATATAAAAAACGGCGCACTCGGATATGATGGTGCAAAAGCCGTTGCACTAGAATATAAAGAAATTTTTGGTGATGATTTTTACTTAGAACTTATGCGTCACGGCATAGGCGACCAGCTTTTTATCGATGAGCAGGTTCTTAAGCTCTCCAAAGAGCTAGACATAAAAATAGTCGCTACAAACGACACTCACTACACATTCCATGATGATGCACAGTATCATGAGGCTTTTATGTGTATCGGTATGAATAAACTCTATGACGATCCAAAACGCATGCGTCACTCCGTTCATGAGTTTTACTTAAAAAGCCCCGAGCAGATGGCAAGACTTTTTGCAGATATCCCAGAAGCCATCACTCATACGCAAGAGATAGTTGATAAGTGTAATCTAGAACTCAAACTTGGCGACCCGATTCCTCCTAACTTCAAATTTACTCAGGAGTATGCTCTCTCAGACGGACTAAATATCGACCATAAAGATGATGAGATCCTAGAGAGTGATGCCACAAAAGAGCAAAAAAGAGCTTGGAGAGGTGCGGCGGATAAGAATGATGCCGAGTATTTCATCTATCGTTGTGAGCTTGGATTAGAAGAGCGGCTTAAGCATGTGCCGCAAGAGAAGCATGAAGAGTATAGAGACAGACTGAAATTTGAGATGAATGTCATAAACTCTATGAAATTCCCAGGTTACATGTTAATCGTTTGGGATTTCGTTAAAGTTGCAAAAGAGATGGGCATAGCTGTAGGACCGGGGCGTGGAAGTGCCGCCGGAAGTCTGGTTGCTTATTCGCTAGAGATTACGGATATAGATCCTATGAAGTATGATCTTCTTTTTGAGAGATTTTTAAATCCTGAACGTATCAGTATGCCGGATATCGACATGGACTTTATGCAGGCTCGCCGTGGGGAAGTCATAGATTATGTAGTAAAAAAATATGGGCGAAATCAAGTTGCGCAAATCATAACTTTCGGTTCGCTTCTTGCCAAAGGGGTTATCAGAGATGTCGCCCGTGTACTTGACATGCCGCTCTCTCAAGCTGATAAAATGGCAAAACTTATCCCAGATGAGCTTGGAATCACGCTAAACGGCAAGACGAAAAACGGTGAATTTATAGCAGGAGCTTTTCAAAAAGAGCCAAAACTTCAAGAACTCATAGAGAGCGATGCAAACGCCGCAAGAGTTTGGGAGTTTGCAAAAAGACTTGAGGGACTAAAACGAAATTCAGGCATCCATGCAGCCGGAGTCGTTATCTCCAATGAAGAACTTTGGAAAAAAACACCAATCTATAAACCCTCAGGTGAGGATGTTTTTGTAACGCAATATTCACTTAACTATCTTGAAGATGTGGATCTTATCAAATTTGACTTTTTAGGATTAAAGACCCTTGATGTAATCGATAATGCCATAAAACTTATCAAATTAAGATACGGTAAAGATGTCGACTGGCATGAGATAAACGAGAATGACCCAAAGGTTTATGACGTTATCCGCAGCGGAAACACGGTCGGAATGTTTCAAATAGAGAGTTCGGGTATGCAGGACTTGAACAAACGTTTAAAACCAGATAGTTTTGAGGACTTGATTGCGGTTTTGGCACTTTATAGACCCGGACCGATGGAGTCTGGAATGCTTGACAGCTTTATCGAGAGAAAGCATGGCAGAGAGAAGATAGAGTACACATTTGATACTATGGAACCGATACTTAAAAACACTTACGGAGTCATCGTTTATCAAGAACAGGTTATGCAGATAGTTCAAACTGTAGGCGGATTTTCTCTTGGATACTCTGACATTATCCGCCGTTCTATGGGTAAGAAAAAAGATATGTCCGTCTATAACGATGAGTTTGCAAGGGGAGCGCAAAAGCAGGGACTTGACTATGCCGAAGCATCAAAACTCTTTGATATAATCGAGAAGTTCGCAGGATACGGTTTTAACAAATCCCACTCAGCTGCTTATGCGATGATTACATTCCAGACGGCATGGCTAAAAACTTACTATCCAAATGAGTTTATGGCGGCACTTTTAACATCAGATAAAGACAACACGGACAAGGTCGTTCGCTACATCGACGAGACAAAAAGAATGGGTATTGAACTCTCTCCTCCTGACATCTGTGACTCTTGGTTGGAATTTTCCGCAATAACAAAAGAGGGCAGAGAGATTGTTCTTTTTGGGCTTGGTGCGATTAAAGGAGTAGGAGAAGCGGCTGTTTACTCCATTTTGGAGACAAGAAAAGAGGGCGGTGATTTTAGTTCACTGCAGGATTTCGTAAACAGAATAGAGCCGTCAAAAGTAAATAAGAGAGTTGTTGAGTCCATTATAAAAGCCGGCGGTTTTGACAGGTTTGGATTTTCTAGAAAGGCACTCTTAGACCAGATAGAAAAGATTGTAGATACCGCAAAAGATGCCTCAAATGCGAAAAAAAATGCGATAGGCAGCCTTTTTGGAGATGACACGGAAATTACAAGTGTTGAGTTAAAACTGACAAACTCAGATGAATATGAGTTAAAAGAGATTTTGGAGTTTGAAAAAGAGACAATAGGCTTTTATATCTCTGGTCATCCGCTTGATGAGTACAGAGAAAAACTTGATGAGCTCGATTATACGCTCTCTTCTGAGATAGAGAGTGTCAAAGACGGCTCATACGCTATTTTTATAGGAAAAGTGGAAGAGATAACCAAAAAAACATCCAAAAAAGGAAACCAGTTTGGTATTGTAAGCCTTATGGATTTTCACGGAAACATTGAGGTTATGCTTTTTAGCGACAAGCTTGAAGAACTGAGTCAAATGAACCTGCAAGAGCCGATAGCCATCAAAGCAAAAATAACTCATACGGATATGTTTACGAGAATGAGTGTGAGCAAGATTATGACGCTTAAAGAAGCAAAAAAAGAGACTCAAAAGACGAAAAAAGAAGTAAGAGAGATCGAGCAAGCGCCGCAAGAGCCGATAAATCTTGCAATAAAACTAGATACTGACATGAGAGTTTTAGAAGATTTATACAGAATCGTCCGTCAAAACCCCGGCAACAGAGAACTAAAACTTACCATTATCTCTAAACTTCAAAATGTAGTCATCGACTCAGCAATCAGGGTAGATAGCAAACTTATAACCGCGCTTGACGGGAATGAGGAAGTGGATATATTGAGTATGTGAGGAATGTGCAAATAAATACTATTTTTGTAAAAGTCTTGTATAATATGCAAAATTATATGCAAAATAAAGGGAGTAATTATGGTTGCTTACAATTCAAATGAACTCTTTAGTGCTACAGAAGTTGCAAAAAACTTTGCGACGATTACATCTAAGTTGTATAAAAAAGAGTTGGAAAAAATAGGGATTTTAAAAAATAACAAGCTTGATTTTGTACTACTTAAAAGTGAAGATTTTGAAAAAATCATCGAAAAAGAGGTTAAAAAAGCACTCTTTGAAGAAGATAGAAAACTTGTAGCCGCACAAGTAGAGAAAATAAAAAGCGGTACTGCCAAATTTTACTCTACTCAGGAAGCAGAAGCCAAGCTTGATACAGTGATAAAAGCGTATGAACATTAGATTTGAAGAGAGTTTCATCAACTCTTTGGCTCTAAAGCTAGAATATATAGCAAAAGATAGTCCTCATGCAGCTAAAAAATTTAAAAATGAGTTGTTTGTATCATGTAAAGATATTTTGCATATGCCGTATAAACATAGAAAATCCATTTATCATGAAGATGAGAACATTAGAGACTTGGTGTTTAAAGGCTATACCGTTGTTTATATGATTGAAGATGAGATAATTTCTGTTTTTGCACTTATTTATCATGAAAAATATAGCTATACGACAAATACGGAGACAAACTAACATGGAAGCAAGACAAATAAGCATTGAAGATTTTTTATCTTCAAATAAGACAAGATTTATTATTCCTGTTTATCAAAGAAATTATGACTGGAAAGAAAAAAACTGTTTGCAACTTTTTGATGATATTAAAAATATAGGAATTCAAGGTGAGAGAAAAAGTCACTTTATGGGTTCAATTGTTTATGTATCAAATAGCGATACTGACTCGATAGATTTAAAAGAGTATGTTATTATCGATGGACAACAAAGGCTTACTACCTCCACTCTTTTTTTAAAAGCTTTGTATGATGTCATTGATGATGAAGATTTAAAAGATGAGATTTTAGAGAGTTTTTTGATTAATAAAAGACTTGATGAAAAAAATAAACTAAAACTCAAGCCAATTAAAAAAGATGATGATGTTTTTAAAAAATTACTAAAAAATGATTTTGACACAATAGATACTAATTCAAATATTTATAAAAATTACAATTTTTTTAAAAATCAAATAATAAAGTTCGGAGATTTTAAATCACTTTACTTAGGGTTTAAAAAGTTGTTTATAGTGCATATTGCACTTAATAGAAGAGATGATAATCCTCAACTTATTTTTGAAAGTATCAATTCAACAGGAGTTAGTTTATCTCAATCAGATTTGATAAGAAATTTTTTATTAATGGATAAA
>MICC01000121.1:0-487 GCA_001829715.1 Sulfurimonas sp. RIFOXYB12_FULL_35_9
TCTTTTATTAATTAAATAATTTAATTTGTTTGTGTATACAATTATATTTTATTTTAATTAATTAATTTTTATATTTAATTTTTAGCTTATTATAAAATTTAAATCTCATTAAATTACTTTTCAATTTTTTTTTTCTTATAAATGTTTTAAATATTAAGGGTATATTTGTACATTTTCTATTTTATCATTTGGAAGATAAGGTTTTATATCAATAATTGGAGTTTAATTTACTAAGTCACAACCAGATATATAAATATCTTTGTTAATTACTTTTTAAATTTTTAAAACAGAAAATCCTATAGGATTATAACGAACAGGTGATCTTGTTGCAAAAACACCTATTTTTTACTATATTTTTGGTGGATTTACCTGATAAAATATACCTTTGCTATATTTCTATTATATTTTTATAAACCCTGATTAAAAATAAATATAACCCATATATGAGATCATTTATCTAAATATTATATTGCTTACTATTCAATAT
>MICC01000121.1:525-54014 GCA_001829715.1 Sulfurimonas sp. RIFOXYB12_FULL_35_9
CCGTATGATCTTGCATTCCAAAATATTGGGCAAGTTGCGGCATTGTGTTTTGAGTTAGCTCGCGGCAAAGATATATAGCTATTCTTCTTGCATAAACCAGATTTTTACTTCTGCCTTTTGAGCGGATTTCACTTGGTTTAATATTTAAATCTTTTGCAACATTTTGCGTAATAATATCAAGAGTAAGATTCGCACGATTTTCTTGAAGCTGATCTTTCAATACATTTTTTGTAAATTGCAAATCTATATCTACATGCATGAGTTGTGAGTATGCATGCAGCTTTGAGAGGATACCTTCTATCTCACGAACATTGCTTTCAATAACGGTTGCTATGTAATGAATAATGTCTTTTGTAAGTGTGACTTTATTTATTTTGCACTTATTTTCGATAATTGCTATTTTAGTTTCAAGTTCAGGCGGTTGAATATCTGCGACAAGTCCATGTTCAAAACGGCTTTGAAGTCTTTTTTCAAGTCCGGCTATTTTTTTAGGGTGTTTATCGGCTGTTAGGATAATCTGTTTTCCGACGCCCTTTAGTGCTTCAAAAGTGTGGAAAAATTCCTCTTGAATTCCCTCTTTGTTGCTTAAAAACTGGATATCGTCTATGAGAAGAACATCGCATTTACGATATTTTTCTTGAAATCTCTCCATTGTTTTATTTCTTACATGACGAATAAAATCATTTAAAAACTGCTCAACTGTGGTGTAAATAACAATTTTCCCTTGATTTTGTAAAATATTTCCGGCTGCTTGCATAAGGTGAGTCTTTCCAAGTCCTACTCCACCGTAGATAAAAACAGGATTATATAAAATACCGGGTTTTTCACTTACGCTTTTTATTGTTGCGTAAGCAAATTGATTTGAACCGCCGACCATAAAATTTTCAAATGTATGAGATGGGTTAAGAAGTGAGTGCTGTTGCGGTTTTTGTTCTTTTTTTACTTCTGTTTTTTTGTCTTCAACTTGATTTTCCAGTAAAATTTTAACATCAACTTTAGTAGAATCTTGTATTTCAAAAAGATGTCTGATTTTAGCACCGTATCTATTTCTTATCCAGTTTAGTACCAAATTGTTGGGAGCATAAAAAATAGCCGTATCACTTGTAGATTTTTTGGTGTCATAGATAAGATGTTTTATATATCTGTTGTATTCTATTTCAGGAATCTCTTCTTTTAGCAGAAGTAAAATTTTTTGACCGATATTCACAAAAGAGCCTTTTATATATTTATGTGAATAGTAGCTATAATTCCCATAAATAAAGTTAAAACTATGTGAATAGCTCGTATATAACATGTGAAAGTAAAAAATGACAATTTTAGGAATCGACCCAGGTACTAGAAAAATGGGCTATGCTCTTATCTCTTTGGAAAAAGGAAAGATAGCATTAATTGAGGCTGGACTTATAAAGATAAAAGCCGAAGAGTTGCAGTTTCAGATACCTCAAATGGTTGAAGCTTTTGAGAGTATATTTAAAAATCATAAAATAGATGAAGTTGCAATCGAAGATATTTTTTATGCGCATAATCCAAAAACAACCATAAAACTTGCCCAATTCCGCGGAGCGATTATGCTTATGCTTCTTCAGCAGTTTGGGCAATTTAACGAGTACACCGCACTTCAGGTAAAAAAGGCATTGACAGGAAACGGCAAAGCGACAAAAGAGCAGGTAGCATATATGGCAAAAATGCTTTTAAACATAAAAAAAGAGATAAAACCGCTCGATATAACAGACGCTATTGCCGTTGCCATTACTCATTCGCAAAGGGTTAGGCTAAAACTGCAGTAATTTTAATCTTGCCTCAAATCAAAGGGCAAAAAAATTAAAGATTGTATAATCCCTCTATTAAAAAATCAAGGAAAATTATGAATCCATATCTAAATTTACCTGATGGACATCCGGTTAGAGTCTATTTGGAAGAAAATATGCTAATGAGGGGGTTAATCTCAAGTATCAGCAGCATAAACATAGTAGAAAATTTTGAAGAGTTTGAAGATAAGTTTAAAAAGCTTTGTCTTGTCGAGAAGCATTTTGCAAGAAAAGAGAACCAGCTTTTTCCATATCTTGAAAAGTACGGTTGGACAAGCCCCTCACAAAACATGTGGGCTTTTCATGATGATATAAGAGCAGAGATAAAAACCGCAAGAGCTTTGGTTGAAGAGAAAAATATGCCTGCTTTGATGCAGCAGCTGCAGAGAGTTTTTGGAAGCCTAGAACATATTATGCAAGTTGAAGAGGGAAGACTTTTGCCAAATGCCATGAACATGTTGGATGAAGAGGACTGGAAAGAGATGAGAGCCGGAGATGAAGAGATAGGCTGGATGTTCGATAAAACACCCGCAGCGTATCCTCCGCATGTAGAGGGCGAATATATCCATCCGTCTCAAGACAAACAGAAGAGAAAACTTCCATTTTCACTTGATAACAGAATCAAGCTTGACGAGGGTTACATGTTACCGGAGCAGATTAACTGGCTTTTGAAGTTTATGCCTGTCGATATTACTTATGTTGATGAAAATGACATCGTAATTTTTTATAACCGTGGGGATGATAGAGTATTTCCAAGAAGTGCGGGAATTATCGGAAGAGAAGTAAAATTCTGCCATCCTCCAAAATCCGTTGACCAAGTTTTGATGATTTTGCGCGAGTTTAAAGCAGGTCGCAGAGACGAGGCTGAGTTTTGGATAACTTTCAAAGGCAAGTTTATTCATATCCGTTACTTTGCTATCAGAGACGATGAGGGCAACTACAAAGGCGTTATAGAAGTTTCTCAAGATGTTACTCACATTAGAGGGTTAGAGGGTCAGCAGAGATTGTTGGACTGGGAATAAGATATAATTTCAAAAAAATTAAGGAAAAGTGATGTCAAAATTTGAAAATGTTACCGTAGTAAAAAAAGCAAATATCTACTATGATGGAAAAGTTACAAGCAGAACGGTTGAGTTTGCGGACGGTTCTAAAAAGACACTTGGGATTATGATGCCTGGGGATTACAGTTTTGGAACTGATGCTGCCGAGATTATGGAAATCATGAGCGGAGAGTTGGAAATAAAACTTCCAAACGAAGAGTGGAAAACACTTCACACTCCTGAGACATTCAGTGTGCCTGCAAATTCATCATTTGATCTAAAAATCAAAACAGTTACAGACTACTGCTGTTCTTATATAAAATAACCCCGGATTAATACTCCGGAGTTCTCTCTTTTGGACCTGTATATAATTGTCTAGGACGGGCAATTTTTATACTCTTTTGCTGACTTAACTCACTCCACTGTGCAATCCAGCCCGGTGATCTGCCTATTACAAATATGACCGCAAACATCTCTTTTGGAATTTTTAACGCTTGTAGAATAAGTCCTGAATAAAAATCGATATTTGGATATAAACTGCGGCTTATAAAGTACTCATCGTTTAGAGCAATCTTCTCTATTTTGTTTGCAACTTCGATAAGTTCACTGCTTATGCCTAACTCTTCCATAAGATCATTGCGGAGGTTTTTAAGAATGGTAGCACGAGGATCAAAGTTTTTATAGACACGGTGTCCAAATCCCATCAGTTTAAACGGGTCATCTTTATCTTTCGCTTTTGCTATAAACTCATCTACCCTATCAACTGTTCCTATCATCTCTAGTTGACGAATAACGCTCTCATTCGCTCCGCCGTGGCTTTTTCCCCATAAAGCACCGATGCCGGCACTTATGGCTGCGTAAGGGTGTGCATTTGTTGAGGCTAGATTTCTAACGGCAGTGGTTGATGCATTTTGTTCATGGTCGGCATGAAGAGTAAAGATAGTGTCAAGAGCTTTTATCTCTATGGGTTTTAACTCTATATAACTATGAGGATAAGCTCTTAACATGTAGAGAAAATTTTCCGTAAATCCTTTGTTCATATCAGGGTATATAATAGGCAAGCCGTTAGAGTATCTATATGAAAAAGCCGCAAGTGTAGGAATCTTGGCAACAATTCTGTTTGCCATTTCAGTATATTCCTGAGAGTTTTTGATCTCTAAGTGTTTATAGTAAAATGTTGATAGTGCTGAAACACCCGCCGAGAGAATTGCCATCGGATGTGCGCCGTCGGGGAAAGAGTCAAAGAGCTTTTTAATCCCCTCATGTACAAATGAGCGTTTTTTCATTTCCAGAGTAAAATTCTCAAGCTCCTCTTTAGTCGGCAGTTCGCCGTTTAAAAGAAGATAAGCCGTGTCTAAAAAACTTTTTTGATTTGCAAGGTACGCTATATCATACCCTCTATACATAAGTTTTCCCGCATCACCGTCTATATATGTAATGTCAGATTTACAAGATGCCGTGGATGTGTAACCCTCATCATAAGTAAACATTTTAGTCTCTTTGTAAAGAGTTGAAATATCAATTACGGACGGACCTACCGTCGCATCCAATATCGGAAATTCATAACTTTTGCCGTCTCGATTGTTTGTTAGCGTTACCGTATCTCTACTCATAATTTGCCCCTTTTTTGATAGTAAATAATTATACTACATAAACTGTGTAACCAATCTGTTTAAACTTGCCTCATCCAAAGCGCCTGATACTCTATGAACCTCTTTGGAATTTTTGAAAATAATAATTGTAGGAATGCTTCTTATGCCGAACCTGCTTCCGAGTAGTTGTTCATTTTCCGTATTCACCTTTGTAAAAAGTGCTTTTAGCGGAAATTTCGTTGCACTTTTCTCAAAATTTGGAGCCATCATTTTACATGGACCGCACCACGGCGCCCAAAAGTCAACCACCACTGGAATATCGCTATTTACGATGATTTCGTCAAAGTTAACAGTTGTTAACTCAACGGGTTTTGTATCTAAAAGCGAGCTTTTACACTTTCCGCAATTTGCTTTTGCGTAAGACTCCTTTTGCGGAATATTGTTAACGCTTTTACAGTGCGGACATACAACTCTCATGAAACTTCTCCTTAAAGCACAATTGCTAAAATATAGCCTCTGCGGAAGATAAAGACTCTCTTTTTATCTTTTGACGCCGTTGCTTTTTTAAAATCATCTAAAGTAGCTATTTCGCTCTCTTCTACTTGAATAATTATGTCATTTTTTCTTATGCCTGCGCTGTAAGCTTCGCTTTTTTCATCTACATTAACGACTAACACACCGTTAATGGTAATGTTTAGCTGTTGTTTATGCGTAGAGTCAATTTGAGTTAGTTTTAGCCCCTTATACTCAAACTCTCCATTTGTAATTTTGCTATCAAGTGTTGCTAGTGCAACATTTCTGCTCTCTACTTTTTTGTCTCTTAAAAATTTTACGATTACCACTTTAGACGGAGCATAAGAACCTACAGTATTTTTTAGTTCACTCGCACTTGTTATTTTTTTGCCGTTGATTTCAATGATGAGATCTCCTCTTTTTAGTCCCGCTTTTGCAGCCGGCGAGTTATCCTCTACTCCCGTTATGAGAGCTCCGTAGTTATCATTGTAAAATTTACTCATATCATCACTGATATCTGAGATATTTACTCCCAAGTAGGCGCGTGTGTACTTTCCGCTATCTATCAAACTTGTTGCTACGGTTGTAACCATGTTAGATGGAATCGCAAAACCAATTCCTACGTTTCCGCCTGATTTTGAGATAATTGCCGAGTTAATCCCTATTAAGTGTCCTGCAGAGTTTATAAGCGCTCCGCCTGAGTTTCCGGGGTTTATGGATGCATCCGTTTGTATAAAATCTTCATACTCTACGATTCCCACGCCGCTTCTACCCGTTGCCGATACGATTCCCTGAGTGATAGTCTCACCTACTCCAAACGGATTGCCGAGTGCAAAAACAACATCTCCGACTTTTACTTTGTCAGAGTTATAAAATGTTATAGCATTTAGGTTTTTTGCTTCTATTTTGATGATAGCCAAATCACTCTTCTCATCTTTGCCGATAACTTTAGCCTCATACTCTTTTTTGTCACCTGCGAGATTTACCGTGATTTGGTCGGCTCCGTCTATAACATGGTTGTTAGTAATGATATAGCCGTCCTTTGAAACTATAACACCTGAGCCTAATGCTTGCTGAATTCTCTCTTGTGGAATATCCCCATATCCTTTAAAAAACTCTCTAAAAAACGGGTCGTTGAAAAATGGATTTGCACTCAATTGGTTGCCATTTATCTCTTTTTTTATAGATATGTTTACGATGCTGCTTCTTACATTTTCTAAAACATTATTGTAAGAGAGTATGTAATTTTGTGCCGTGGGGTAATTTCTCTCCATGTCTTTTGGAGAATATTTAAACTCTACACCCTCTTTTGCATTTAAGAGTGACAGTGTTAGCAAGGATAGTAAAAATAACTTTTTCATCTCAATTCCTTTAAAAATAAATTGAGAATATTCTATACCTAAATGGCTTATGAAATGTTAATGAAGAACCAACAAAAAGTTAATAGCTATCTTCTTGGTATTTTATAGATGCAGCTTTTATGTAACATGCAGAGTTTGTTATGTTAGAGAAGTTGTCATAATTTCCAATTCCAAAAGCGACTTGGCTCTGTGTAAATATTATGCTTATCCCACCACTCATATCTACATGTGGAAGTTTTGAGTTCTCAAGTAACTTAGCATCAATAATTTCGCTAAGTTCTAATTTAATAGTTATCCAGTCAAATTCTCTGGCACTATCTTGTACCGCTAGAGTGATTTTAATGATAGTAGGAGAGATGATTTCAAATGAACGAAGCTCTGCACCTTTGAAGCCATCAAATCTCTTTAAAAATGCAGATAAATCTTTTTTTAAAAGTGGCTTCACTGACACCCGACACACTCCATGCTTCTGTCTTCCACATCTTTTGACATCTCAGGAGATTGAGAACGAAGGTAGTAAGTTGATTTAAGACCTAATTTCCAAGCCAACATGTAGATCTCGTTTAGATATTTTCCGCTTGCTTTATCAAGCGTTATAAATATATTTAAACTTTGCCCTTGATCTATCCATTTTTGGCGAATCGCTGCGGCTTTGATAAGCAGTGTTTGGTTCAAATCATAAGCAGGCGTATAATATGCCCAGGTTTCAGGAGAGAGTTCCGGAACAACAACGGGAATAAGTCCTGAGAGATTCTCTTCAAACCATTTTCGCTTAAATACCGGCTCAATCGCCTGAGTAGTTCCGGTTAAAATAGAGATAGAACTTGTCGGTGCAATTGCCATCAAATAACCGTTTCTCATGCCCTGTTTTTTTACTTTTGCTCTTAGTTCTTCCCACTCATATGAAGAAGCAAAAAGTCCGCCTCTATCAATGAGATTTTTAACTTCGGCATTTGCATAGTCCATCGGCATTATGCCTTTACTCCATTTAGAACCTTCAAACTCAGGATAGACTCCTTTTTCAAGTGCGATATCCGAAGATGAAGAGATGGCATTAAAACTGACTGCTTCCATAATCTCATCTATTTTATCGAAATGCTCTTGGCTTCCCCATGTTATTGCTTGTTGTGCCAGCATCTGCGCTTCACCCATAACGCCCAAACCGATTGCACGGCTTTTCATGTTAGTCCGTTTTACTTTTTCAAGCGGATAGAAGTTTAAATCTATTACATTGTCCAAAGCACGGATAGCGATAGGAACTATTCTATTTATATCCTCTCTAGTGTTTATACGAGAGAGATTTACCGAAGCTAGATTACAAACAGCAGTATCACCGTTTATTTTCTCTTTTTCAACTACATAAATTGCCTTAGCGTTTATGGTATCAAGAGCAGTTATCTTTTTAGCAGGTTTTTCTAAACCGCTGTCAACTTTTACAATCTCATCCTCTTCATAACTAACACTAGAGCCGTCTTCAAAAAGAATTTTAATTTTGTAGTGGTTAGGGTTTGTGTTTTGGAAAATCTCCGTACAAAGGTTGGAACTTCTTATAACACCCATGTGGTTGTTTGGGTTTGCACGGTTTGCATTATCTTTAAAACATAAAAATGGACTGCCGCTCTCAAAGTATGATGTCAGTATCTTTTTCCAGAGATTTTTAGCTTTTAGCTTCTCTTTGATGATGCTCTCATTTTCTTCAAGTTCTCTATATTTTTTGTTGAACTCTTCGCCGTAAAGAGTCGTCAGTTCACTACAATCATATGGGTCAAAGAGAGTCCAAATCCCATCTTCTTCTACCCTTTGCATAAAGAGATCGTTTATCCAGAGCGCAGGAAAAAGATCATGTGCACGGCGACGCTCTTCGCCTGAGTTTTTCTTTAGATCCAAAAAGTCGTTTATATCTATATGCCACGGTTCCATGTAAACCGCAATCGCACCTTTTCTAGTTCCTAGCTGATCTACCGCTACGGCTATATCGTTTGTTATTTTTAAAAACGGAATGGTTCCGCCTGCTGCGTTTTTATGCCCGTCGATGTAAGAACCCATTGAGCGAACATTTGTCCAGTCCCAACCGATTCCTCCGCCGAATTTTGACAAAAGTGCCATCTCTTTGTAAGAATCAAAAATTCCTTCAATGTTATCAGGAGTTGAACCGATGTAGCATGAGCTTAACTGGTGTCTTGTCGTTCTTGCATTTGAGAGAGTCGGAGTTGCTAACATAACTTCAAACGTGGAAATCATGTTATAAAATTTGAGAGCCCACTCTTCTCTGTTTTTTTCTTTTTGAGCCAAAAACATTGCAATCGCCATAAACATATGCTGTGGAAGTTCTATCGGGTTCGAGTTTCTATCTTTTATAAGATATCTATCGTAGAGTGTTTTAACTCCCAAATAATTAAACTGCATATCACGCTCAGGTTTTATATGTTTTTCCAACTCTTCAAGGTTGTACATCTCTTTTAAACCCAAAAGCAGTCTTCCCTCTTTTTCACCTTTTTCAAAATAACTCTTAAGAGATGAGTATCCCGTAAAGCCGTTTACTTGATGATATAGGTTAAATAAAAAAAGTCTTGATGCTACGAATGTCCAGTTTGGAGCATCTATATCAATCTTATCAACTGCAGTTTTGATAAGTGTTTGCTGTATCTCTTTAGATGTTATACCGTCACGAAATTGAATCTGCGCATCAACTTCTAGTTCACTTTGAGAAACATTACTTAGACCTTCAACAGCGGCAGAAGTATATTTTTGAATTTTAGTAATATCCAGCTTTTCAGTTCTGCCGTTTCTTTTTATAATTGTAATCATTCTAATTTCCTAAATCATACATAACGTATCGTATTATTTTATTTTTATGCTAAAAGAAATATTAGCAGAATTTTGTCACTTTATTTAAAAACTCTTGCAAAAATTTTGTCCACATTTTTAGTATAGTAATCATAATTGAAACATTCACGAATCGCTTCTTCGCTCAAACTTGCTCTTAACTCATCATCTGCTAGGAGATGGTTTAGATATAGACTTTCGCCTTTTTCATTTGTTGTAGGTTTGCCTTGTTGTATCTCTTCCCAAACTTTCATCGCATTTCTTTGAACTATGCGGTAAGCATCTTCACGGCTAACACCCTTGAGCGGAAGTTCCAAAAGAACTCTTTGAGAAAATACAAGTCCACCGGTTAGGTTTAGATTTTTCATCATATTCTCAGGATAAACTGTTAGGTTAGCTATAACATTGTTCATGCGGTGTAACATAAAGTCGCTTGTTATAAAACTATCAGGAAGCCAAAATCTCTCAGTAGAAGAGTGACTTATATCTCTCTCATGCCATAGTGCGACATTCTCCATGGCAGGTATTGCATAAGCTCTTATCATACGAGCCAGTCCGGTTATGTTTTCCGTTAGTATCGGATTGCGTTTGTGAGGCATAGCGGACGAGCCTTTTTGCCCTTTAGCAAAATACTCTTCACACTCATAAACTTCGGTTCTCTGCCAGTGACGGATTTGAACAGCGAATTTTTCTATAGAGCTAGCTAAGAGCGCTAACGCAGTTGCAAGTCTTGCGTATCTGTCTCTTTGTATAACTTGATTTGAAGCTGGTGCAGGTTTTAATCCTAGTTCTTTACATGTATACTCTTCAAGTTCAAGTGGAGCGTGAGCGAAATTTCCCATCGCTCCGCTAACTTGCCCGACACAGATGACATTAAATGTTTGTTCCAAGTTCTCCAAATGTCTAGCCATCTCATCATACCAAACAGCTAACACAAGACCAAATGTTATAGGTTCACCGTGGATACCGTGGCTTCTTCCCACCATCAAAGTCATCTTATGTTCGTAAGCTCTTTTCTTGATGGACTCCATAACCATCTTCACATCTTTTATGATTAACTCTAAAGAGCTTTTCATCTGAAGTGCAACAGCAGTGTCAACCGTGTCGGAACTTGTCATGCCATAGTGAAACCATCTGCTCTCTTCCCCGAGTGTTTCAGAGACGCTTGTCGTGAATGCTATAAGGTCGTGACGAGTGATAGCTTCTATCTCATCTATTCTTTTTATATCAAATCCGGCATTCTCAATTATCTTCTTAGCATCATCGTCAGGAATAAGTCCCAGTTTGTTCCAAGCTTTTACAACCGCTTTTTCTACATCGAGCCAAGCTTGATATTTTGCCTGCATCGTCCATTTTGAACTCATCTCTTCTCTTGAGTATCTTTCTATCATTTATTCAACCTGATTATTGTAAAATTTGTGTAAAGTAAAGTTAATGATTTTACAAAAAATACGCTAATAGAAGGATTAAATATTGCCATTTGTTACTAAAAAAATGTTTTCACAAGAAAGAGAGAGAGCTTTTCTTTTTTTCAAGCGAGAATTGGGATACTCTCAAAGAGACATTCAAAGATACATATCAGTTGGGAGAGTTCTTGTAAACGGCGTTCCTATTACAAAACCCTCGGACTATTTGGAGGGCGAGTTTGAGTTTATCTATTTTGAACCAATTTCAAAAGGTTTGGCACCACATGTAGTAGACGAGAAGTTTGTGGTTTTTGATAAGCCGAGTGGAATGCTTATCCATCCTCAAAACAGACATACGGAGTACTCTCTTATAGATGAGCTAAAAGCTCAATTTGGAATGGAAGCAAATATTGCTCATAGAATAGATCAGGAAACAAGCGGATTGGTTTTGTGTGCAAAAGATAAAAAGAGCGAAGTTGATATAAAGATGATGTTTCAAGAGCGAGATATGAAAAAAAAGTATCTTGCAATGGTACATGGAGAGTTAAAAGATGAACTTCGCATTGATGCTCCGCTTCTAAGATACGACGATGAAAAAAGTGCACTTGTGAGAATGGTGGTAAAAGTTGATCCAAGCGGTAAAGAGTCTTTAACACATGTAAGACCACTGAAGTATTTTCCTGATTTTAACATGACAATGATAGAGTGTTCTCCACATACCGGAAGACAACATCAGATAAGAGTTCATATGTTTCATGTGAAACATCCGATAGTCGGTGATCCTGTTTATGGACAGAGTGAAGATAATGTTGTGAAATATTTGGATAGAGAGTTAGACAGAGATGCAAGAGTAAAACTAAGTGGTGCAAGAAGATTGCTGTTACATGCGAATGAGTTAGAGTTTGAACTTTATGGCAAAAATTACAATGTGAAAAGCAGTGTAAATTTTGAAAAAGTTTGTTTTGAAAATATGGATATAAACCGATAATGTTTCACATGAAACATAGATCTATATGTTTTATGTGAATAACAAATAAGAGCTTTTTGTAAATTTCTTCTTTTTTTCTTATATGAAAATTAAAAATAAGTAAAAGCGCCCAAAATAGGCACTTTAAGCTACATGAAAGCTTATCAATTCAGGTTGTTTTTATCTAAATTTATTCTTAAAAAAAGAATTATTTTTTATATTTGTAGTCGGAAATTTAAAGTGCTATTCACATATTAAAACAATGTGTGAATACTACACATATTAAGGAAAAATAGGTATATTTTTTTATAGTAATATTTTTTTAAGAGAGTGAATATTTTTTTTGAATTATTTTTATATAAGAAAAGTAGGGTATTATTACATTTATAAACGACCTCCCTGGTGTGTTGGTCGTTTTACTTTTTAGTCTTTGTTTTTATCACTCTTCGTTGCAGCTTTTAAAAATCCGATTAAACCAACTGCAAATACTACCACTAAAAAAACTATTTGAAATATCTCTACATAGCTCATTTTAATTCACTTTCTGTTTTTTCTTTTAGTTGTCCGCATGCTGCACTAATATCTATACCTTTAGAATCGCGTATAGTACATAAAAGCCCGTGATTTATCAGATACTCTTGGAAAGCTATCATATCTGCTTTTTTTGGTCGCTCATACACAGTTTCCGGATATGGGTTAAAGTAAATCAGATTTACTTTCGCTTTGATGCCGGAGAGCAGTTTTACAAGTTTTTTTGCAGAAGCTATATCATCATTTTTGTTTTTGATTACCAAATACTCAAACATAACTCTCTTTCTTGTGTCTATAGGAAAGCGTTTAACTGCTTCTATGATAGATGCTATGTTGTGAGCTTTATTCATAGGGATAAGTTCCGTTCTTAGTTCATCATCAACTGCATGAAGCGAAATTGCTATATGAACGCCTAAATCCATCTCTCCAAGCCTATCTATCTTGTTACTCAAGCCGCTTGTAGAAACAGTCTGTCTTTTGCCGGATATGCATAAGCCCTCTTCTTCTTTGAAAATCTCTATAGCTTTTGCCAAGTTCGCAAGATTATCCAATGGCTCGCCCATTCCCATGTAGACAATATTTATCATTCTGTTGTGTTTGTGCTCATTATCTTTCTTGAGACTTACTACCTGACCTACTATCTCTCCTGCTGTCAAATCTCTTGTAAATCCGCCTTTTGCAGTTAAACAGAATGCACACCCAACTTTGCACCCGACTTGAGTTGATACGCAGATAGTATATTTTGCCTCTTGTGTGACATTTCCATTTTCGTCTGTAATCTCTTCTTTCATTTTTAGCCAAACAGCTTCTATGGTTTTACCGTCTTGAAGTTCAAAAAGATATTTAATCGTGCCGTCGCTTGAGAGCTCTTTTTTTATAATTTTAAGAGGATTGAGTGCAAATTTTTCTGCAAGCTCATCTTTGAGAGATTTTGGAATATTTTTCATCTCATCAAAGCTTTGTGCATAGTTATGATAGAGCCAGCCGTAAATCTGTTTTGCTCTAAAAGATGGCTTTATCTCTTGTTGCAACTCTCCCAGTGTAAAATCAAGTAGTGATTGTTTCATTTTTTTGTTAGTTCCTTGATTCTTTTTTTTACATGGAGAGCTAAAACTCTTTTTGCTTCATCGTGATTTTTTAAAAAATCTTCATGTGCATTTTTGTTAGTATAGTTTGTTATGCAAAAAACACCGCCGGCTGGGATGTCAAACTCTTGAGCTATTTTTAAAACAGCAAAAAATTCCATATTTTCTATGCCGATGCCCAACTTCAAAAACTTTTTTGTTAGTTCTTCGTTAGTGGAAATATAGTTTGATGAGTTGACAATAACATCTTTTTTGTTAGTCATGTTAGTAGAAATAACATTATCAAGCGGCGTGTACGCATCGTTATTTAAAAGAGCAAGTTCCACATTAGATGCCGTTTTTGACTCTACAATATCAAAAATCTTATGTTCTCCATAGCTTCCTGCACTTCCTATAAATAATAAAAATTCAGGTTTATCAAAAAGACAAAGTCTAGTTAGATTCATAGCAGACTCAATAAGCCCTACTCCGATGGGAGTCGCAAATTCAAAAATTTCGTTGTTTCCAGCACATAGTATCATAAGCGAACCGGTATATTGTTTGCATGAAGATAGCGTTTTAGATCCATAATATCTATCTCTTTATAGTGAAATATACTTGCAGCAAGTGCAGCATCAGCACCATGTTCAAATGCCTCTTTTATGTGTTCCATCGTTCCTGCTCCGCCGCTTGCAATAACTGGAACATTAACGGCGCGAGAAATTTGTTCAGTGATATTTAACTCAAATCCGGCTTTTGTTCCATCTGCATCCATGGAAGTTAAAAGTATCTCTCCGCTTCCACGGTCTACTACCTCTTTTGCCCACTCTACGGCATCAAGCCCTGTATCAACGCGTCCTCCGTTTAAATAGACATGATATCTATCGCCAGTTTTTTTAACGTCAATTGCCGTCACGATACATTGAGAACCAAATCTTTTGGCACTTTCATTTATAAGTTGGGGTCTTTTAATGGCTGCAGAATTTACGCTTACCTTATCGCAACCGACATTTAAAAGCTTGTAAATATCCTCAAGTTTTCTAATGCCGCCGCCTACAGTTAGAGGTATAAAAACTTCACGTGCGACTTGTGCGACAATGTCGACGATAGTATCTCGATTGTCGCTTGATGCCGTAATATCCAAAAAAGTAATTTCGTCAGCACCCTCTTCATTGTATCTTTTTGCAACTTCTACAGGATCACCAGCATCTTTTAGTCCGAGAAAATTAACACCTTTAACAACGCGTCCATCTTTGACATCAAGACACGGGATAATTCTTTTTGCAAAATAGTTCAAAACAGTACCTTATATAATATAGTGAAATTATACACTTTGTCGCTTATATTTAGTTTTTTCAAAACTATGTAAAAATGTTTCACATGAAACATTTTGTATTAAATTGCTACATTTGTGACATGAAAATTACTTTTTTTATAAATATTAACTAAGTATAAGTAAAATTATAATAGAATGCTTTCCAATGGAAAAAATTGTAGCAAAAAAGAAATTCGGACAAAATTTTTTAAAAGATGAAACTGTTTTACAAAAAATCGTCGAAGCGATGCCCAACAACGATAATAAAATCGTAGAGATTGGGCCTGGCTTAGGTGATTTAACTAAATATTTAGTAGACGTCAAAAGTGTAGAAGCTTTTGAGGTCGATACCGATTTGTGTAAACTGTTACAAAATAAGTTTGAAAAAGAGATCGCAACCAAACAGCTTCATATAAATTGTGGAGACGTTCTTAATGTTTGGAAGAGTGAACTTATAGAAGAGTCGTATGATTTGGTGGCAAATTTGCCATACTATATAGCGACTAACATAATTCTAAAAGCCCTCGCAGATCCAAAATGCAAAAATATACTTGTAATGGTACAGCTTGAAGTTGCAGAGAAATTTTGTGCTAATGAAGGTGATAAAGTATTTGGCTCTTTGAGTATCATAACTCAAAGTGTGGGAGAAGCACACATAGTTGTGAAAGTTCCGCCAACAGCTTTTGAGCCGCAGCCGAAGATAGATTCTGCAGTTTTTTTGATACAAAAAAAGAGTGATAGATGTGATAAAGATTTTGAGGATATGCTAAGAGTTGCATTTACGCAGCCTAGAAAAACTCTGATGAAAAATCTATCGGCAATGTATGAAAAAAATCTTCTTCAAGAAGCTTTTAATAAGCTGGGCTTAACACAAACGGTTCGTCCTCATCAAGTTTCTACATTAGACTATCACCAACTCTATAAACTAACAAGGAGTTTGGATGGAACAAGAGAATCAGGAAATTAACGAAAGTACTTCTCAAGAAAATCGTAAACAGCACTATAAAAACCCAAATCAAAATAGCAACAGCAATAAGTCGCCAAATACGCAAAGTGGCAATAGAAGCAAGAATGTATCAAAAAGTAGCGGTAGTCGTCGTCGACAAAGCACACCTATTGATGAAAAGCTAAAAGCATTCGTAGAGATTAACCAAGAAGCTCATAAGCAGAGACTTAATCCGCATTATAAATTAGATTTAAATTCAAAAGAGAAAATTCGCATTACTCCACTTGGCGGGCTTAGTGAAATCGGTGGAAATATCACGGTATTTGAAACTCAAAATGAAGCGATATTGGTCGATGTCGGGATGAGCTTTCCTGATGAGGACATGCATGGTGTTGATATTTTAATACCTGATTTTTCATATTTGCGAGAGATAAAAGATAAAATCAAAGCGGTAATTATTACGCACGCTCACGAAGATCATATCGGTGCAATGCCGTATCTTTATAAAGAGATGCAGTTCCCTATATATGGCTCACCGCTTCCGCTGGCTATGATTGGAAATAAATTTGACGAGCATCATTTAAAAGATTGCAGACAACATTTCAATCCTGTAGAAAAAAGAAAAATATATAAAATCGGTGAAGATTTTGAGATAGAGTGGATGCACATGACTCACTCAATTATAGATTCATCATCGTTGGCAATTACTACGGCAGCAGGGACAATTATTCATACGGGTGACTTTAAAATTGATCACACTCCGGTTGATGGTTATACGGCTGATTTGCATAGACTTGCTCATTATGGGGACAAAGGCGTTCTTTGTCTACTGAGTGACTCTACAAACTCATACAATACAGCTCCTACTCCATCTGAGTTAAGTGTTGCACCGGCAATGGATAGAGTGTTCGCAAAGGCTGAGGGTAGAGTTATTTTGTCAACTTTTAGCTCAAATATTCACCGTGTTTTTCAAGCGATTCAATATGGCGTAAAGTATGGCCGTAAAGTATGTGTAATCGGTCGTTCAATGGAGAGAAATATAGAAGTGGCTATGCAGTATGACTACATAAAACTTCCAAAAAGCATATTTGTAGAACCTGAGCAGATTGCTTCTATGAACGATAAAGATATTTTGATTGTAACAACCGGTTCACAAGGTGAAACAAGTTCTGCGTTATTTAGAATGTCAATCGGAGAGCATAGACATGTGAAGATTAAACCAAATGATTTAATCGTTCTCTCATCTCGTGCAATTCCCGGAAATGAGGGATCTATCTCTGCCATGCTAAATCATTTGCAAAGAGCAGGTGCGAGAATCTCATCAGATAAAGATATTCACGTTTCGGGTCACGCTTCCATAGAGGAGCAAAAACTTATGCTGCGTCTTGTTAATCCTAAATTCTTTTTGCCGATTCACGGTGAGTATAACCATGTTATGAGACATAAAGAGACTGCCATGATGTGTGGCGTTCCTGAGAGAAATATTTATGTTTTAAATGATGGCGATACGGTAGAGATTGCTCCTAAATATATGAGAAAAGTAAAAACTGTTCGAACGGGCAAAGTGTACATTGATAACCAAAATAACCATAAAATAGATGATGACATCGTAATCGATCGTCAAAAACTTGCTTCTGATGGAATCGTTGTTATCGTTGCTCAAATCGACGGGCAACACTCTACGATGCTCTCTAAACCAAATGTTACATCATTTGGTTTGGTTGCCGACAAGCAAGATAAACATTTTGCTAAAGAGATGGAAGATGTTTTAGAGCACTTCCTTGCAAACATAAAAGAGGGATTGATAGAAAATCCAAGAGCGTTGGAAAATGATCTTCGTCAAGTTGTTAGAAAACATATCTATAGAAAAATGAAAAGATATCCGCTTATCGTTCCTCATATTTTTGTAATGTAATCTTTTGACATGTAGAGATTTCTACATGTCAATATCTATGTAGCCGTCCTCTTCCGTAATCATAGTTCCGTAAACTCTTATCTTATCTCTCTCTTGAAGCTTGAACTCTTTTGCGTAGCCCAAATAGTAATATATCAACTCATAAATATCATTATGGTTTTTTAACTTTTCAACGTGTGTTTCTAAGTTTGAGTGCAAAACTAACGGCACGGAGTAAATCTCTTTTTCAAATCTATTATGACCTGCTTTGCCGTTTTCTCCTATAAATTCTCCATGATCTGAGAGAAATATAAAAATAAAAGGTTTTTTGGATTGATTGCTGACATGCTTAATCAGCTGTTTTAACACAGTGTTAGAGCAGTTCATGGATTTGTGATATCTAAGCTCAATCGAATCATCTCTGTCATAATTCTCATAATATATATAGGGGCTGTGTTCGCCCTGCATCTGCAGTACAATAAGATTATTATCTTCTAAAGAGATATTTTGTAAATTATGAATCAAATCTTTATCGTCTCGTGAGCCTAATATCTTAAAATCATCTATATGCTCTCTATGCAGATAGGGTTCTATGTATTTCAGGCTTTTTTCGTTTTGTGCAGTTATGAAAGAGGTTTTATACCCATTTTTCTTTGCCAGCAGAAATAGATTGTGTTCTAGGTTTATTTTTTGCGGCGAGATGCCGCCATTTATAAGCATGGGCACTGCGACATCCGTATTTGTTGCTCCGCTTGCTATGGTTTTGTAGGTATAATTTTCAAATATCTCATATCTCTCTTTTAAATTTTCACGACTTCTCATGCTCTCGCCTATAACCAAAATGATATTGTTATCGGTTTTATGTAAAGGCACTCTGTTTTTATCGTCACTCTTTTGTATATCGCCCTTCTCTTTTTTTAAAAAGATACTTTTTACACTCTCTTTAATAAGTGAAAGTGAAGCGTCATACATCTTATCTTGAAATAAAAGAGAAAAGAGTAAAAATGCAGATAGTAAAAATGTCGGTATTTTACTTTTTTCATATCTTATATACATTATGATAAATGAGGTTGTTGAAACCATAAGCAGTGGATAGAAAGTTATATCGTAAAGTGCTGCGACACTCTCAAAAGTCTCTGTTATATGGGTAAAAAATAGATAAATATCAGTATATTGAATTTGATTTCCAAAGTAAGAGATAAAAATAAAATGAATTAGATAGAAGCTTTGGATAATAAGTATAAATATTTTAAACTGTTTTGATTTTGAGAATAGAGATACTGTTGAAAATAGCATCAAAAACTCTAAGAGCGAAAATTCAAACTCGGTTTTAAAAACCGCTAAGTATAAATAGTTTTGAAGATATAGTAAAAATGAGATAAATAGTAGTTTGATTTGATTGCTCCGTTGTTAAAACTAAAAAAATATAGTAACTCAATTTTCCAAATATCTCAATGCTGTATATGCGCTAAATGATTCATTACATCATTTTCTCAGCTATATCTTGATACCCTATCGCTTATAAAAGAGTCTAAAAGGTGTAACATTGTCGGATAAACAAGATACAGAATTTGAAAATGCAGTAAAATATATGATGCTTCATGTTGGAGAGAATCCAAACAGAGAAGGGCTTTTAAAGACTCCGCAAAGGGTTAAAAAGGCTTATGAGTTTATCTTTGGCGGCTACAAAGAAGATCCGCATGAGATACTTAAATCTGCACTTTTTACAAGTTCAAACGATGAGATGGTGCTTTTAAAAGACATAGAGTTTTACTCTACATGTGAGCATCATCTTTTGCCTATTATAGGTCGTGTTCATGTAGCGTATATACCCGATGGAAAAGTGGTTGGACTGTCGAAAATTCCTCGTGTTGTAAATGTTTTTGCACGCCGTATGCAGATACAAGAGCAGTTGACGGAGCAGATAGCCGATGCGATTATGGATACGATTCAGCCAAAAGGCGTTGCAGTCGTTATTCAAGCAAGGCACATGTGTATGGAGATGAGAGGCGTTGAGAAAATCAACTCAACCACGACATCTTCGGCACTTCGCGGTCTGTTTAAAAAAGATGAGAAAACAAGAAGCGAATTTTTCTCTTTAATAAACTCTCCTACCGGCTCACGTTATTAGACTCGTTGCCTATCAAGGAGGTTTTTAGTGCCGCTCTCTTCACTTAAAGAAAAAATCTCAGATAAAAAATACTCAGTCGCATTCGGTGAGGTTGTTAAGATAAATGCAACCGTTATTACCGCTCGTGGACTAAAGGTGAGTATCAGCGATATAGTAAAAATAATCTCAAACGATACAAATCAAGAGACCATAGGAATGGTTACGGAGATAGACGGCAGCACCTTTTTTATCACTCCTTTTGGTTTTGTCGAGGGATTTTGCTCAGGTGACAGAGTGTTTTTGGATCAGACGGGTTTAAATATTCCGGTAAGCTCGGCACTGCTCGGACGTGTTGTAGACCCTTTTATGAGACCGATTGACGGTAAAGGAAACATAGACAGCCCACATCTTTCTCCAATTATAAAAGCGCCGATTCAAGCGATGAAACGTGGTATGATAGATGAGGTTTTCAGTGTCGGAGTAAAAAGCATCGACGGGCTTTTAACATGTGGAAAAGGTCAAAAACTCGGTATTTTTGCGGGAAGCGGGGTCGGAAAATCAACTCTCATGGGAATGATTGTACGAGGAGCGGATGCACCTATAAAAGTAGTTGCATTAATCGGTGAGCGTGGTAGAGAAGTTCCTGAGTTTATAGAGAAAAATCTAGGCGGAAATCTGGAAAATACCGTTATAATCGTTGCAACTTCCGATGATTCGCCGCTTATGAGAAAGTACGGTGCATTTGCCGCGATGAGTGTAGCGGAATTTTTTAAAGAGCAGGGCTTGGATGTTCTCTTTATTATGGACTCTGTAACAAGGTTTGCCATGGCTCAAAGAGAGATAGGTTTGGCACTTGGCGAACCTCCGACATCAAAGGGTTATCCGCCATCTTCATTGACGCTTCTGCCTCAGCTTATGGAGCGAGCAGGAAAAGAGGAAGGCAAAGGCTCAATTACAGCCTTTTTTACGGTTCTTATCGAGGGTGATGACATGAGTGACCCAATCGCCGATCAATCCCGTTCTATTTTAGACGGACATATCGTACTCTCACGTGAGCTTACGGATTTTGGTATCTATCCGCCTGTTCATATACTAAACTCGGCTTCTAGGGTTATGAGTGACATCATCTCTCCGGAGCATTTAAAAGCGGTTTTTAAATTTAGGAGACTCTATACTATTTTAAAAGAGAATGAGGTGCTTATCCGTATCGGAGCATATCAAAAAGGAAGTGATCCTGAACTTGACGAAGCGATAAACAAAAAAGCGGAGATGGAGAAATTTTTAACTCAAAAGTCAACTATGATAAATGAGTTTAGCGATACACTCGAAAGCCTTTTGAAGATTACCGGTGTTCCACAATAATCTCATCATTTGTCTGTGTAAGAGCTAGTTTATGTGATGAAATTTTTTCAAATTTTTTCATAATTTGTTTAATCTCTTTGTCAACGCCGAACTCATCAATGTAGACATATATGGTATTTTCAGCATTTTTAAAATCTTTTTTATCTGCTAATATGCCGATTCTCACATGAAAGCCGACTCTTAGTAAATCTCTTATTTTATCGCTTCTCTCACGAAGATCTATAAATTCACCGACTGTTTTTTGTATATCTTCAATATTGCCGATAAGTGCAAACTCTTCACATTTCAGCACAAGTTTAAACCAATGTTTTTCAAGAAACAGCCCAAGTTCCACGGACTTTAGATAGTTGTGCATATCTAAAATCTCGTAACAGCTTTTAAAATCACTCTCTTCATAAGCTTTTTGAAGCAATAAAACACATCGGCATTTTTTTTGCAGATCTTCTACTTTTTCAGAAATATGTTCAATATTTTCCAATGTAAGCAGAAGAGCCTCTGCTCTGCTTATCTCACCGATTTTTATATTTGCTTCTATCTCTTTTAAGCTTTCTTGGATTTGAGTGTTTAGGGCAACATAGTTTGGGATCTGCTTTAGTAGCTCATTTTTATCCACTAGCTGATAAACGGTTTGAAAATCTCTTCTTTGGATTGCTTTTAAGAGATTAACAAACTCCCTATTTTGTGTAAGAAGAAGTTTTATAAGCGGCTTTTTTGAGACTACCGTGCTATATTCACTCAGCAAATCTTTTGCTCTGGAGAGATTGTTTTGCATCACATGTCTTTGTGCATTTAAGAACACAAGTTTGAAAATGTCTTCCATTTTTTTATATTCGGGAGTTTTTTTAAGCGGCTCAAATTTAAAGCTTATGACATAGGCTAGAGCATACTTTTTTTCTAAAAAAAGCTCTTGAAATCGGGGATAGTATTTAAACGCATGATAGAGATCTCTGATTATTGCCTGCTTGCATTTTATATCTTTGTAGGCATCTAGAATTTGTATAGCTAAGATATTTTTTTGATCGATAAGTGCTTTTAGCGCATCTTCATAGCTATTTTGAAACATCTCCTCTAATTTTTTGTGTTCTTGCGAGCCTTGCAGCATAGGCTCTTTTTCTATAAGCTCAAAAGCTTTCTCGAAAGAGTTATGAAGTATAAGTGATTTTAATGTCGCAATTCCGGGAAGTTCTACATGTAAAATTTTGTTATTGCGAAGTGCCACAAGGAGAGAGTTATTATTTAGCAAAGCAATCTTATTTATCTCTGCATGAAACTTTATGTACTTACTATGGGCAATTTTAAAGTTTTTTATATCAATAATTGTGGTTACATTTGAGTTGCCGCTTATCATAATGTAGTTTGGATTCGGCATTGTAATAATCTGTTTTATGTCAAGTATCGGTGTTGCTATGCTTCTAAAACTATTTTCTCTATTAAGTGAAAAAATATCAACTTTTCCATTATCATTAGCGGATAAAAGAGTGTTCTCATCTAAAAAACACAGAGCAGTGATACGAGCCTTATTGGAACTGATTAGATTTTTGTTTGTTTTTGTCAGGAGATCCGTGACAAATATCGTACCGTCATAACTGCTGCATGCAAATTTTTTCTCATAAAAAGCAAAAGCAGTTACAAAATTCTCTATCTCATTATTTTTAGAATCAAATCTGTCACATGTAAAAGTGTAGAGTTTAAAGAGGTGGGATGAAGAGTTTATTTTATATTGAAGTACTTTACCGTGCTTTGTTCCTGCAATTATGTAGTTTGAAGAGAGATCAAAACTTATAATCTCTATCTCTTCATCATGCATCTCAATAGTATAAATAAGTTCATTAGATTCCATATCTGACACGCACAAGACTTGATTGTTTACAAATGCAAAAAGCTTTAAATCTGGGCTAAATGAACATATGTTCATTGATAGGTAAAGGCAATGGTTTGCTATAGTTTTTTTAATTTTGCAACTATTGAAATCAAATATTTCCACTCCATGAAATTCGGTGCAATAAGCTACAAGCGAATCGCTTAAAACCTTAAGTTCAATGATATTGGATTTTGCATTTTGGCACTCATATATTTTAAACATGCGGCATTATAAATAAAAAGAGAGGTATTTGAACTGAAAGTTGTAAAGTAGATTTTGAGCCATAAGAAATGGCTCAAATATTTTATAAATCTAGTGCTTCTACTTCTTCATAAGCTTTCATAAGGTGTTTGCCCATTTGACCCTCATAAGCATCCCAAGAGTGATAATTTTTTAACTGCTTATCAACCTCAGGTTTTATCTCGTAACTTTCAATCCCGTCTTTATATGCTTTTTGTGCTCCTGCTACAATAATTTTCATGTAGTTTAGAAAAGGATCTATTGTCTTTTCAGTACTGCCGCTTGATGGACCGTGACCCGGAACATAAAGTTTATATTTTTTAAATCCGTCTTCTTGCTTTTTTATCTTCTCTAAAAGAGTAATATTTTCATGTATGCTAGATGACTCATCAAATGCGCCAAAACGGTTTATGATAAGATTATCACCAATAAATAGAGTATTTGAGTTTGTATGCTCTATGAGCATATCAGTATCAGTATGCCCGCGTGCATAGTGACGCATGATAAAAGTTTGTCCATCTACGACTACGGTTTGTTTGCTTTCTATCCCTTTTGTAGGAAAAGCAAAAGGTTTCGTACCATTTAAATTTCCAGTCATTCTATCAAGTATGCCATACCAAGTTTCGGCAGAGTTGTCTTTAACCTGCTCTATCATGTAGTTGAGCGCATAAATAGGCACATTTGGATACTTCTCTTGAAAGCTTTTATTTGCAAACCAATGATCTCCATGTTTGTGCGTATTGAAAATCGCAATAACAGGTTTTTTACTTACTTTTTCAACTTCTGCAAGTATCTTTTTACCAACATTATAGTTTCCGCCCGGATCAATTATGATAAGACCATTTTTACTCTCTATTATTGCCGGGTTGTTCATAAAACCTTCGTTTTCTTTGCTTGGTTCCTTTTCAGGTCCGTGCATTATATAAACATTGTCGTTTGCTTTTTCAAATTTAAAATCACCAAGCTTTCCTAATGTAAGTGCACTAAGCGATAATGAAAATATCATAGCAGCTGAAGTCAAAAGCACAGCTTTTTTCATTTTGTCTCCTGTTATTATTTGATTTATAGCGGTGGTTATTATACTTGATATAGGGTTAATTTTACAAGTGTGCAGTATAAGAAAAAATTAAAAATGAGAGTGAAAATATAAAATAAAAAGCAGTGAAGAGTTTTACTCCAAGCAAAATTGCAAGGAGTAAAATTAAAAGCTAATTAGCAAGAAGGAACATTCCCGCTGTCACTTCCAAATTTGTGGAAGAAGTCATATAAATGAGGAAGAATTTTATCATTTAAATCTGCATCATCTGCTTTTGGACAAATAGTTTTAATCTCTTTTGCAAGATTGCCACCTTTGTTAATCTCTTCCCACTGAGCCTGAGTATGTTTACCAGCCATTGCCGCACCTGATATTCCACAAGCATCTTTTAACTTTTTAGCATAAAGTTTCAGACCTTTATCAGCATCTGCACTTGCAGTTACTGAACCAACACTTAATATTAATGCTGCACTTAATGCAACTTTTACGATTTTATTCATAGTATCTCCTTTTGAATTGCGTTATTCTAGCTCATAAAAAATAAAATTAATATATATTATAAAATTAATATATATTATTTATTACAAGATGTAACAATTAGTACAATCTGTATAAAAAATATAATAAAATTGAGACTTGTAGATTTTAAGTTTATTGCGGAATTTTTGAAGAAATTGGTAAACTAGATCCTGAACAAAGTTCAGGATGACTTATTTTTATCATTCCAAGGTTAACCTCAGAATCTAGTCTATAAATTATGCTTTACCAGCAAGCATACCGTACATAGTCATTGGTTTAAGAGCATAAACTTTTAGCAACCACCAAATCCATCTCTCTTGTGTTGGGTCAAGTGGGAATGAAGGAGTTGGTTTTTTGCTCCAGTCAAACTCAGCAAGCATAACAGTTCCAAGACCTGTGATAAGTGGACAAACAGTATATCCGCCAAATTTAGACGGTAGAGTAGTTTTGCCTTCCATGGAAGCTACCAAGTTTTCAACTAACACTCTGTACTCTTTACGAGCAGAACCGCCTGTTTTACCCATTGGAAGTGCTGCAACGTCTCCTAGAGACCATACATTTTTGTATTTAACGTGTTGAAGAGTCTCTTTTTCAACAGGTACCCATCCTTGTCCTGAACCGATTGCAGATTTTGCAACTTCATCCGGAGCTTTCATTGGAGGTGTTACATGGATAAAATCGTATTTGTATGGTTTGTACTCATGTTTTGTAACCATTACATACTCATCTAACGCTTCGTCAAATTCACCTTTTTCTTTCCAGAATTTATCGAAAGTTGCAACTTTAGCAGCAGTATCAATTTCAACTAGGTTATGAGCAAAGTTCCACTTAAAGCCTCTCTTCTCAAATTGTTTAACGATTGCAGCGTTATATTCAGGAATACCGAATAATGCTCCGCCGTTTGTGTTGAAAGTCAATTCAACTTTATCAGCAACACCAGCTTTTGCTAAGTGAGCGTGCGTAAGATACATAATTTTCATTGGAGCACCACCACACTTGATAGCAGTTGCAGGCATACTGTATAGAGCTTGAAGTTTTTCTGGACCTTTATGTGCTTTCGCTTGAGCGACTAACTCTTGTATACCTTTCCAAGTATCTACTGCACCATCACGGAAGTAGATTGAGTGAGTACCATTTTTACCGATTTTTTGTCTTACAACAGCGTTATCAGCACCTGAAGAAGTGATAACACCCTCTAAGCCTTTGATTCCCCCGTAGTTCAGCATAAGACCAGTAGCAACGATTAACTGATCATAAGAAACTTCCTCTTTTCCATCAACAGTTACTTTATTGTTATCCGGATCAAAAGCGGTTACGCTTCCTTTGATAAGTTTTACGCCGCTTGGAACGAAATCATCTCTTTTATACATAATATCTTCTTTATCCCAAACACCTGCAGCCACAAGAGTTTGTCCCGGTTGATAAGATACTGAATATTGGTCAGGTTCAATTACAGTGATATCTGCATTTGATATAGTATTATTGATAAGCGCAGCTGTACTCATACCAGCTAAACCACCACCAACGATTACTATTTTACCTTTAACATTGCTTGATGCACTAACAGCAGTTGTTCCGACAGTTGCACTTGCAAGTACAGATGCCGCTAATGGAGACATTGTTAAATATTTTAGAGCCTCACGACGAGACATAATCTCCGGATGCTTGTCAACTTCATTTAAAATCTCTTCTAAGATTTTGTTCTTTTTCATCTATTTTCCTTTTTTTGTGATAAAGTTATCAATTCTACAGCCTTGAGGCTTAAGAGAGTTTTAAATATCACTGTTTTAGTAACTTTAATCTCTAATTTTCTGTTTATGTATCAATTTTTTAAGCTAGAAATTTATTGAATAATTATATGTTTTATTTATGATAAGTTAAAGTGATGATTAAAAATTTGTTATTTTTATAGTTTTTGTTGCTGATTGTTAACTTTTTATAGCCGGAAGTTCTGAACTATTTTTAAGAGATTTAATTTGGAAATTTTATAAAAAAAGAGTTTATTAAAGAGCTAAAAAAAGCTCTTTAATTTTTAGTATCTGTATCTGAAATATAGACGAATATCTTGTGCAGTTTCAACAGGATCCATTCCCATTGCTTTTGCTTCAGACATACTCATCGGCGTACCGCCGTCACCAAAGAAGCCGTTTGAACCTGTATATTCATAATCTAAATATGTATATCTTAGTTGCATAGAGAATACGTCTTTGATGATTGGTTGAGACCAATAAGCTTCATAAGCATTACCGCGAGCTGCAAGTTTAGAGCCTATCATAGTATCTTCACCGTAAGTAAACGGTCTCCAGTATTTTGAACCGTGGTTATACTCTAGTCCAAATTTACCGCCTGTTAAATTTGGCATTACAGCACCCAACCAGATAGAATGACCAGTCTCAGACTCATCGCTTCCAAGCATACTGTTTCCAACCATATTTACAGTTCCCATACCCATAGAACTCATATCTACACTTCTTGTGATATTTATGTTAGGGTGAGATTTTGACATAGCAGCTGAAGCAAAGAGGGTTGTTTCATCTAGGAAATCATTGATTCCATCACCTACGCCGTCAACTTTAAATGATATTGCCATACCATCCATATCTCCGCCGTTTAACATTTCATATGCAGTCGGCTGACCTGTTGCACCATTTATAGAAGTAGCATACATACCTGGAACATTAAGTCCTCTATACCATGTAGTTTCAACCGAATATTGTCCATCATCATATGGTACAAATATGAATCCTGCCATATCTACAGTATCGAGTTCGCCGTCAACTTTAGTAAAATTCGGTTGGCTTGAACCACCCATCGGAGCACCTAGTGCCGCAGTTGCTTCACTTGCCCAGCCAGCTGCATTTGTTAACCCGCGACCAAGACATAGTTTAGCATACATACCTTGTACGTAATTATCGAGCTTCATAGTTACTGATGCACCGTCAAATTCCATATTTATAACATGACCCATAGGAGATTTTGCTTTTGCATCATCTTCTCTTAGGTTGCTTAAGAACCCATTTGTTGATGGACGACGACCAACACTTGCTGCCCAACCGATAGTACCTGTTCTAAAATTCCACAACCAGTATGCTTCTCTTACTCTTAGCTTATCATCTGCAAGTGTTTCACTTGATACCCAGTCAAAAGTATCAAAGCCAAAACCTGTTCCTCTTTGTCCATAACTTGCACCAAAAGCTTTGTGGTATGCCAATTGTCCTCTAAATAGCATACTCTCAGTAGGAGCATAACCCATACCTAACCATAAACGGTTTGAATAGAGAGCATCGTTTGTATATGTGTTTCCATTTACAGTTTTATATCTTAAGTTGTCGTATGCTGTTCTAAAGTCTACATCAAACTTAATATTATCCTGCGCAGCAAGTGCGTTTACGGTAGATATCTTTGTATCTTGTTTTTTATCGCTGTTTTGCAACTGCTCTATCTTCTTGTTTAATTCATCTATCTGTTTTTGAACATCAGCATTTGCAAACGCTGCCGTACTCAAAAAAGCGATAGCCGATAACGTAACGATTCTTTTCATGATTAATCCCTTTATGTGATAATATTATCAATTCTACAAGTTTGAAGCTTAAGTATAGTTTTAAATCTTGATTTTTTTAAAGATAATTTCTTTAAAGTGAATAAATGTGTCCTGTAAACTACAAAATAAATTTTTTTTAATAAATTTTACTTATAATAAGTTGTACAGATATTTTTAAGTTAAATTCATTTTTTATAGCTCTGTAGCTACATGTAAGCCTTTCATCATCCGGCATTTCTAAAATATTTTTAAAAAGGATAAATTCTATCTCTTTTTTATTATCTTGGAGATCTTCAACGATGATTTTAGAGTGGGATCTGTCTTTCCCGAATGTATCTATCTTTATGATTTTCGCATTTTTTATAAGAAAAAGAGGACGAGAATTTGCCTCTCCATATGGTTCAAAGCTCTCAAGAATTTCTAAAAGCTCAAAATCTATCTGTGAACTAGGCAATATTCCTATAACATCTTCAAGAGGTATAAAATCATCAGAATCAAATCGTGAAGCCGACAAATTTATAGCATCTCCAAATAGTTTTATACTATGCTCCTCCAACGTAAGCCCTGCTGCCATTTTATGTCCGCCGAACTTTGTTAAGTAGAATCTATTATCTTGTATAAGTTTAAAAATATCAATATATCCCAAACTTCTGGCACTTCCCTTCGCAACTCTGTTGTTTATGCTAAGGACAATTGCAGGTCTCTCAAAATACTCAACCAATCTTGAAGCGATAATTCCCACAACTCCTTCATGCCAATCTTCGCCTGCAACGACTATAACATTTGGAAGTTCGCCTTGATTTTTTACCACGTCAATTGCCTCTTTTGTTATCTCTGCTTCCATTTCACGTCTTTGCTCATTGAGAGAGTTTAGCTTTTCAAATTGTCTATAAGCCTGATTTGTCGTAGTTGCGGTTAAAAATTCCAAGGCGATGCTCGCATCTTCAAGTCTTCCGGCTGAGTTTATGCGAGGTGCTATTTGGAATGCTATATCTTCAGATGATATAGATTTTTTGTTTAAGAAGTCTCTGATGATGATAGATGATGGTCTTTGTGAAGTGGAAATAGCTTTTAGCCCCTCTTTCACAAGCGTTCTGTTTATATCTTTGAGTGGCATAATGTCTGCAATAATTGCAATAGTTAAAATATCTAAAAACCCTTTCATATCGATAGGGAGGTTTAACTCTTTTTTTAGAAGTCCAAGCAGAAGCCAAGCAACCTGAGCACCGCATATCTCTTCAAACGGATAGTTGCATTCAGAGAGTTTTGGATTAACGATTGCATAAGCATGTGGCAGAATTTCGGGAGGTGTGTGGTGATCCGTAATAATAAGTTCAATGCCTCTTTGCTTGCAGATTTCAGCTGCCTCTACGGCACTTATGCCATTATCGACGGTTATGATGAGATTTGCGTCTACTCTTTTTAATATATTTGGACTGACACCGTAGCCGTCACTAAAGCGGTTTGGAATGATTGCGTCGATGGGGTACGGGATTTGTCTAAAAAAATCAATCATAATAGCGGTCGCACTGATGCCGTCTACATCATAATCTCCCACAAGCGTTATCTTTTTTTTCTCTCTTATGGCGGAAGCTATTTTTTTAGCCGCTTTTGGCGCATCATGAAGAAGTTCAGGATTCGGAATCTGTGAGAGTTTCTTCTCTTGAGTGTCAAATCTTTGGCTAAGCAACTCAAAAAGAGTTGATTTGCTTAAAGTAGGAAGATTATTAAAATTTCGCATACCGAGTTGTGTGCTACTCTTTTTGAGAAATATTAAGAGTCGCTGTTACAAATGCAAGTATTGAAGGGTTTGGACTTTGAAGTCTTGATGTAAATTCAGGATGAAACTGAACACCTAAAAACCATGGATGATCTTTTATCTCAACAGTTTCTATGAGACCATTTGACTCACCTGTAACTATCATACCGGCATCTTCTAATTGCTTGCGATATGTCGGATTTGCCTCATATCTATGGCGATGTCTCTCATGTATTGTTTTCGCCCCGCCGTAAGCTTTGCGAATAATTGAGCCTTCTAACGTATCACATGGGTACTCTCCGAGTCTAAGAGTTCCGCCCATCGGGGATTTATGGGTTCGAAGTTGAGTATTTCCGCTTTGATCTAAAAAATTATCAATCAGGTAAATCATAGGATAAGGCGTGTTTTCATCAAACTCAACGGAGTTTGCACCTTCAAAACCAAGCACATTTCTTGCATACTCTACAAGTGTAAGCTGCATTCCAAGGCAGATGCCAAGATATGGGATTTTGTTTTCACGAGCATATTTAATGGCTTCTATTTTGCCCTCTACACCGCGATTTCCAAATCCTCCTGCAACTAAAACAGAGTCACAATCACTTAAAAGTGCTTCTGCTCCTCTCTCTTCTATCTTTTCGCTGTCAACCCAGTGAATGTCTACGCGTGTGTCAAGATGTGCGCCTGCATGGATTAGAGACTCAGTCAAAGATTTGTAAGCCTCTTTTAGTTCAAGATATTTTCCGACAAAACCAAGAACAATACGGTTTTTCGGTTGAACTATTTTTTTAACAAGAGAGTCCCATTTTTCCATATTTGGATTGAGCTCGCCTAAGCCTAACTCTTTTGAGATAGGCTTTAGGATGTTTTGTCTTAAGAATGTAATAGGAATATCATAAATAGTTGCAGCATCAAGAGCTTCTATAACGCTGTCTGCAGAGACGTCACAGCTCATTGCCAATTTTTTCTTGAAAGTTTTTGGCAGCGCATTTTCACTTCTTGCAATTATCATCTGAGGAGTGATACCGATACGGCGAAGCTCTTGAACTGAGTGCTGAGTAGGTTTGCTTTTTAGCTCACCCGCAGCTTTTATAAACGGAATAAGCGTAACATGTACAAAAAAAGTTCCCTCTACTTCATCATCATGTTTCATCTGGCGAATCGCTTCCATAAACGGAAGACCTTCGATATCTCCGACTGTTCCGCCAAGCTCAACTATGAGAATATCATGACCCTCTCCAGCCTCTTTTATACGCTTTACAATCTCTCCGACTATGTGAGGAATAACCTGAATAGTCTGACCAAGGTAGCCGCCTGCGCGCTCTCTCTCGATTACGGCTGAGTATATCTGACCGGTAGTGAAGTTGCTTGATTTAAGATAAGATGTATCTAAAAATCTCTCATAGTTTCCGATGTCCAAATCTGTTTCTGCGCCGTCTTTTGTAACAAAAACCTCACCATGCTCCAATGGGCTCATGGTTCCCGGATCTACATTTATGTATGGATCAATTTTCAACATACCCACTTGTATGCCGGAGTGTTTAAGCAAAGTGCCAATACTAGCCGCTGTTATCCCTTTTCCAAGAGAACTTAAAACTCCACCGGTAACAAAGATATATTTAGTCATAAAATAGCTCCAAAATGTCAATTAAAGCCGTGATTATAGTATAGTATCTCTTAAAATTAGGCAGACCCACACGCTTAAAAATGGCAAGTTATAAGAATATTTTGCTAAAATAACAGATAGTTTAATAAGAAAGATTTATATGGATTTCGCACTTTTATACATAGTAGTCGCTCTGGGTCTCTCGACAGTGCTCAACCTTTTTTTTAAACGACTGGGAGTATCGCAGATTATAGGTTACATACTTACGGGTACTATTATGGTTTATACATTTGATTTAAGGTACATGAACGATTCGAAGACGTTAGAACATATTGCGGAGTTCGGCATAGTTTTTTTGATGTTTACAATCGGACTTGAGATCTCTTTGGCTAAGATGAACAGCATGAGAAAAGAGATTTTTTTAAACGGATTTTTGCAAGTAGGATTTACTGCTTTAATCGTCTATGGTATAAGCCACTATCTTTTTTCAATGAAGTCAACACCGTCACTTATTATCTCGCTTGCGTTTGCTCTCTCTTCTACTGCGGTCGTATTAAGTTATTTAAAAACATCTAAAGAGATACACAATCCTTACGGGCAGCGTGCAACTGGGATACTTATTTTTCAAGACATAGCGGTTATTCCGATTCTTATCCTCTTGGGGTTTTTGACAAACTCAGGTGGAGAGTCGGTCGGTGTAATCATAAGAGACACTTTTATAAGTGCTGTTTTAATTATAGGGCTTATGTTTATTGTCGGCAAGAGAGTTATGACTTGGCTTTTACACTTCTCGGCATCAAGCGAAGTGGATGAACTCTTTATGGGTTCTGTTTTGTTTATAGTTGTGAGTGCGGCACTTTTGGCTTCATTTATGGGTTTTACTTACTCTCTTGGAGCTTTTATCGCAGGTATGATTATTGCCGAAACAAAGTATCATCATAAAGTAGAAGCGGACATAGCACCTTTTAAAGACATACTCTTAGGTACATTTTTTATAGTTGTGGGGATGAAGATAGATGTCCTCTTTTTTATGGATCATATAGGAATAATTATAGCTATCTTTCTTCTTATTTTTATTTTAAAAACTTTTGTAACCTATTTTGTACTTCGCCTCTCATCATCACATGTGCTCTCTCTTAAAACTGCACTTGCCCTGTCTCAGGTTGGAGAATTTTCATTTGTAATCTTTGCAGTTGCAAGCATGGGAGGACTTTTGAAAGAGGAGTTGGAGTCGCTTTTTGTTCTTGTAGTGATATTTTCTATGATTGTGACACCGTTTTTTATCTCAAAAATTAATGCTTTTGTAAGTTTTGTGAGCCATCATCAATATCTCGGACTAAATATCGATGCTTTTATCTCAAGACGAGATCATGTCATTTTATGCGGTTACAGTATTACAGGTAAATTTGCGGCACAAAATCTTGATAAAATCGACGCACACTACGTTATTATCGATAACAATCCAAAACATGTTCAAGAAGCATTGGCACAGGGAAAAGAGGCATATCTTGGGGACATGTCAAAACTGTCTCTGCTTGAAGCACTTCATGCCGAGAGTGCTGCGGCAGTAATAGTTACACTTGATAACGTAGAGAAAAAAAGAGCAATTTGTGAGGCAATTTTAAAACATACAAAAGATATAAATCTTATAGTAAAAGTCTCAACACTCGAAGATAAAGAGAACCTAAAAGATTTAGCTATAACCTCTATAGTCGATGATAAGCTTGAGGTAGGGCGATTACTTGTTGAGAAAATGATTACATGCAAATTGAGATATTAACACAATGAAAAAAATATATATTACAGACCTTGATCACACTTTTTTGCGAACAGATTTGTCGGTAAGTGACTTCACAAGAGATGTTTGGAATGGTATGGCTGTCGACTCGATTGTTAGTGTTGCAACGGCTAGAACATACAAAAAAACACTCCAGTTTATAGAGAATGTTCAAATAAATGCTCCGATGATACTGCTTGATGGGGCTTTAATAGCAACTATGGATAAAAAAATAATCGACACAAAGTTTATAAACAAAGCGGTCTCGGATGCTATTATAGACGAGGGTGCAAAACTGGGTATCTACCCTTTTATCCTCTCTTTGGCAGATGGCACTCTGCGCGAAATCTTCTCTTACTCTACCGTTTTAAACGTACATCAAAAAGAGGTGCTTAAAAATTATAAAAATGACGATCATCACAATCAGCAGAGCAATCTTCGTGCGATGGATGATAATTTTAAAGTCGTTTATTTTGGAGATGAGGTTTTGCTGCGAGAACTTGCACTTCAAGTAGAGAAAATTTTTGGAGATTCTTTAAAATATATCTTAGCGCCTGAAGCTTATGTCGGCTGCTATTTTTTGACGATTTTGCATAAAGATGCCGATAAATCTCACGGCATTAAAAGCGTAAGCGAATATGTCGGTTTTGACCTCTCTAAACTAACCGTTTTTGGAGATAATTTTAACGATGTCGGTATGTTTGAGTTGGCAGGAACTTCGGTTGCGGTTGCAAATGCACAAGAGGGTGTAAAAAAACTGGCAAATATTGTTCTGCCTCATACAAACGATGAAGATGCGGTTGCAAAATATCTGAAAAGTTTAAAAAGTGCAAAGTAAATCCACGCTTGTTCCTATGGTAATCATAGGAGTTCTGTTTTTCATTTTTGGGTTTGTTACATGGCTAAACGGTTCACTCATTCCTTTTTTAAAAGTCATTTGCGACCTTAACGAGTTTCAAGCGCTTTTTGTAACTTTTGCCTTTTATATCGCTTATACCGTTATGGCTCTGCCTATGGCTTATCTGTTAGAGAAAACAGGCTATAAAAACGGTATGGCTTTAGGTTTGGCAATCATGGCTGTGGGAAGCCTTATATTTATCCCTGCCGCACAAAGTGCAAATTTTATACTCTTCCTTGTCGCACTCTTTACGCTTGGAACTGGGCTTACGGTACTTCAAAGTGCATCAAATCCATACATAGTCTGTATCGGAGATATCAAGAGTGCGGCTATGCGAATAAGCATAATGGGGCTTATAAACAAAGGTGCGGGAGTTGTCGCTCCTTTGCTTTTTAGTGCTTTTATACTCTCAGGCATCGGCTCTTTGGAAGATTTGACAAGCGAGGCAAAAGAGATTTTGGCTTCAAAACTGATAACTCCATACATAATTATGGCTGTAGTTTTGAGTGGCTTAATCGTACTTGTAAAGTTTTCTTCACTTCCAGAGCTTGAGTTTGCTCAAGATGATGA
This sequence comes from Sulfurimonas sp. RIFOXYB12_FULL_35_9, assembly GCA_001829715.1. Lineage (GTDB taxonomy): Bacteria > Campylobacterota > Campylobacteria > Campylobacterales > Sulfurimonadaceae > Sulfurimonas. The sequence continues at coordinate 35,065 of MICC01000121.1, forward strand.
GGTTGAACAAAAGAGCATATTTGAGTTTCCACGTGTTGTTTTTGGTGCAGCCGCTCTCTTTTTTTATGTCGGTATTGAGGTGATTGCCGGAGATACTATCGGGCTTTACGGACAAAGTTTGGGTGTAGAAAATTACACCTCTTTGACATCTTTTACTATGAGTTTTATGGTTTTTGGATATCTTGTCGGCGTTTTTTTCATACCGAAATATCTCTCTCAGGAGAATGCACTTCTAGGTTCGGCAATACTTGGAGTACTATTTTTAGTGGGTGTCGCAATTTCATCTACGCAAAGCAACACAATCAGCGAGATATTATGGGGCTACAGCGGAGTGAGAACCATTCCCGACAGCGTAACTTTTGTTGCACTTTTGGGATTTGCAAATGCTCTTGTCTGGCCTACAATTTGGCCTCTGGCACTTGAGGGTTTAGGCAGACATACGGCTAAGGGAAGCGCACTTTTGATTATGGCGATAGCCGGAGGCGCGATACTTCCGCTACTCTTCGGTAAAATCGCTCAAACAAGCGGTGATATGCAATCAACCTACCTTATCGGCATAGTTTGCTATGCTTTTATACTTTTTTACGCTATCAAAGGACATAAAATCTCATCATGGAGAAGTGAATGATTGTTCATAAAAAATTGGCTAACGGATTTGAATATATAGAGATAAAAAATTCTGCCGCAGAGGCAAAAATCGCTCTTCAGGGTGCACATATTTTTCACTATAAAAGAGCGGATGAAGAGCAGATACTTTGGCTAAGTGAAGTGAGTGATTTTGAATACGGCAAAGCAATCCGTGGCGGAGTTCCCATCTGCTGGCCATGGTTTGGTTTTAACGAAAATAAAAATCTGCCTCAACACGGCTTTGCAAGAGTCTCCATGTGGGAGTTTATCAAAAGCGATGAGTCTGATGAAAAAAGTTCATCTTTGATATTTAGGCTTACTCACGGCAGCCAAACGCTTAAAATGTGGCGGTATAAATTTGAGCTTGAGCTACATGTAACTATCTCAGACAAGCTAACGATGGAGCTAAAAACTACAAATCTTGATTGTGAGAGTTTTGTCTTGACACAAGCTCTTCACACCTATTTTAAAGTTTCGCACATCTCACATGCACTTATCAAAGGTTTGGACAAAAAGCCTTACCTAGATGCTCTTACATGGAAAAACGAGATACAAGAGGGCGATATAACTTTTAACCAAGAGGTTGACAGAGTTTACCAAGAGGTTACTGATGAAATTATTTTGAGAGATGAAAATAGGGAAATTCATATAAAAAACAGCGGCTCATCTTCAACAGTTGTTTGGAATCCATGGATAGAAAAAACTTTAAGAATGAGTGCTATGAACGAGAATGCTTACGAGCATATGCTCTGCATAGAGTCGGCTAATGCGTTTGACGATAGAAAGGTTTTAAAGCCGCAAAGTTCATATACTATAAAGGCTGTTATTTTCTAAAATTCTTTATATTTTCTTTACACCATAGCCGTATTGTTTGAGTTTTTTTTGACTGCTTTGGGGGATACAATTACACTTGAAATTTATATAAAAGGATATGAAATGAAATTTATTAAACTCAGTTTATCAGTAGCCCTTATTACAACAATGGCATTTGCAGAAGAAGAAAAATCTGATTTTGGCGTAAGTGCAAATATGGCAATTACAAGTAATTATATATGGAGAGGTATGACTCAAAGCAACAACTCTCCTGCAGTTCAAGGCGGAGTAGACTTAGAGTATAAAGGTCTATATATAGGCACTTGGGGATCAAATGTGGACTTTGGAGATACGAAAAACTCTTTAGAAGCAGATTTTTACGGTGGATATAAGAGTGAATTAGCCGGAATAGCCTTTGATATAGGCGCTATACAATATGTTTACCCTAATATGTCAAATGAGTACAATTTTGCAGAGGTATATTTAGGGTTAAGTAAAGAGTGGGAAAAATTTGGCGTTAGGGCAAAATATAGCAAGGGTATTGAAACAAACGATTTAAATCCTGAAGATTTCTGGGAAGTCGGTGCTTTGACTAAATTACCGTATGATGTAGGATTTGATGTTAGTTACGGCGACTATCATGACATAGGCACTTATTACGCTTTAGGATTAAAGAGATCTTTTGAAAAATTTAATCTTAGTCTTGCATATATTGATTTTAGCCATGATACAGATTCTAGTGCTGATGAAGAGAATATTGTAGGGACGGTTACTTTTAGGTTTTAACTAATGTTAGGCACAGATAGGGAGTATAATAAACTCCCTACATGCTACTTTTCCCCTCTTTTTATTTTTTAATCGTCATTCATCCTTACATGTAGAAACAGAGAACAAATGTTCTTAATATAGCCTTATCCCATCTTTTGACCTTGATGCTCTTTGACAAATTTTGATTTTTTCTTTATATCATAGCCGTATTGTTTGAGCTTTTTTTGACCGCTTTCGGGGGTACAATTATAGTTGAAATCTATTCTATACGGAGTTAGGCATGATGTTAGAAATAATCGCAGGCACTACGCTTGCAATTGCATTGCTTTTTTACTTCGTTTATACTCTTATTAAAATTGAGGAGCTGTAAATGGAAGTATTTGATATGGTATTGTTCGCATTATTTGCGTTCACGGTGGTTGTTTTCGGCTTTTTTATAGGAAACTATGTTTACAAAATTTTTGACGGAAAGAAAACGATTCTTGATCCTGTTATTGCTCCGATTGAAAATGCTTTGTTTAGTATTAGCAGAATAAATGTGGAGAAATCACAAAGTTTTAAAGAATATACTATTTCGTTGATGGTATTTAACATATTTGGAATTTTTATTCTCTTTTTTATTCTCTTTTTTCAAAGTGCTATATGGCTCAATCCACAAAATTTTTCAAACTTGAGCTGGCATTTGGCACTCAATACGGCAGTCAGTTTTGTCACTAATACGAATTGGCAAAGCTACAGCGGTGAAAGTACAATGAGTTATTTTTCGCAGATGGTAGGGCTCGGCGTACAAAACTTCCTCTCTGCAGCAACGGGCGTAGCAGTCGCCGTAGCATTGATGCGTGGTCTAACAGGAAGAGGAATAGGCAATTTTTATATTGATATGACAAAGACGACATTGCGTATTTTATTGCCGATTGCATTTATATATGCGATTTTTTTAATCTCTCAAGGGGTAATTCAAAATCTCTCCCCGTATGTGGATATTACAACGATTGAAGGTGCAACGCAGACATTGGCGATGGGACCGGTGGCGAGTCAGGAAGCAATCAAAATGTTGGGAACCAACGGAGGTGGATTTTTTAACACTAACAGCGCCCATCCATTTGAAAACCCGAACGAATTGACGAATTTTATCCAAATCTTTTCGATTTTTTTGATCCCTGTGGCACTGCTTTTTGCATACGGTAAGTTTGCCGGAAACCGTCGTGAGGGGATTGCAATCTTTGGAGCGATGGCACTGTTATTTGCCCTGACTCTCGGGTCTACTTATTATGCAGAGTCGCAAGGAAATGTGATGTTGAGTGAGCTTGGCGTTGAAGAGGGACCGAGCATGGAGGGTAAAGAGGTGCGGTTCGCACTGGGAGCATCAAGTTTGTTTGCGACCGTAACTACGGCGGCATCATGCGGTGCGGTCAATTCAATGCACGACAGCTTCTCTCCACTCGCAGGTGGGGTTTTGATGCTTCAGATGATGGTCGGAGAGGTAATCTTCGGCGGTGTGGGTGCCGGATTTTATGGGATGATGATTTATGCGTTGCTCTCGATGTTTATGATTGGATTGATGGTCGGAAAAACACCGATGTATTTGGGTAAAAAAATTGAAGCGTATGAGATTAAGGCGGTTATCATCGCATTACTTCTCCCCTCAGCGGCTATTTTGGGCTTTTCAGCCTACGCGGCTAATTGTGCTGAGGGATTGGCAGGGCTTAATAACGCCGGACCACATGGTTTGAGCGAAATACTCTATGCCTACACCTCGGCAGCGGCGAATAACGGAAGCGCATTTGCGGGACTTACCGCCAACACGCCATTTTACAATGTGACACTGGCGATAGCGATGTTTATCGGACGCTTCGGAGTCATCATCCCTATGATTGCGATTGCGGCGAGCATGTCAAACAAAAAAACATATGCCCTCTCATCGGGTTCGGTAAAAAGCGACAATGCGACATTTACCATCTTTTTGGCATGCACGGTTCTTATTTTGGGTGCATTGACCTTTTTGCCGGCATTGACATTCACAGCGATTGCGGAGCATATTCTCATGCTATCCGGCAAGCTGTTTTAAGGAAATAGTATGAAAAAAGTAATTAAAATTAATAACAATGAAATCTTTAAAGATGCGTTGAAGGAGTCGTTTATTCGTCTCAATCCGAAGCATCAGATTAAAAATCCGGTAATTTTTGTCGTGACACTGAGTTCGGCATTTTGTACGGCTCTATTTTTAACCGGAAATTTTGATCCTGCAGACTTTTGGTTTAATCTACAGCTTTTGTTCTGGTTGTGGTTTACCGTCTTGTTTGCCAACTTCGCAGAAGCATTGGCTGAGGGGCATGGGAAAGCACAGGCATCAAGCCTTCGTCAGACCCAAAGCAATCTCAAAGCCAATCGCTTAATTGGTAATGAAGTCGAGAATGTCGATGCCTCTTTACTGCTAAAGGGAGATGTTGTTATTGTAAAAGCTGGAGAGCTTGTTCCTGCCGACGGCGAAGTGATTGAAGGGGTTGCGAGTGTCAATGAAAGTGCAATTACTGGAGAATCAGCTCCAGTAATTCGTGAGAGCGGCGGGGATCGCAGTTCTGTAACAGGAGGGACAACGGTACTCTCGGACTGGATCAAAGTACGAGTAACGGCAGCTAAGGGGGAGAGTTTTCTTGATCATATGATTTCGCTTGTCGAAGGAGCAAAGCGTCAAAAAACTCCAAATGAGATTGCTCTTAGTCTAATCCTTATCGGATTTAGTATGATCTTTTTACTTTCGGTAGCTACATTACAGCCATTGGTAGGTTATTTTAACGGTTCATTTTCATTATTGGTATTAGTAGCGCTGTTTGTGTGTCTGATTCCTACAACGATTGGCGGATTACTCAGTGCTATCGGGATAGCCGGAATGGATCGGTTACTCCGTAAAAATGTTATCGCCACCAGTGGTAAAGCAGTCGAAACAGCGGGCGATATTTCTGTTTTGCTCCTTGATAAAACAGGAACAATCACATTCGGTAACCGTATGGCGAGTGATTTTTTTACCGTGAACGGTGTCAGCAAAAACGAGCTTCTATCTTATGCAGTTTTCTCATCAAAAGCCGATGAAACACCGGAAGGACGCAGTATTGTAGCACTTGCGGAGAGTATGGACGCAAAGCCTCTAGCATTGATTGGAGAAGAGACTTGGATTCCTTTTAGTGCCGATACTCGCCTAAGCGGTGTTAATGTAGGGGATATCAATATCCGTAAGGGAGCGATGGATTCTATTGCAAAATTTGTGAAAACATATGATGGAATTTTTGATGAAGAGTGTCGTGGAATCTGTGAAAAAATCGCTAAAGAGGGAGCTACGCCACTGGTCATTGCGGTCAATGCCAGAGTTCTCGGTGTCGTTATGCTCAAAGACATAGTCAAGACAGGGATTAAAAACAAATTTGCCGAATTACGGGCAATGGGGATCAAAACGATTATGATTACCGGAGACAATCCTCTAACCGCTGCCGCGATAGCTGCAGAAGCGGGGGTGGATGATTTCGTCGCCGAAGCAACGCCGGAGACAAAGATTCGCCTCATTCAAAAGTATCAAAAAGATGGATACCTTGTCGCTATGACGGGGGATGGCACCAACGATGCCCCTGCATTGGCGCAAGCCGATGTGGGTCTGGCGATGAACAGCGGGACACAATCAGCCAAAGAAGCGGCGAACATGATTGATCTCGACAGCTCTCCGACGAAACTTCTTGAAATCGTAGAGGTAGGCAAACAGCTACTTTCTACACGAGGAGCGTTGACCACCTTTAGTATTGCCAACGATATAGCAAAATATTTTGCGGTCATTCCAGCACTTGCAGTCATTATTTTTCCATCGCTTGCCGTACTCAACATCATGGACTTGGCAAGCCCGAAAAGCGCGATTCTATCGGCTGTTATCTTTAATGCGCTCATTATTGTGGCTTTGATTCCCGTAGCATTGCGCGGTGCGGCATTTAAAGCACAAAGTGAAGAAGCGGCATTGCGTCGCAATCTGGCGATTTACGGATTAGGAGGGATTATTACCCCGTTTATCGGTATTAAACTCATTGATATGGTTATTAGTGCCATCGGTTTGGCATAAGGAGTAAAAGATGTTTAAAGAGATAAAAAAATCGGTTATATTATTTAGTGGCTTGACGCTGATTTGCGCCCTTGTATATCCGTTGGCGATATATGCAATCGGAAATAGTGTATTTGCAGATCAAGCAAAAGGTTCTTTGGTGCATGAGGAGGAAAACCCTGTTGCTTCAACATTGATTGCCCAAAATTTTACGCAGCCGTACTATTTTCATCCCCGTCCCTCAGCGGCTGGGGAAGATGGGTATGACGGTACATCATCGAGCGGATCAAATTTAGGCTACACCAGCCAAAAACTGCATGATGCGGTTAAAGAACGGGTCGAAGCGTATCGCACCGAAAACAGTCTGAGCACCTCACAAAAAGTGCCGATGGATGCAGTTACAACAAGCGGCAGCGGACTAGATCCGCATATTAGTATTGCGAATGCAACGATACAAGCAAAAAGGGTGGCAGAAGTTAGAGGTATTGAAGAGAATAAGGTAATTGATGTCATTCGTAAAAGCACTCAACAGCCCTATTTTGGTATTATAGGGAAAGAGAAAATAAATGTCGTCAATCTCAATTTAACATTAGACAGAGAATTTGGAAAAGTTAAAATCTAAGGCCGAAAGGCTTCTCGAACAGGTACAAAAAGCTGAGAAAGGGAATTTTATTCTCTATCTCGGCGCTACGGCAGGAGTCGGTAAAACTTACGCTATGCTATCCAAGGGGCGTCAACTTCAACAAAGCGGTATCGATGTCGTTATCGGATATCTTGAGGCGCACGGGCGTGTGGAAACAGAATCGTTGGCAGAGGGACTGGAGATTACTCCCACCAAAAAGATCCGTTACGGCGGAGCGGAATTTAGCGAAGTAGATATCGATGCAATCCTCAAACGCGATCCCGAAGTGGTGTTGATTGACGAACTTGCTCACACTAACACACAAGGCTCCAAATACGAAAAGCGTTATCAGGATGTTCTCGAAATTCTATCACACGGTATAGATGTTATTGCGACAATGAATATCCAGCATATTGAGAGCCTTAACGACATTGTATATTCGTTGACGAATGTCCGAGTTGTCGAAACAGTACCTGATAGCATATTGGAGAGGGTGGACAGTTTTCGACTTATAGATACTCCCCCCGATGAGTTGATAGAACGGCTCAAAAACGGAAAAATCTATCCCCAAAATCGTGTTGAATCTGCTCTTAATAATTTCTTCACTGAACAAAATATCAGCAAATTGCGCGAACTAACACTATGCAAAGCGGCACTTAAAGTGAGCGATGAACTCAATGAATATTCAGTTTCCAAACGCGATGGCAGAAGGACGCAGACCAATACGGTCATGGTCTGCATAGATCATCATGAAGAGTCGATGGATGCGGTTCGCTATGCCAAACGGCTCAGCGATTCTCTTAGAGCGGAATTTATCGCATTGCAGATTACTTCCGAAGTGCATGGCAATACCCGTAAAAGTGAACAGATACGAAAACATCTCAAACTGGCTGAACGGCTTGGAGCAAATGTTATTTCAAAAATATCCGGAGACAAAACCGATGCGGTTATTGAAGCGATTGAAGAGTACGGTGTAACCGAACTGGTAATGACGCGTCCGAAAAGCCGTTTTTTAGGACTGCTGTTTCCAAATCTGACCAAAAGCGTGATGGATAGAAAACCTCAGTGTACCATCGACATCGTTCCTTTTGAGAAAAAACATTCTACTTTTTGGGAGCAGATCAAACCTTCTGATCAAACACCGACAAATGTTAAACACTATCTGGTGTGTATAGCACTATTGGCAGGGATTACTGGATTTTCATTTGTTGCCAAAGATATTCTTGGGATAGTCAACATTACTCTCATTTATCTTCTTTTAACCCTCTTCACCGCAGTGCGTTATGGGGTTTCATACTCATTTTTTACTGCATTGATAGGGGTATTGTTGTTTGATTTCTTATTTATTGAACCTTTCTATACATTTAGTGTCAATGATCTTCGCTATACCCTTTCATTTATCATCTTTTTGATTGTCGGTTATACCTCAGGAAAACTCTCAGATGGGATTAAAGCCAAAAATAAGGCGATTAAAAGCGAAGAGACACGATTTCGACGACTTTATGAACTCAGCTCAAAATTGGGTAATTTCGAAAACGAGGAGGATGCTTCACAATTTGCGGTAGAAAAACTATATGCTATTTTCGGTTCAAAAACGATGGTGCTGATTCCTGATGATTCTGATAAACTCAAAGTTGTTTCGGCGATTGTGAATGGTGAGATGCTCAGTCATGATGAGTGCAATTATTTTCGTGTCTCATCCAATGATCAGGCATGTACGCAATGGGTCTATCGCAACGGTGAGAGTGCCGGAAAATTTACCAATACGATGCCCAATGTCGAAATGACTTTTTTCCCTTCCAAAGCGTTTGATAAAACCGTAGCCGTCGTTGCGGTTGAGTTACCGGTATTGGACGCTCCGACATATGAACTGCTCTCCGCTTTTATGAATACATTTGCCGTATCGCTATGGCGTATCGGTCTCTTTCGGCAAAATCAACATATCAAACTAATCGAGGCATCAGAAAAACTGACATCAGTATTGTTCAACTCGGTCTATCATGAACTGAAAACTCCTTTGGCCGCGATTCTTGGGTCGGTAAGTACAATCAACAGTCCAGATGTTACCATCTCCGATACATCCGAAAAAGAGTTATTGGAAAACATTGAAGAGAGTGCTTTTGAGATGGAGCGGATTCTAAAAAATCTTTTGGATTTTGCACGATTGGAAAATGGATTGATGCATCTAAAAAAAGATTGGTGTGACGTAAATGATATTATCGGAAGTGCCTATCAAAAAGCATTAAAACAGCATCCTCGCGACGATGTGACTTTTAGCTTTGATGTAGATTCTCCACCGATAAAAGGAGATTTTTCACTGCTAGAACAGGCGATGCTCAACCTCTTTGATAATGCGTTAAAATACTCAAAAGCCGGAGAGATCAAGGTTCATGCCGCTAAACGGGGAGCTAATCTTTTAATGAGTGTTTCTAATCCAAGCGATATTGATGGGTCTGAATTATCCAATATTTTTGATAAATTTTATCGGGCGGAATTGTCGGCGAAAATCAAAGGTTCCGGTCTTGGACTTTCAATCATCAGAGGGATCATTCAGGCGCATAAAGGTAGTATCAACGCAACTAAACGTTACGGTGAATTTGTATTGACGATTACACTTCCCATTGACGCAAACGATTCGCAAATGAATTCAAAAGAGGAGTAAACATGGGAACTATTTTATTAGTAGAAGATGATAGCGGAATTCAAAAAATGCTGAGTATTTCTTTGGGTGCGGCAGGATATGAACTCATCAAAGCAGGTTCAGTCAAATCAGGTCTCGTAGCACTATCCCAAAATCCGATTTCTTTAGTGCTTCTTGATCTTGGTCTTCCTGATGGAGACGGTAAAAAATTCATTAAAGAAGCTAAGATATTCAGTGATATACCGATTATAGTCGTCAGTGCACGTGATATCGAATCTGAAAAAATTGAAGCATTGGAGATGGGGGCGGATGATTATCTCACCAAACCCTTCAGTATCGGTGAACTGATTGCACGGATCAAAGCACTTTCCCGTCGTGTCAGAGACAAAGATGAATCAATCCAAACTGAGATTACCATCGGAAAACTCACTATTAATCTTGCGAACAAAACCGTTACAATTGATTCTAGAGCGGTGAAACTGACAAAAAAAGAGTTCGAACTGTTGGCTCTGTTTGCAAAGAACAAGGGGAAAGTATTAACCCATACCTTTGTCCTTGAAAATGTGTGGGGACGTGGATATGGGAATGAAACCCATTATCTCCGTGTCTTTATGGCACAGCTACGTAAAAAGATCGAAGAGAATCCATCGATGCCACAATATATCGTTACCGAATCTGGCATGGGGTATCGTATGAATGAGCCAACGATAAAGTAATCATTTTATCCATCATGGGTAAATTGCTGTGATTTAAATTTTTTAACTCAGGAGAATTATGGAAAAAGTCAAAATGTTTTTTCAAAATAGATTGTATTTAGAGGTTTTTCTAGCTGCTGCGCTGTTTTTAATAGCTGCTGTTTTTGGCTTGATTATGGAAGTTGTTATATATGCACTCTATTTTATGATATTTTTAGAAATTGTAAGGGTTTTAATAGGTTTTATTTATGAAAATAGAGTAAAACTAAGAATCTTAATAGATATTTTTATTATTTTGGCGCTTAGAGAATTTATCGTAAATGTTGTGAAAATAAACAAAGAAGATTTCAATAGTATTTTTGATGTATTTGCAAGTAGCACAAATTACCATGTTCTTATTTTTAGTGGTGTTTTGGTATTTTTGTTTGTCCTTAGATTTTTGGCAAAAGTTACATCTCCAAGTGAATATTACAATATAAATTACGAAAAAGCTAATAAAGTATAAGCCCACTCATATTTTAATATTCTTTTTATCCTTTTTTAAATTATCTTGAGATTTACCTGATACTAAAAAAACTATAATTTTTATAACTATAAATAGTATCACGTAGAGCGGAGGTTTAACCATGAAACAACTTATTTTATTATTGACAGCAATGAATCTTTTTGGAGCAGATTTTATTCCAAATACTCAAATGCATGTTGTATTACAACCTAGTAAAAATTTGGTATGGCAGGATGATGCACCATCATCTGAGCGGCAAATGAGCTATAAAAGTGCAATGGCTTATTGCGAAACTTTAGATTATATCGGAATGACAAATTGGCGTATCTCTAATGCAGCAGAATTATATACATTGATAGACCCGAATAGGACGCCCACAATCTCATCGGCTTTTGCCCATACTTCAGTTATTGGACATTGCATGACAGCATGAAAGGGCGTGTAGGGATAATCGATTTTTCAAATGGGATGAAAAAAAGCTCTCAAGGATTTGAACAAATGTGCCGTGTCCGATGTGTATCCAATTTGAAATAATTTTGATACTTTCTTGATAGTAGTTACTTGTTTTTTGATAAAAACCTGACACGATAAACCTTATAATTATTAAAAAAATAAATCAAATTATTGAAGGCTGTTATGAATTCAGAAAAATTTCTATATAGTTTTTTCATTATATTATCACTATGCCTTAGCATTGAGATTGTATACATGAGTATACATAGTATAATTCAAGAAGGAATTTATCTATTATTAGCAGCATTCGTTGTTAATATCTTTATAACTATGAAGAGCATAAAGGATAGGAGTAAAATTGGTCCACTCCTTTTAGCTTCTAACTTGGCTGCTGATTTCCATTTAATAGCAGCGATCTTTGTATATGAAATGGTTTCCGAAAATTATATGATGCTTATAGATAATTGGCTGATTACTTTACTTGTGATTGGAGCAGCTATAGCCAATATTATTTTTATGTTTATTTATATTATTAATGTATTGATGCTTAAGAGAAGCGGTTGTTGATTATTTTCTTTATGATACCTCTAAAAACTGATTTGTCAATTAATGTACAAAAATAAAATATGCTTATTCCGCTTTAGTTTGAGTAAGCCCTTTTTGTGCCTCATACGCCAAACGCATAACGCCTACAGCGTAGTTTGAGGAGTTGTTGTAACGTAAGACTTTTTTTGTATATTCTCTTAAGTAATCAAGCTCTTCTTTATCACATGTGAAACATTTATACTCTTTGTCTCCGCTTTTGTTTTTTGCATATACAAATGACGCATCTTCATTTTCAAACTCAAAATCGTACCATTTTGACTCTAGATCTGCGATATCAGGTATTTTATCCCAGTCAATGAGTTCCGTAAAATCAGCTTTTGTATGCAAAAATTTCGTTGCAGATACTATCGCATCTTCCATTTTTGTCAAATCTGCCATTTCTGTTTTGTAACCCTCTGCAAAAACAAAACTATCGGGCATGAACTGCGGTATACCGATAGCTCCTGCGTAAGAGCTTGGCAGATTGCACTCATCGGGAGCTATCTCTTTTTTGTAACAGTATGTGATGATGGATACCATATTTGTTTTTCCCATGTTTAAAAGCCATTTTTCCCTTGGGCTATTTGGTTTCGTTCTCACGACAAGAGTGTTAAAGACGATAAAAGCATCATGCTTTGGCACTATTTTTCCCAGTTTTGTCTCTTTTAGTAAAATGGCAGCTACTATTTCACGGTTAACTCCATATTTTTCCTCAGTATAGTCGTAAACTTCACTGTAAGTTTTTAGATGTTCTACCACTTCGGGTATAAATTTTATAAGTACGTTATTAGCTTTTTTCTCATTCTTTTTATGTGTTTTTATATGTTTGGGCTGGAGGTACTCAAAACTTATCTCATCAAACTTTTGAGTTTTTAGACTTGAAAGTAAAAAGCTGTTCGCATACTCATAGCTTACGCCGTTTTGGACAGATCTTTTACAAATCTCGACATAATTCTTGTTTTCAAATTCGCAGTTATCATAATCCGCAAAAAGCAAAGTGCTAACTAGAAGCATTAAAAATATTTTAAACATTACGTAAAAACCCCTTCTTTATATCTTTTAGTATACCATTTAAAGTCAAATAGAGGGTAATAATATATAATTTCAAAAAAATACAAGAGAGGATTTTCATGGAAGTAGATAAAGCATGTGATAACAAAATATGTCTAAAAAGCAAAGAGTGCGCTAGATTTCAGTCATATTTGGACGGCAACAAAGATTATAAAACATTCAAAGGCACTGAAGTAAAAGGGTGCGGACAGTTTATACAAAAGTAGAGTTTGCCTCCGCAAGTCTTTGCGGTGTTCCTATGTCATGCCACCTTCCTTTGTAAAGAGAGCCGCTGATTTTATCTTTTTGTATTGCTTCTCTTAAAAGCGGTGCAAGCGGTGCTTTTTCTGACCTTAGAGAATCAAATAGCTTTGAAGAGTAGTAACCTATCCCAGAAAATGTAAATCTCTCTTTGGCATCGTTTATAACCCTGTTTTTATTAAGAGCAAAATCTCCGTTTAGGTTGTGAATGGGGTTTGCAACTAAAATAAGATGTGCCGCATCATCGCCTATATCAAAACTGCTATCAAACTCATAGTCACACCAAATATCTCCGTTTACTACCAAAAATTTTTCACTCTCTAGCAGCGGAAGTGCTTTTATGATACCGCCTGCACTCTCTAATGCTCCGCTTTTGCTCTCATCAGAGTAGATTAAACTTACTCCCCACTCCGAGCCGTCACCCAATCTTTTTTGTATCAAATCTCCGAGATGGTCTATATTGACAACAATCTTTTTAAAGCCCAGTGAAGCGAGTTTTTCTATATGCCAGACGATGAGCGATTTGCCATGAACTTCCAGCAGAGGTTTTGGTATCTTATCGGTAAGCGGACGCATTCTCTCTCCTCGTCCGGCCGCTAAGATCATTGCATTCATTTTAAGTTACCTAAAAAAGTGGCAAAATCTTTGGTTTCATTGTATCTGCCTGCCGTATCAAGAACATACTTTAGCGTGAGCGGTATATCTTTTAAGTAGCCGTTTTTACCGTCACGTATGTAGAGGCGTGAGAATATGCCAAGCACTTTTATATGTCTTTGAAGCCCCATAAAATCAAACCATTTTATAAATGTTTCGTCATCAACTTTAAGTCCTTTTTTATCACGAAACTCTAAAGCAAGTTTTTTTATCTCTTTACGGTCGTAAGCGACGTAGCAATCTTTGAGAAGTGAGACAAGATCATAAGTAATAGCACCGCTCATAGCATCTTGAAAGTCGATAATTCCGATTTTTTTATCATTTTTGAGCATAATATTTCTTGAGTGAAAATCACGATGTACAAAAACATCTTGAGGCTGTTGCAGTACTACAGATGAAATTGCTTCCAGCGTTCTTTTAATAAGCTCTTTTTGAGCCTCGCTAAGCTTTACATGCAGAAATTTTTCAATATACCAATCCTGCATTAAGTTCATCTCTGCATGTAAGAACTCTTTGTCATAAAGCGGCAGCCCATCGGTATCGGCTTTTTGCATTTTTAAAATTGAGTTGATAGCTTTTGTATAAAATGCTTTGTAATTGTTTTGATTGAGCAGATCTAAATAGTGTACAGTCCCAAAATCTTCTAAAATCAGATAACCCTCTTCTAAGTTTTGTTCTAAAATTTTAGGTGCACAAACATCTGCACTTATGAGCCTTGCGTTAACATCCAAAAATGATTTTAAAGAGTTTAATTCTAACGAAGAGTCCATCAAAAGAGCCGTCTTATCACCGTCTCTGAGTCTGTAATATTTTCTAAAACTAGCATCTGCCAAACTAGTCTCAATACTATAATTTTTGTAAGAAGTTCCCTCTAGCCACGCTTTTATTTTACTCATATAGTGCACCTAAAATAGAATTTTTTGACGCTCCCGTAACGGAGGATAGTTTGACATGTTTTTTATGTACTCTCTCATGTGCGAGCCATGCAAATGCCATAGCTTCCATAAACTCGCTGCTTACACCGCACTCATCGCTTGAAGCTACCTCAATATCCTTTAGTTCGGCTTTTAGTCTCTCCATAAGATAGCTGTTTTTAATGCCGCCGCCGCATACGATAAGCAGATTTGTGGATGTTTTTTTAACTTCGTTTGCTATGCTGTGTACGGTTAGCTCCAAAAGTGTTGCCTGAACATCCCTGTTTTTAATATGAAAAGAGCCTCCCTTTTTTTGTGAAAACTTCTCAAGTTGCCCCTCAACCCATTTTGAGTTAAAAAGTTCTCTGCCCGTACTTTTTGGAGCTTCCATGGAGAAATAAGGTTCTTGCAGCATTATCTTAAGCAGGTCTGCATTCATAGTTCCCGACTTTGCCCATCTGCCGTCTTCATCATATGCTGTACTGTTGTGCTGTGAGTTCCAGTAATCCATAAGCACATTGCCGCATCCGGTGTCATAGCCTATAAGATTATCGCCAAGAAGAGTTAAATTTGCCATTCCGCCTATGTTTAGTACGCTTATATCTCCCTCAAGTCTTGAGAAGATATAGTTGTGAAAAGCAGGTGCAAAAGGAGCGCCCTGACCGCCGAGCGCTATATCTTTTCTTCTAAAATCACTTACGACTCTAATACCTGTTTGTGCTGTTACAACATTAGGATTACCCAACTGCATAGAAAAAGGATATGCGCTATTTGGCTCATGCCAAAGTGTTTGACCATGTAAGCCAATAGCATCTATTGTACTTTTATCTATTTTGTTTTCAGATATAAAACTCTCTATTGCATCGGCATACATTTCACCTAAGCGCGTATCAAGTTCGCCTACTGTTTTTAGAGTTGTAGAAGTGCTTATTGCACTTAGGATATCGATTTTTAGCTTTTTGTCAAAAGGATATACTCCTGCATGAAGCAGTTCAAAGCTATGCGGCTTAATCTCACAATATGCTATGTCTATTCCGTCAAGGCTTGTTCCCGACATTATGCCGATATAAAATTCACTCATTTTTGACTCCAAGTTGAGTAATTAGAAATGCTACGGCAGTTCCGATGGTTATCTGCCATGAAAAACCAAGTTCAATTCCAAAAGTATAAGGTTGAAGAGCTAAAACTGTCGTAAAACCGCCTATAAAAGCCCAAAAAACTGTTACTTTGTTTCCTCTTTTCGTAAAAATCGCACTGAAGTAGACTCCTAAAAGTCCGGTATAGGCAAAAGCCATAACTCCAAGAGCAAAACTTATAAGCGATAAATCACTGTATCGTTGCCAGAAATAGCTTATCATCGCCATCAAAGAGAGAGCAAATGCGAAGAAAAGCACTGCAAATCTTGATGCTTTTATAAAATGTTTTTCGTCACTTTGACCTCTTTTTATCTTCCATGGTCTATAGAGATCTTCAACCGCCACCGAAGCCATAGCGCCCAAAACAGATGTTGTGCTGGAGAGTGCAGTTGCAACCGCTCCGACCGTAACCAAACCTCTTAGGCCCTCGGGCATTTCGTTTAGTATATAGTACATAAAGATAGTTATTTTTTCACCTTGAAAATTTTGTACGACACTGCTTTGGTTGTAAAAAAGATATAAAAGTGCGCCGATGGCTAAAAAAATCATAACGATAGGGACGGTAAGAAGCGTTGAGATAAATAATGATTTTGTGGCTTCACTCTTGTTTTTACAGCAGAGAACCCTTTGCGTTAAATCTTGATCTAGCCCGTATGCCGCGATGTTTAGCAAAAGCCATCCGCTAAAAAGCCCGATAAGGTTGAACTCTCCGCTAAAAGAGGTGTCTACAAAAACAAGCTTATTGTGCTCTTTGAGCGTTTTTATAATCTCCACATTTTCAAGCGAATAGTATAGAAATATAAGTACCGAAAGTGCAGCAGTAATGTAGGTAACAGCTTGAATTATGTCGCTGATGATGATAGAGCGGATGCCGCCGAAATATGAGTAAGCGACCGAGCCTGCCATCAAGATAAAGATGGATATGCTTACATGTAAAAAGATTATATCGTTAAACAAAATCATAGAGATGGCAAGTGCACCGATGTACAGCCTTGCACCGCTTGCTAAAATCCGTCCGAGGAGAAACATTACTCCTGCCTGTTTTTTTGCGCTCTCTCCGTATCTTAGCTCTAAGAGTTCATAAACAGTAACGGCTTTCATCGCATAAAATCTCGGAATAAGCACAAAAGCCACAAAAAAAGCTCCGAGCACTCCGGAGAAGTAAAAACCGATAAATGTGAAATCATTTCTGTATGAATATTCCGGAGCGCCTAAAAATGTGGCAGCTGATTGTGAAGTGGCTATTACCGATATGGCAACCGCAAATGTCGACATGTGATTTTTGGTAATGAAAAAATCGCGAGAAGACTCTATTTTTGTGCGGCTAAGTATTACGGAGGTAACCGTAATAATTAGGAAATAGAGACCAAACACAAGCCAGTCGAGTGTGGAAAAAGCACTCTGCATGTTATATGTTTTTATGCAAGAGTTCTACTCTTTTGTTGGATTCAAGTATACGTTCATAGCTAATTTCACCACTTTTTACTTGGATAAAAATCAGCTCTATAAGTTCATCGATATCTTGAGTTGCGAGCTGATTGCCAAATAGAAGCATATCAACCCCCGCATTTATGGAGAGCGTAACGATTTCTTTGAGCGTGTAATGTTTTAAAATCGCTCCCATTTGAAGGTCGTCGCTTACAACGACACCGCTAAAGTGCAGTTTTTCACGTAGCAGTTTTGTATTTACATTATAAGAGAGTGTTGCAGGGTACTTTTCGTCAAGCTTTGAGTTAAACACATGTGCGCTCATAATCATCGAAAGAGAGTCTAATTTTATAAGCTCTTTGTATGGTTCAAGCTCAACCTCGCTCCATGTTTTGCTCACATCTACAAATCCTTCATGTGAATCTCCAAGCGATGAGCCGTGACCGGGAAAATGTTTTGCCACGCTTATAATATTTTCATTTTTGAGTGAGTCTATAAAGATTTTTGAGTATTTTACAACCTCTTTAGGGCTGCTTCCGTAAGAGCGGTTGAGTCCGACGATAACGCTGTTTTTTGGGTTTAAAGCCAAATCAACCACCGGTGCAAAGTCGCAATTAATTGAGCTGTTCTTGAGTGTTTTTGCCAAAGAGTCGTATAC
Organism: Sulfurimonas sp. RIFOXYB12_FULL_35_9; assembly: GCA_001829715.1. GTDB lineage: Bacteria > Campylobacterota > Campylobacteria > Campylobacterales > Sulfurimonadaceae > Sulfurimonas. Next base: position 52,953 of record MICC01000121.1, read on the forward strand.
ATGTTTCGTCATGTATTCATCCATTTCTGAGACGACTTTAGCCGATGGGGTTGCGTCAAATCCGTATGCAGGTTTGAGTCTTGCAACTCTTCCGCCTTCTTGATCCACGGAGATAAGAAGCGGTTTTTTTGCAAAAGATTTGAGAGATGCGGTAAGCGTTTTAAGTTGTTGCGGCGAGCTTATATTTTTTGTTTTGGTTCTGTCGTGGAAATGGCGGTCAAAGAGTATGACGCCGCCGAGATTATATTTCTGTATCTGTTTGACTATTTTACTTCTCTCATCCACGCTCTCACCGTCAAATCCGACGATTAACATTCTGCCAATCATCTTTTTCAACTCATCATCGTTTAGAGCGTTATCAGAGGCATTTAGATTTTGCCAAAAAAGCAAAAATGCTAAAAAAAGTACAATTTTTTTCACAAACAGCGTCTTGATCAGTTTCCTCTTGATCCGGGTTTTATAGCTTCGCTTCCATTTTTACACATTGGACAATCTTCAGGTGAGTACATCTCAAATGTAAAATCAGCAAGTGCAAAAAACGGGATATCCTGCGGAAGGCGGCAGTTTGGCTTTGTTGTAACATCGCTGTTTTGGCGTTTACAAAAACCGCGATTTGCTAAGGCTGCAACACCGACTATCTCTCCGCCAAGACTTTTCACAACGGCTGCCGCTTCCATCGCAGAACCGCCGGTTGTAATGATGTCTTCACACATCAAAACTCTTTCGCCCTTCTTTACCTCAAATCCGCGGCGAATAGACATCTCTCCGTTTACTCTCTCTGCAAATATAGATCTGCAATCAAGTGCCGTTGCAAGTGCAAAACCGGCGATAAGTCCGCCAAGAGCGGGGGCACAAACAGTGTCTATTTTGATACCGCTCTCTTTGATTTGCAGAGCCAGTGCATCGGCTAAAAGTTTTGCTGTTTTTGGATCTTCCAAAACTTTTGCAGACTGGAGATAAAATTGTGAGTGGTTGCCGCTGCTTAGTTTAAAATGTCCCTCTAAAAGAGCGTCTGAATCCATATATATTTTTTTAATATCCATTTTAAAATCCCGTATATTA
>MICC01000122.1 GCA_001829715.1 Sulfurimonas sp. RIFOXYB12_FULL_35_9
AAAAGTAAAGTTTTCCGATTGTTGTTCTATAGTAAAATGCAATGATTATATGAGAAAAAAGATAAAAAAATGCAGTTATAAAAAATGTATATATAAGCAAACCCTCTGCATCAAATGATTTTAGTATACCAAAAACTATTCCTACAAAAAAGCCTTGAACAGTAAAAAAATATACAAAATTTTCACCCAACATCTAAAACTGCCTCAAATTTGATTTAAAAATGTTTTATCAAGCGTCTAAAAAGCCCAGACAATCCGCTTTCACTAGATGTAACAAGCACATCCCGTTCCAAATTTTTATTAATTGCATTTGCTATGTCAACGATATCTTTATGCACTGATGAACCCTGATGTTCAAGAGCAAAAAGTGCTCTCTGTTTAACCGAAGAAGAGACCTTGACATCGCTGTTAATCTTTCCTATTAGTTTTAAATTCAGCTTATCCCCAATATTTGCCAGTGCTACTTTTTTTATCTTTTCATATACCGCTACCGCCTCTTTTTCACTCTTAACCTGATTCATTATCAAACTTATATCATTTCTTGAAGTTGCAATTGTTTTTATAGTGGCATATGCATCCGTTATAGCCGCAGGATCGGGTACTGTAACGACTATAACATCATCTGCTGCATCTAAAAACATCTGAATATGCTCTCCTATACCCGCGCCGGTGTCTATTATCATCACATCAAGCTTATCCAAAACCTCGGCTTCTTGCATAAACCGCTCAAACAGAGCTTTGTCAGAGTATTTTAGTATCTCATCACCGCTCTCACCCGGAATAAGTATAAGATTTCTCGTAATAGGAATCAGAATATCAGAGACAGTCGCTTCACCCTTTAGTACATGCAGTATATTTTTCTTTATTTTTACATTAAACATTACATCCAAATTTGCGAGACCGATATCAGCATCAAATATACCGACATTAAGACCGCTTTGAGAGAGTACATATGCCAAATTTGAGCTTATCGTACTTTTCCCGACACCGCCTTTTCCGCTTGTTATGGCGATAAAACGGGTTTTTTTAGATCTCTTTTGTGCGGAAGATGAGATGAGTTCCTCTAGCTTTTGTGCCTGATTGCCTATCATATTTTACTCCTATTGAAGCCGTTTAATAAGCACTCTACTAAAAAATCACTGCTAGCACAGACCAGATCTTCGGGAACTTCCTGTCCTACAGAAAAATAACTTATCGGTTTTTTCGTCTCGTATGCAAGAGAAAATATATTTCCAAAACCTCTTGTCTCATCCAGCTTAGTAAACATAAGAGTATCTACATTTAGAGTTGAAAAATTCTCATACGTTGCTTTTAAATCTTCATATTTTATAGAACTCGGCATAACTAAAACGACATCGATGTTGTATTTTGTATCATTTCCCTCTAAACACTCGTAAATTTTTTCTATTTTAGTTTTATCGTAAGGACTAGATCCCATAGTATCGATAAGAATGTAGTCACAATATCTAAGAGACTCAAGTGCACTTGCAAAATCTATCGGGTCTACAACCGTCTCAATACCCAGTTTCATCATTCTTGCATACTGCATCAACTGCTCGACCGCACCGATACGGTAAGTATCTAGCACAACCAGACCGACTTTATATTTTTTTTGCATAAGGTATGAGTATCTTGCAGCCAGTTTTGCGACTGAAGTTGTTTTGCCTACTCCTGTAGGACCGACCAGCATCACAACTTTCTTATTTCCGACCGATGGCATGCTTTCAAGTCTTACAGGTACCATTTTTCTAAGAAGCGTCTGGAAATATCTTTTAATAGTTGCTGAATTTTCTCTCATTCTAAATGGCATGTGTTCCAACGTCATTCTCATGATAGCATCAAGATGCTCTCTGTTCATCCCGCTCTGGTGTGCAAGGCGATAGATCTCTGCAAACTCCGATGGGATATGACTCTCCAACTCAGGCGATTTTTCATCCCAGAACATATTTTGGATAATTTTTACTTTATCGCCCAGTTTTGCTATTTCTGCCTTTATCTCTTTAAGCTCTTTTGGCTCAAATGTAGCTTGTGATTTAGGTTCTTGATACTCATAAAGAGGATCTCTTACATCAGCGATTTTAGATATTTGCTGTGCTGCATAAGAGATGTCATATAAAACATCTGCGCTTTTTTGAGTAAGAGGTCTGCCATCTTTTGGTATCGTACTTGTTTTCTCATATGTACTATGCAACGCATCGCTCTCTATACCCATCACTATCTCGTAAAGAGCTTCACGACCCAGTGATTTTTTTTGTATCTCTTTTGTATCGATATGAAGCATATTTTCATAGTTTGGATCTAATCTGGCTTTTTTGAGTGCCTCAGATGGTGTTCTTCCCGTAAAAGTCAATATCTTCATCTATATATATCCTTTAGTGGAATCAACACACTCTGTCTCTCAAACCACTTTGCATGCGGAATTTGAAGTTTTGGTGTCTTAACAACTCTGTTATCAAAAAAAATAATATCCAAATCTAGTGTCCTTGGAGCATTCGCAAAGCTTCTTTTGCGTGCAAATTTTTTCTCTAATCTCATTAAATAACTTAAAAACGGCTTCGGCTGCATAGTTGTTTTGAGTAAAATTATTGAATTAAAAAAATCATCCTGAGTTATAAAACCAAAAGGAGGATTTTTTAAAATCAACGATGTTTGAAACAGATGAACCCTTTTGTCTTTTTTGAGGAATAGGTATAAACGCTCAAATCTTCTCCTTGCGTCACCGACATTTCCGCCAACGCCCAGAGTCACAAGATACCTATGCGAACTCTCGGAGCTATTTTGACAACTAAAGCGTAAATTTTTGAAACTCTCTAAACCTTTACCCAATTTACGCTTTATATACATAAAACTTAGTTTGTTTCAGAGGCTTGTTTTTGCATCTCTTGAACTGCTTTTATCTCATTCATTATTTGCACCATGCCAACCATTGCAAGATGATATCCAAATGGACCAAAACCTACGATTGAAGATGTACAGACAGGAGCAATCATATTTTGCTTTCTAAACTCTTCACGGCGATGAATATTGCTGATATGAACCTCAATAGTAGGAAGATTTACAGCTGAAATCGCATCACGAATAGCGATTGATGTATGCGTATATGCCGCTGCATTGATAATAATACCGTTTGCATCGCCGTAACATTCTTGAATTTTATCTACCAGTTCGCCCTCAAAATTGCTTTGAAAAAACTCTATCTCCAATCCGCTTTGAGTCGCAAACTCTCTCATTTGTGTATGTATCTGCTCTAACTTCATAGGACCGTAAACTTGCTGTTCTCTTATGCCTAACATATTTAAATTTGGTCCTTGAATCACTACTATTTTCATATTTTACCTTTATTAAATCACAATTTTTAAGGAGCTATTTTATCTAAATAAAGCATAATCTATTTTAAATTTTCAAAAAAGATAAAATATGCAAATAATTACTCCCAACTATATTTTAACGCCTGATACACTACTATCAAATATGTCGGTTGCTTTTGACAAAACTATAAAAAAAATAGCACCGCTTGAAGAGTTAAAAAAAGAGTTTCCAAATGCAGAGATAACTACACTTCAAAAAAATTCTCTTCTTATGCCCGGACTTATTAACGCTCATGTACATGTAGAATTTAGTGCAAATAAGACAAATCTCTCTTACGGAGATTTTATATCTTGGCTTTACAGCGTTATAGAAAACAGAGAAGAACTTATAGGCGGTTGCCAAAATGAGTGCATGTCAAAAGCGATTGATTCTATGCTTGAGAGCGGAATTACGACATTCGGTGCGGTAAGTTCTCACGGAATGGATCTGGAAGCATGTGCAAGTGCGCCTCAAAATGTTGTTTTTTTCAATGAACTTATAGGCTCACAGGCTACAATGGCAGATGCACTTTTTGGCGATTTTTTGGCAAGGCTTGATGCTTCAAAAAGTGTTAAAAGAGAAGGTTTTTATCCGGCAGTCGCCATCCACTCACCGTACTCCGTTCATCCGATTTTGATAAAAAAAGCACTCTGCAAGGTAAAAGATGAAAATCTAAAACTAACCGCTCACTTCATGGAAAGCAGTGCAGAGAGAGAGTGGCTTGATAGCAGTAAAGGTGATTTCAAAGATTTTTTTGAAAATCTTCTTAAACAAAACAGTGCGGTAAGTGATTCAAGCGAGTTTCTAGAACATTTTAACGAACACAAAACACTGCTGACGCATGTAGTCAAAGCAAATGAAAATGAGCTAAAAACTATTGCATCAAGTCAGCATACCATTATTCACTGCCCGATCTCAAACAGACTGCTTGGCAACGGTGTACTAGATCTGACAAAGCTTGAAAAAGAGAGTATAAGATGGGTTTTAGCCACAGACGGGCTAAGTTCAAACTATAAACTTGACCTCTTTGAAGAGATGAAGTGTGCCCTTTTTATGCACTCAAATATGCCTCTTTTAGAGTTGGCAAAAAAACTCATCATGAGCGTTACTAAAAATGCGGCCGATGCTCTTGGTCTAAATACGGGCGAAATAACAGAGGGTAAAAATGCAGACATGATAGTTTTAGATCTGGATAAAGAGCCAAACGATGAGTTAGCCATTCATTTAATACTGCACAGATATAATATCTCAAAAGTTTATGTCAACGGAACGTTGAAAAAAAGGTAGTAGATGCAGTTTATAAAAAGTATATTTTCTCCAATTTTAGCGACAATGAAATTCATTCAAGAACATTTTAAAGCTATGATATTTTTGCTCATAGTTTTTCTGATTTTTGCACCCACAAGCAATAAAGATCTAACGCCGAACAATCTTCAGCAGATTAATCTTTTTGGTCCGATTATGGAAGTTTCAGAGGTTGTAGCGCAAATTGATGAGGCGGCGAAGAACAATTCTATCAAAGGCATCTTGCTAAATGTCGACTCTCCGGGCGGAGCGGTTGCGCCATCCATAGAAATTGCTTATGCGATAAAAAGAGCAAAAGAGCTAAAACCAGTTGTTGTCTATGCTAGCGGAACGATTGCAAGCGGAAGCTACTATGCAAGTATCTGGGCAAATGAGATAATCGCAAATCCGGGATCTATGGTCGGAAGCATCGGTGTCATCATGCAAGGGGCAGACGTAAGCGAGCTTATGAGTAAAGTAGGCATCAAATCCCAAAGTGTACAAGCCGGAAAATATAAAAAAGTCGGAGCAACCGACAGAGAGTGGACAGAGTATGAGAAAAATGAGTTAAACAAAGTAATATACGGTACTTACGATCTTTTTACATCAGATGTGGCAAATGCAAGAGGGCTTGATATCAAAAAAAGAGACAGCTTTGCCAATGCTCATATATTTACAGCTCATCAAGCAAAAGATGTCGGTCTCATAGACACTATCGGGGTTGCATACGATGCGAAAAATAGGCTCTCTGAACTTAGCGGTGTAGCACAACCAAAATGGAATGAAGAGGATAAGTTCGATAAGCTGATGAAAAAGATCTCGGCACAAACAGCAGTTACTCTTCATACCTACTTTCCCTCTTTGGTGCTTAAATAAAATACTACTCTTTCTCAAGGGAGAGTAAAAACTCTTTTCTCCATAATCCTCCGCTATATCCGCCTATACTGCCGTTTGATGAGATAACACGGTGACATGGGATGAGGATGGAGATGGGATTTTTGCCGTTTGCATTTGCTACTGCTCTTGTGGCTTTTGGGTTGCCGAATCTTTTTGCTTCATCTGCGTACGAGAGAGTTAATCCATATGGTATTGTGCATAGTGTTGCCCAAACACCAGTTTGAAATGCTGTTCCGCTTGGAGAGAGAGGTATTTTAAAAACTTGTCGTTTTTTTGCAAAATATTCTCTGAGTTCTGTTTCTAACTCTATTAAAAGATGATGGTTTGAGTTCTCATCTACGACCTTATCATCTATAAAATCAAGATAAGTGAGTGCATCATCATTTGCTTTTGCAAGTATCCTACCGATTGGGGTTTCAATGGTACGAGAGTAGCAAGATGAACTCACTTGGCTAAACATCTTCTTTTTTTGAAGGTTTTTTTCTAAACATGTGGTATTTCTCTTTTTCAAGCAGATCTTCAACATAAGAGTGTTCGGCTTTTTTTACGCTTTTCCAGATTCCCGATGGAAGTCTTACTTGAAGCTTTTTCTTATCTTGCAGTTTAATGATTTTCTTAATAGAGAGTATTTTAGTAATAGGAGAGAAATCTACATCTGTAAGATCTATATCGTTTTTATAAAAAAGTGTCTGTTTGTTAAAATTTCCCCATCCCGGGACGCCATCCTCGGTATAGGGAACTTCATAGCCGTTTTTAAAATCAACCATTATTTTGTAATGGCTATTGTCAAAGATTTGAATAATTTTGCCAGGACCAAATACTAAACCGTAAACTTCATCATCAACTTTTGCATTATCAAAATAAGCCATATTATAATCCTCTTTTTTTTGGATTATACACTATAATAATTACTAAAAAATTACTATAAATATAAAATTTAATAAAAAAGTTGACATAATGTAAGATAATATCTAAAAAAATATACAAAAAGTAGGATAGATAAAATATCAATACGACATTTATAAAATTATTCGAGTGGTTTAAAAAACTCTTCAATGGGTACATCAAAAAGCTTTGAAAGTTTTAATAAATGAATCAAATTAAAATGTTTCCCATGCTTATAGTTTTCGGTATTTGCATAAAATCCAGATGATTTTTGCCCTATGGATAAAGCAACCTCTAACTGACTTAATCCTTTTTCATTTCTAATTCGTTTAACATTACAAGAAATCACTTCAAAAAAATTTTCAATCTCATCTTCTGTAACAATTTCCGGTATATTTAACATAAATTTATTCCCATAGAAAAGTTTTCTATAAGTTTAGTTTTTGTAGAATTTTTCATCAATTATATATAGAAATCATTTCTATAGGAAAAGTAATTTGCATAAGGAACAAAAATGAAAATTGTAAAATACGGATTGTTGCTCAGTAGCTTGTATTTTTTGAGCGGCTGTGCTACATCAGGAAAGTTAAATAATGTCTCAATCGGAATGAGTAAAGAGGAAGTAGTCACCGCTATAGGTAATCCTGTAAGCGTAAGCGCTCAAGGAGGCATTGAATATTTGAATTATCGACTATCGGAGACACACGATAACGCAGTTAGAGGATGGACAACTCCATACTATGTTCGCCTTGTTAAAGGAAAAGTGGATTCGTTTGGAAGAGCAGGTGATTTTGATAGCACGAAAACACCAACTATTAAAATTCAAAAAGATGAAAATGTTAATGTTCAAAATAGTAGTGACTTATATTCTGAACTCAAAAAGCTACAAGGGTTGCGCGATGATGGTATTATAACTGAGGAAGAGTTTCAGACTCAAAAGAAACGCATTGTGAATAAATATTAAGTGTAGTGTGGTTATATAGTGAATCAGACAAAATATCATAAAGTAGCTTTACAGATGGCTAGAGATTATGAAAAAATATTAGAGTTAGTAGAAAACAATAATGGAAAAATTCCATCAAAAAAGCTAAAAGAAATATATGGTATTGATAATTCAGCAGCAAGAGAAATTTTTATAGGTATGTGGGCAATTAAAAAAATTTCACACTAAAAAAGAGGTTTATTATGGATTCAACTATTCTTGAAAAATTACAAGAAATCAGCAATCAAGCTAACAATGCGTTCATTGGGACAGTAATAAATGAGCAAAGTTTAGCTTCATATGCACGCTTTAAATACTTACTTGGGTATAACTATGGATTATCATATAGGAGCTTAAATAAAATTAATTTTTGTATAGAACAAATAAAAGAACTTTATCCTGATATCTATAATGAATTTAGGAAAGAACTATTCAATAAGATAAATATAGTACTTACCTTTGAAAAATATCATCCAAAGTATCATGTTTCAAAAGAAAGCTATATATTTAATATGTGTAGCTTATACATTATAATAATAGATCGAATTAAATTGCCTCCATCAAGAGAAGATTGCGAAGAAGAGCTTGAGAGTTTTAAAAATGCGACTTATTTATTTGGGTAATGAAATTTATATATAAAATCAAATCATAGATTGCTTTTTATTTCTATTTTTCTATCATAAGGACTACAATATGCTAAGAAGATTTTTAAGAATTTTATTTTTTATAGGTTGGTTACTTTCAATTTTATGGGTTGTAACTGTAATTACTACGCTGCAAACTAATGAGTTGTGGTACAAGATTTCTATGGTATTAATTGGATATATTCCAATATTACTTTTGCAAATTATACAATATCTTATAAGAGGATCTTTTTCTCTTAAAGAAACTTTTTTAAGAGCTCTCGGCTATACAATTGACAAATGTGATGTTTATGAGATTTTAGAAAACATTAATTATATTGGAAAAATAACATCAATAAAATATCCAAATATTGATGATGAAGTGCTTCTTCTAAAACAAGACCAAAAATTGATTAATTTTACTGGAATAAAAAACGGATTGGTCACTAATAATAACATGACATATAGTTATAAAAATGCAAGTGACGGAAAATCAATTTATGAGTACAAATCAAATAATGGTGAAAAATACATATTGACATTTTCAAGAGCTATTGCCTCTAAAAGTGTTTGTATACAAATACCATTTGAACTAAAACTATTTGATGCAAATGAAGATTTGGAAATAACTTATAAGGGTATTTGTTCAAATGTGGAATACTAATACTCATTCCTAGTTCTACAAAATTGAAATCTCTAGTTAATTCATTTTTTAGACCCCAAAACTTGTTCATAGTGACCTAACCAGCGTCACTTGCGAACTTGATTCGGAATCCAACAATTATAAAAATAACCTAATTTTTCACAACTTTTATAACACTCGGTATATTGTTCATGATTCTCTCTACTCTCTCTTGCCAGAGCGCGCCGAACTCTTTTATCTCATCTTTATTTGCCATGCCGCCCATCATTTTTTGCATCAACTGCTGCATTTTTGGACTTCCGCCGATTGATGAAGGGTCATAGTAAACATCTACGCTTTTTGAGTTATCAACTCTTGTAAATCTAACAGATGAACTGATTTTTGCATCAAAATCCATCAAAGAGTGTCTTGCGAATTTCCCTGCCAAGCCCTTAAAACCGCTTTTATCAGTTGCACCAGTGATTTGTGATACAACATTGCTTATAACTCCGGCAACTCCGTCTTCAAGAGACTCTTTAAACTTCACCTTTACCTCGCCTCTTACTACAGGAGCGTTTGGGTAGAGAGCTTTTAAACCCTCCAAAGTTATCAGATAAGCACCTGCAACAGTCGGGCAGCTGTGCCCTGCCGCTTTTACCACATCTAAAAATGTAAACTCATATATGCCATCCTCAAACGCACCTAAAACATTTGCCAACGGATCTACAACTTTGATACTCTCTACACTGTTAAAAAACTCCGGATAATTCATACGAATCCTTATATATTTATTTTTTTAAGAACTTTTGCGCTTAAAATAACTTCATCACTCGTCAAGTCAAAAATCTCATCCACCTCAAGCAAAGCGATATCAATAACTTTTGAATCTTTAGAGATTTGCGCAAAACCCTTTTTACTTCTTAGTTTTGGATGGTTGGATTCTAACATTTTTTGCAATGCATGCACTTGATTTTGAGCAATAGTAAGTTTGCTCTCCATGACATGCGGAAATCTATTTTTTACAAGTTCAATATCTTTAGAAAAGCTTTGCATCTTAAATGAAATCGTTTGGCTAAATATCTCTTTTACCTGCTTAATCTCATCTATTTTTTGTGTTATTTTTCTCTCTATGGAGTGTTGTGTATACAAGTTAACAAGATGCTCAAGTTCCTGCTTAGAGTTATAGATTTTTTGTTCTATTTTTTGAGCAAAAGCGGATGAAAGAGAGTCAATATATTGGTATAGTTCATTTGTATCTGGAAGTATCATCTGCATAGCCGCACTAGGTGTAGGCGCTCTTAGATCTGCTACAAAATCGCTTATAACCCAGTCTATCTCATGACCTACGGCAGAAACGATAGGCGTTTGGGCTTTAAAAATCGCATCTGCAACACTCTCTTCATTAAAAGCCCATAGATCTTCCATACTTCCGCCGCCGCGACCTATCACGATAATATCATACCCTTTGGTATCCGCCAAAGAGAGAGCTTTTACGATAGAAGGGGCAGCATTTTCTCCCTGAACCAAAACATCGTAAATATCGATCTCCAAAACTCTGTATCTATTTTGGGCAACTCTGAGCATATCTTGCACAGCAGCACCGGTTGCAGATGTTATAAGAGCAATTTTTTTTGGAAATTTAGGAAGTTGTTTTTTTCTGGAAACTTCAAAATAGCCTTGAGACGAGAGTTTACTTTTTAGCTGTTCGAATGCCAATGCCAAAGCACCATGTCCCGATGGCTGAATGGTAAAACAGTTTATCTGGTACTCACCGCGCGGTTTATAAAGCGTTATCGCCCCGTCAAGAATTACTTTTAAACCCTCTTGAAGTTGAAACTTTAGCTTTGCGGCGTTTGCTTTAAAAATCACGGCTTTTATGGTAGAGTTCTCATCCTTTAGCGTAAAGTAGACATGACCGCTATTGTGAAAGGTTATACGGGAAAGCTCCCCCTCCACCAAAACTCTCTCAAATGTACTCTCAAGAAGAGTTTTTATCTGCTCATTGAGGGAAGAGACATTAAGAAGATACATAATACATCTCTAACTGTTCAATTGCTTTGTCAAATTCATATTTTTTTACCAATTTTTCAATTTCTTGGTAGAGAGCTTCTTGAGCAGCGTTTAGTTTTATATTTTCAAATTTTGTCATAACTGGATTTATTCGCTTCGGTCTTTGAGTTTTTAGTAATTTTTTTAACTCATTAAAGAGTGCTTCTATCTCTTTTTCTTCGATTTGCTCTTTATAAGATGGTTTTTTATTATCATGCAAAAAGTTTTGTTCTATCTCATAAATTACTTTTGTAAGCTCTTTTTGAAGTTTTTGAAGCTCTTTTTGATTTGGATTTAACTCTAGATTAAGTGAGAGTGTATAAAGTGTTTTAGCTCCTATAGTTCCGGCAAGCCCTTTAAAAGCATGGATTGTATTATGAAAATCAAGACTTGTGATATTAAAAACAATATTTTTGTATTGTTCATAAAACCCGCTAACAATATTTTCATACAATTCAAGGTTTTCTATGGTACGAGGTACGATAGATTCGATTTGGATACTTTTGAGTTTTGGAAGTTTTAAAGTGCTTTGATTTTTAGTAAAAGTCTGAGTATCTACTTTTTTGGAGATATACTTGAGCAGAACGCTAAAAAGCTTCTCAGTATCTATAGGTTTGTTAAGATGATCATTCATCCCAAAAGATTTTGATTTTTTCATATCACTTTTAAGTGCATTGGCACTAAGTGCAACTATCGGAATATCCTTATCTATCGTTCTAATCTCTTTTGTGGCTTCATATCCATCCATAATAGGCATTTGAATATCCATAAGGATAAGTTCGTAGAAGTTATGTTTTTGCTTAAATTTTTCTACTGCCTCTTTTCCGTTTGAAGCGACATCTACTATAATGCCGCTTGGACGAAGCATCCCTACAAGAACTTCTTGATTTAAAATATTATCTTCTGCTATAAGTATTCCGCTTCCCTTTAAGCTGCTTAACTGCATGCGTAAAGAGTTGCTTTGTGCAACACAATTCATTTTTGCTATTTTTTTACCAAACATTCCTGTAATAATATTATGAAAAAGTGACGGATTTATAGGTTTTTTTAAAAATATCTCAATACCTATATCTTTTGCTTTTTGCAATACATCGGTTGCATTATAGGCACTTATCATTATTATGGTTGGAGAAAAATTACTATTGCACTTTTCTTTGATAATCTTTGTAGTCTCCAGCCCATCAAGATTAGGCATCTTCCAGTCCATCAAAACAAGATCAAAGTGATTTTGTTTTTTGCAAATCAAATCAATTGCTTCTTCTCCGCCGTTGACTACAGTAATGTTTATATTGTAATGTTTTAAAAGTTTTGAAATTATAATCTGCCATGACGGAGTATCATCTACCAATAGAATATTTTTATTTTCAAAATTTTCATACTGTTTTTCATCATAAATTTTTTCTACAATATCAATTTCAAAAATAAATTCGCTTCCTACTCCTTTTTGGCTCTCTACCCAAATCTTACCGTTCATCATCTCTACAAATTTTTTACTTATGGCTAAACCAAGACCAGTACCGCCAAATTTTCTCGTTGTTGTAGCATCTGCTTGCGAAAAGGATTCAAAAAGTTTCTCTTGCTGCTCTTTAGTAAGACCTATGCCGGTATCCTTAATTTTGAAGCGAAATCTATCTTTTTTTATTTTTTCAATATAAATTGCGACTTCACCTTTATCGGTAAATTTCACCGCATTACTTGCAAGATTGATAAGAATTTGCTCAAGCCTTAACGGATCGCCAAAAAGATTCATATCCATATTGTGGTCATATCCGACTATAAGTTCAAGCTCTTTTTCTTGAATCTGCAACTCGATAATATTGACTACATTTTCAATCACTTCTTGCAGATCAAATTCAATATTTTCAAGTTCAATTTTTCCGGCTTCTATTTTGCTAAAATCTAAAATATCATTGATAATTCCTAAAAGAGAGCTTGCTGCACTTTCAATTTTTCGCAGATAATCGTTTTGAATCGCATTAAGATTTGTATCTTTCATAAGATAAGTCATACCAATAATTGCATTCATGGGCGTTCTTATCTCATGACTCATATTTGCCAAAAATTCGGATTTTGCTTTTGTGGCATCTTCTGCTTTTGTTTTTGCTTCTTGCAGTTCAATTTGAACTATTTTTTTATTTGTAATATCTCTTGATGCACAAAAAAGCGTTGCTTTATCTCCTATCTCAACTCCGACGGCATTTATTTCAACAGTTATGATGCTGCCGTCTTTTCTTTTATGAAGTGTTTCAAAAGTTGTACAATTGCCGATAAGCTTGGGAATATGCTCAATAGATTCTTTTGGAGAATAGTGTATATCCCAATCTTTTACTTTAAGTTTTTTTGCTTCCTCGTATGTATAGCCCAGCATATTGCAAAAAGCTTCATTGGCTTCTATGAGATTTCCCTCTATATCAAGCACATGTATTCCATCTCCTGAAGCTTGCATAAGAGTTTCAAATTTCTTAAGCTCATCTTGGGCTTTTTTCCTATGAGTAATATCCCTTGAAGAACAAAAAAGCATTGCTTCGCCGTCTATTTCTACTCTAACTGCATTAATCTCTACATTAATTATTGAGCCGTCTTTTCTTCTGTTTAAAGATTCAAAAGTAGGTTTTGCATCAACATTTTGAGGAAGATGATCAACAAATTTTACAGGTTTGTATTTGAGATCCCAATCTTTAACATGAAGTTCTTTCATCTCTTCATAGCTATAACCTAGCATATTGCAGAAAGACTCGTTATACTCTAAAAGTTTACCCTCATTGTTGATAATATGTATTCCATCACCTGCGGCTTGAAGAAGTGTTTCATATTTTTTAATCTCTTTAAGTCTTGCTTCTTCTATAAATTTTTTTTCAGTGATATCTACAGCAAGTGATGCAACCTCTTTTAATCCGTTTTTGTTAATCGACAATATGGAGCTATACCATTCACAAATAATTATCTCACCCTCTTTTGTCACTATCTCATTGGTTGTTTTTATCCGCTCTTTTTCAAAAAGCTCTTTTGCGCTTTTATGGATATCTTGGTGATTTTGCTTAGGGATTAGAAAATCAAGAAAGTTCTTTCCTATTACTTCTTCTTTTGTCCAGCCGAAAAGTTTTTGTGACTGTTTATTCCAGTCACTAATTATAAACCCTTCAGACCATACGATACCCGGTGACGCAGCTTCTTCAAACAATATCCTATGACGAATTTCACTATTTTTTAATTCGCTAATTTGTTGATTAGTTAATTGATTCATCTTATTGTCTAAATATCACTTTGTTTCTTCCAGATCCCTTAGCTTCATAGAGTGCTTCATCAGCTTCTTTTAAGAGTTGATCCAGTGCTTTTGTCCTATGGCTTTTTTTGGCGATTCCATTACTTATGGTAAATTTTATCGTATCACTATTTGACTCTATATCTAAGCTTGCTATTTTATTTTTTATACTTTCAAAAAGCGTAAAAATCTCTTGCTCATTATCACTAAGCACTATCGCAAACTCTTCACCGCCGATTCGTGCAAAAATAGCATTTGAAGG
>MICC01000123.1 GCA_001829715.1 Sulfurimonas sp. RIFOXYB12_FULL_35_9
TTAGTTACTGACTTTACGTATTTTTTATGAAAATTGCGTAAAACACATTGTAAATCTTGAAAAACAGAGTTTTTTTGTAGCTTTAGGGGGTTTCAAGGGACTTTAGTCCCTGCCGCTTAAACGGACGCGTTTGTTTAAGTGCGTAACATCAGTTAGTTACATGCTGGCACTTTACCGCTATCTTTTGCATATTCCATCAAAAACTCCATCAGATGATTTGCGTTTTTTTCATGCTTATTATTTTTAAAATAGTCAAAAGAGTTTTTTGCATTTTCATCACTGCTATTTAAGTGGGCTTTAACCAACTCTTCAGCACTGTTTTTCATATACTCTCTCCACTCCATACTGTTTTTTTTGGAGATAAACGTATGCCCGTCACTATGACATTTGGAACATCTTTTTATATACTCTTTCTGACCTTTATAGAGTGCCGCATCCGCACTTGAAAGGAACAGAACCATTAAAGAAAAAATCACCAATCTACCCATACTTCAAGCCTTTGTGTTTACTTATGCTACATTACACTTTATTACATCCACCTTATAACACTAAAAAAAGAGTATATTTTAAAACAGAGTTATTATAATTGATACTTTTCATACAACTTCTCTTCCAGATTCCATAAACCTCTCTCTTTTAGAGACTCTACAACACTCGGCGTACAATCTACATCATCAGGCCACTCTCTATCGAAACCATCTAAAATATTTTTATTAGTTCCGTCTAAACCAACCATCAATCCTGATATAAAGAGATCTCGTTGAACATCTATATTATTTGTTACTCTCCAAATAAGCATATATGAATTAAAAATATCATTTTTAACATCATCTACAAAAACAACGACCCTTACATGTTCGCTTAATGCGACAAGAGCGTCAAAACAGTTCTTTAAGTTTCTTGTTTTATTTACTGATATCACGGTTATAGGATTTTTTGTTCTTCTCATAAACTGATGCAAATTAACAGCCTCCGGAAGAAGCTCTTTTACTCTAATAAGCAACTCTTCATCACCTAAAAGTTGCGGCGCTTCAACTTTGTTTGCAGCAGTTACGTCAATCCCTAACTTTCCGCCGACCAAGCTCTCCTGAGATGAGTGATCAAGAGCATCTAAAATGCCCTCCGTAACAAAAAGAGATTTTGGTGTAAATCTATCAAGTATGTATGCTGTAAGTGTTTCATAGTTTTCCAACTTAGGAGCATTTTCATCTAGAAAGATTGCATGTTTTACAAAACTCATCTGCCCGGCACCCCAAAAAGCGTGCATAAACTGCTTTGCATGACCCTTGTAGTGCGGATGCATTTTTGCCAAAATCAAGTTATGAAAACCTGCATTCTCCGGCATATGATAATCAAGCAGATCCGGTGCGGTAGTCTTTAAGAGAGGAAAAAATATCTTTCCTGTTGCCCAGCCCATGTATTTATCTTCCAATGGCGGTTTACCTACGACTGTAGCTAAAAAAGTTGGATTTTTCTTTGTGGTAATCGCACTCACTTGCATAACAGGATACGGTTCTCTTAGCGTATAGTAGCCTGTATGGTCTCCAAAAGGACCCTCAATTCTCATCTCCGCCGTACCGACCCATCCCTCTATAACATAGTCTACATCTTGCGGAATATAAAGAGGATTTGTTAAAGATTTTACAAGTTTTGCAGGCTCTTTTTTTATAAGTCCGTACATTAAAAGCTCATTTACGCCATAAGGAAGCGGAGCTGTTGCACACCAAGTATAGAGCGGATCTCCGCCGATTGCAACAGTTACGGGCATCTTTTTGCCTGCTTTTTGGTACTGATCAAAAAAGTGTGAAGAGTCTTTATGAATCTGCCAGTGCATTCCCAAATGGTTTTTATCATAAACTTGAAGTCTGTACATACCGAGATTTACCATCTCTCCGTCTAAACTTTGAGTATAAACCTGCCCCATGGTGATAAAAGGACCGCCATCTTGTTCCCATGTCGTAAGTACGGGAATCTTATAGAGATCTACGGCATCATCAAGGTATTTTATTTTTTGACATTCACCCTCTTTTTTGAGACGTTTTGGAAATATATTTTTAAGTGAAAAAAGCTCGTTTGCCATAGAGAGCTTATCTAAAAATCCGACAGGCGGTTTCATGTGAAGCAGTTTTGTTATCTCATCGGCGACAGACTCTATCGTCCTGCCAAAGAGAAGCTCACAGCGTATGTATGAGCCAAACAAGTTCATGGCGATCGGCTCGCTGAACTTTTTACCGCTTTTCCTATCTACCGCATTTGTAAAGAGCAGTGCTTTCCCGCCATCTTTTTTCTTTACCTCCGCATATGCTAAATGCGGAATTTCCAGATATATATCAAGCTCTTCTTCGATAACTCTTAGTTCATTATTTTTCTTAAGTAACTCAATGGTTCTCTTCATAACTACTTATTTTCCATCATCGCTTCAGCACGTAAGAGCAGTTCTTTGGCACCTCTTGCTATAAATTCTGCCGCTATCTCTCTACCGACAGTCTCATAATTTTTTCTAGAAACAACTTTTATATCGCTCAGCATTTCAGAGCCGTCTGGCAGACCTAAAACAGCTCTTATGCTTACATTTCCATCTTCTAAAACAGATGCGTTTACACCGATTGGCACTTGACAGCCGCCATCAAGTGCATCAACGAAAGATCTCTCGATAGTTGTCTCGACTCTGCTGTATTCATCTTCAAGTCCTGCAACAATTTTTAAAACTTCCGCATCATTTACAGCTTCGATGCCGAGTGCGCCCTGCCCCATAGACGGAACCATCTCATCAAGAGAAATCGGATAGACATGTTTTACGGCATCTAAAAGCGAAAGTCTGTTTATGCCCGCAGCAGCCAAAATAATAGCATCAAACTGACCTTCTTTAAGCTTTCTTATTCTAGTATCAACATTTCCTCTTAGATCTTTTATAACCAAATCAGGACGTATTTTTTCTATCTGCATACGGCGGCGAAGTGAAGATGTGCCTACCACTGCACCTTTTGGAAGAGCATCTATATTTACATATTTTTCAGATAAAAGCGCATCTCTGCAATCTTCTCTCTCAGTAATTGCCGCTAGAAGCAAACCATCTGGCATTACGGTAGGGACATCTTTGAGCGAATGAACGGCTATTTGAGCTTCACCTCTAAGCATCGCCTCTTCAAGCTCTTTTAAAAACAGCCCTTTTCCGCCTATTTTTGAGAGTGCTTTATCTTGGATGCGATCTCCGGTTGTTATTATAACATTGAGCTCAACTTCAAGACCCGGATTTTGCTCTTCTAAAACATCTTTTATGTGATTTGACTGCCAAAGTGCCAGTTGTGAACCTCTTGTTGCTATTACTAATTTTTTCATCTATTTTACCTCTTTATATTTCATTTTTGTTTTATCTAGCACACCGTCAAGAAAAAGAGTAGGAGTTCCGTTTACCATAAGCGAATCAGCCACTTTTAAATCATTTTGAAAATGTTTTAAAACTTCAGATGACATCAAGTCAGCCATCGTAATTTTAGAGTTCATCACTCTATTAAACTCTGCTAAAATTACCTCATTTTTTCGCTCTTTTGGATCTACTTCTACCTTATAGAGATTTAAAATTACATCTTTTGCGCCCTTTAGCTCCAATGCTACAGCAGCCTTAGTAAGTTCAACCGCCGCCGGATGAAGAGATTCTAGCGGAAAGTGATAGTAATAAATCGCAAACTTATTCGGCTCTTTTCTCATGTATTCCACTGCTTCAGGAACAAACTGTCTACAAAACGGGCAGAGCGGATCAGAAAAAATCACTACTTTATGCTTTGCATTCTCATTTCCGTATATTAAATTTGATTTGTTGTAGTACTCATCTTTAAACGGTATTGAAACAAATTCATTCATATCTTTAGAGCTTTTTAAGTCAAACAACTCTTTTGTTACAACTTGGCCGTTTGAGAACCAAACCATTTTTTGGGTAATTTGGCGATTCTCTTTTTTAAGAATGGCATCAAGCTCAACAATATATGCACTCCACCCCTCATGCTCTTTAACTTCTGTTTTATTGGCAACTTTAATATTTATCGACTTTATATTTTGGTTGTTACTGAATGATTTTTTTAAAAAATCCTCAACTTGAGCATTCGAAGCATCTGCTCTTAAAAAGCTACTTAGTGCGAGTGTTATCGCTAATAATTTCAACATCGATGACATCTATATCCTTTTCTATATTATTTTTTTCATATCTTGTATTGCATTTGCCAAAGCTCATATTGTAACGATTTACAAGCATAGTGGTAAAAACACTAAATTGCAGTAAAATACCAACTATATCTGTTAAAAACCCAGGGATTATCAGTAAAATTGCACCGATAATAGTAAATAAATTTAAACTCTGAAACTGTTTAAGATCTATGCAGCTGTATGAAACAGCCATTATATTTTCCCTAAGTGTCGCTTTAAAGTTGGCAAGTATTGCCACTCCCAAAAACGCACTAAAAACTATCTCTAGAAATGTAGCCAAACCGCCTATTGCAGATGATATATTTACAGAAACGATAACCTCTAAAAATAGATAAACAAGAAAATAGGTCATTACTTAATCAATTCCATTATTTTGTTATAAACGGCATTCATCTCTACAGAGATGTTCTCTTTTGTTCTTCTCTCATACACCTGAACTAAACCGTTCTCAAGCTCTTTACCTATGATAATCGTATATGGAAAACCTATAAGTTCGGCATCTTTCATCTTAAAGCCGAATCTCTCTTTTGAATCATCAAGCATGACATCTACATGTGAAGCTTTCAGTTTTTCATAAAGCTCTTCGCCCAACTTGACTTGAGAGGCATCTTTTATATTTGAAATCATGATATTTACCACATACGGTGCAGTTGCTTTAGTCCAAATACAGCCGTCTTCATCATGATTTTGCTCGATGATAGCTGCGACAAGTCTGCTTACGCCTATACCGAATGTTGCCATCTCAAAAGGTTTTGCTCTGCCGTTTTCATCGTTAAAATGGGCTTCTAATGCAGCTGAATATTTAGTACCGAGTTGAAAGATATGTCCAACTTCAATTCCCTTTTTAAAGTGCAGCTCAGCTCCACATGAGCAGCGTTTAGAGATTTTTGACTCCATTAACTCTTCATAAGATTTTTCATTTAAAGCATCTGTTTGCTCTGCATCAAAAATTGTTTCAATATTTGCACCGTAATCGCATGCCTCACATACGACAAGAGTGTCTTCACCGCTGTTCGCCAAAACATGGAACTCTTTGCTTCCCTCTCCACCGATTGCTCCGCTGTCAGCCGCAACCACTCTAAAGTCAAGACCGAGTCTAGTAAAGATTTTTTTATAAGTCGCTTCCATCAAGTCAAACTCTCTTATCATATCTTCCTGTGAAGAGTGAAAAGAGTATCCGTCTTTCATTAAAAACTCTCTACCACGCAGTAGCCCATATCTAGGTCTAGCTTCATCACGAAACTTGGTATTTATCTGATACAAGTTCAGAGGCAGATCTTTATAGCTTGTTGCTCTGTTTTTTACCAGTTCCACCATAGCTTCTTCGTTTGTAGGACTTAGCACAAACTCGTTTTCATGTCTGTCTTTTATGCGAAGCATCTCTTTTCCCATGGCTTCAGAACGACCGCTTCTCTCCCATAAACCAATAGGAGTTACAAAACTAAGCTGAACTTCGTTGCAGCCTGCATTGTCCAACTCCTCTTTTACAACAGCTCTGATTTTTTCTAATACTATCTTGCCCAGCGGCATAAAATTGTAAAGTCCTGCGCCCTGTTGATTGATAAAACCGCCCCTGATTAAAAATTTATGTGACGGCAAAGTTGCATCTGATGGTGCTTCTTTTGTTGTTGGAATGAACGCTCTACTTCTTCTCACTTATCTTCCTTCTATAATGTTTAGGGCATGCTCGCACTTATATTTATCGGGCATATCATTTTTATCTTTTTTTATTAAAAACTGCAAAGCGCTCGTTACCATGTCAGATTTTGACTCTTCTGAAACACTGCGCATTTTTGAACTCATTTGATGCAAAAATCTTTTCATAACCTGCTCGCTCATTTTACGAATTTGCGCTTCATACTCTTTTGGGATATACCCTTTTTTTATAACTCTATCACTCTCTGCTTTTGCCGCTTCAAAAGCTTTCTCATATATCTCTTTAATCATAGGTTCGATATTTAAAGTATCTAGCCACTCAAAAAACTCTACCGTGCTTCGCCCTATAATGCCATGAGCTTTTCTAGCGCCGTCTTCACGCAGACTCATATTTTCATCAACAATGTTTTTTAAATCATCAATAACATAAAGATTTATGCGTTCTCCCTTATGGTAGTTAATATCTCTTGGGACTGCCATGTCAAACCAGTATCTGTCAAAATCGCACTGTTTTATAATCTCATCTGTAATAATCGGCTCTGATGCGGAAGTTGCACTAAAGAGAATCTCAAACTCATTAACCGCATTTGGCAGCTCGCTATAATCTAAAACTTTGACTCCACACTCATCTGCGAGTTTTTGTGCTTTATATTTTGTTCTGTTCATTATATGAACATCAGCCCCGTTTGATGAGAGATGTTTTGCCGTAATCTCAGACATCTCTCCGACACCGATAACTAAAGCTTTTTTGCCATCTACACTATCTAAAACAGACTTTAATTTTGCGACTGCAACACTTGCAATCGAAACCGGTTTGGAAGAGATATCTGTAGCATTTCTAACTTTTGCGGCACATTTAAAAGCGTTATGCATTGCACGAGCAAGTTTTTGACCACAAAATCCATTATCGTATGAAAATCTAAAAGCGTCTTTTAGCTGACCTGCTATCTGCGTCTCACCGACAACCATAGAATCAAGTGAGGATGCAACGCTAAAGAGATGATGAATGGCACTGCTGTCATCATATATGTCTGCTCTTCCTTCAAGCTCTTCTATAGAGATTCCCGATCTCGCTGCCAACATCTCAAAAATATGCTGTGTAGCCATTGCTATATCGCTGCAACTACATAAAACTTCCATACGATTACATGTAGAGATAAGAACCGACTCGTTAATCGACTCACCGGAGTTTAGTTTTGCAAGACAGGCTTTTAGAGCCGAATCGTCTTTATAAGTAAGTTTTTCTCTAATTTCTAGAGTTGAATTTTTATGTGAAAAGCTTATGTTTAAATAGTGCATCAATAACTTCTTTTTATCATGGTTTGTAAGATATTTACCAGTTCTACATCTTCACTTACGGCATTCATTGCTTCGCCCGATAGTTTTCGTGCGAGTTCAAAAGATTTTTCAACAGTTTTGTGCTCATGCATCTTCTCTTTTATCCAAAGAGCCTCTTGCTCACTAAGTGCTTTTGCATGTAAAGAGAGCAGCTTCTGTTTATCATCATCATTTAAAACTTTGTAAAGATAGATATATGGAAGCGTGCATTTCCCCTCTACAAAGTCATTCATAGCAGGTTTTCCAAGAGTGGCTTCATCGGATATAATATCTAAAATATCATCTATTATTTGAAAAGAGAGACCGAGATTTTTTCCGTAAAGTGCATGAGAGGAAGAATCTTTACCTGCCAAAATCGCTGCCGCCTCGGCTGAAGCTTCAATCAAAGTGGCAGTTTTTAGATAAAGCATATCAAGATATTTCTCTTCATCGCTGTTAAACTCGTCTGCCATTTTCACATCCATCATCTCACCCTTGCTAAGAGCCGTAACTGAAGATGCAATAATTCTTGCAATCTCTTTCTCAAATGAAATAAGCTCGGTAAAAGCTTTTGAGTACAAAATATCTCCAAGCATTACGGCTGTTTTGCTTCCATCCGTTGCATTTACAGAAGCCACCCCGCGTCTGAGCGTAGCTTCATCAATTACATCATCATGAAGCAGACTCGCTCCGTGTATAAGCTCAACGATTGCAGCAAGGAGAGGAGCTTTTTCATTTGAGTCGGCAATCTTTAAAATCAGTTTTGCGCGAAGCCTTTTTCCGCCAAAAAGCATCCCAAAAAGACGAGTTACTTCATCATAATTTATCTCTTTAATCAGTCTCTCTATTTCTCTCTCAACTCTTTGCATACTCTCTCTTTAACTATTTTTTCAACTCTTCTAGCAATATTTGCTTTTTATCGTCAAACAAAAGAATCTCAAACAGAGCTTCTTTTGTATCTTGCTTAAACTCTTTAAATCTAACTAACATATACGGAACATTGTATGAATCTGCACCTTTTGTCTTTAACTCAACTCGAAAACTTTGGTTTTCATGTCTTAAATAAAGAACATTCTGGGCAACTATCTTATCGTAAGATCTAAAAACAACAAGTCCGCCATTTTTATAAAGCGTCCATCTAAACTTAAAGAGTTTTTCTTTATCTGCGTATTTTACAAGAATTTTCTTTTGCACATCTTTTTTTAGTAATATTTCTTTAGTTTCTACAAGATCACTTGCAAAAATGAAACTATAGCTAAATGCTAAAAGAGTAATTACATGTAAAAAAAATTTCAACTATTCACTCTGTGAAAGTATCGTACCCATCAGTTCTATATATAAACTTTTTGCATGATTCTCAACTTCATCTCTGTTTGAGTTCATAAATATATGAATATCTCTGTCTACATCTTCACCGAATCGCTCTGCCATCATAAGTTCCATAGCAGCAGTTCTGTCTATAAAATTTTGCAATTCTGCTCTTACCCTGTCGTTATTTGCATTAAACAAGACATCCATCAGTTTGCTTTTGGGTGAGCCCATAAATATATCATCTTCATCTTCAAAAAGTCCGTACATCTTATATCCTGTAGTTTTAATAGGGACGCGATTATAACATCACTAATATAATAATGTCTTAACACCTGACATTAAGTCACTATTTTCTATAATTTCAAAATGAGAACATATGACTTTTTAATTATCGGTGCGGGAAGTGCAGGATGCAATATCGCCCACTATCTTCAAAAAAAAGGCAAAAAAATTGCTATTGCGGATAAAGAGGGAGTTGCAGGCGGAGGCAGCGGAGCGGCAGGAGCATTTTTGTCTCCACTTCCGGGAAAAGAGAATCTCTACAACACTTTTATAAATAACGCACTTTTGTTTAGTCTAAAATTTTATGAAGAGTTGTCTCCAAATGCGATAGTTAAAAAAGGGGTACTGCGTATTGCTAATGAAAATTTTGACAATGATAAACTGGAAAAAAACAGTATAGAAAATAGATATTACGACTCAAAAGAGTTGCAAGAAATATCACATAATTTCAATAAAATAGAGGGATATTTTTATGAAAATGCGGCTATTTTAAATCCGCATGAGATTTGTAAAAAACTGATAGAGAAATGCGATTTTTACCAAGAAGATATACAAGAGTTAGTTTGTGAAGATGATTTTTATGTTTTTGAAAATTTTAGAGCAAAAAATATAATTCTGGCTCAAGGCGTTATAAAACCTTTAGTTAAAACTCCATACATGGAGATATCTCCTATCTTTGGAGTTAAGATAGATGTTAAAACAACGACACATGTACCGTTTAACATACACAAATCTATATCAATTTCAGCAAATAGAAGAGATGGTTTAGTTGCAATCGGTGCTACAAAAGAGAGACATGACACCTCAAAAATGGAGTGCTTAACCTCATGTGAGAAGTGCGATTTTTATGTAAATAGTGAACAGGGACAAATTGAAACTCTCTTAAGAGAAGCAAACGAGCTTATAAAACTGGAGAATTTAGAAGTTGCAAAAATCTATAGAGGAGCAAGAGCGACTATAAAGAGCTACTTTCCGGTAATCGGTAAAGCGGTAAATTATGAAGAGAGCTTAAAAAAGTATCCATCCATAAAAAACGGCACAAAGATACCGCCTGATTTGTTAGAGTACTTTCCAAATCTCTACCTTATGAACGCTTTGGGTTCAAGAGGCTTTGTAGTTGCCCCTTATTTGGCAGAGTTTCTTGGTGAAAATATTTTAAATAATGCAAAAATACCCAAAGAACTCTCAAGCGAACAACTATTTTATAAGAGAGCCCGAAAAAACAATCCTTAAGTTAATAGTCCAAAATATCAGATCTCTCAACAATGTTAAAAAAATATTTATTTAAAGGTAATATTTCAATTTGCCATATTTTTTATAATTTTATATATTATTAATATCAAAAGCCACGACAAAATCATAGTTATTACCGTATGGCTTAAATAGTGATGACCCATTAACATTTTATAAATTCCCATACTCCAGCCAATAACTAAAGCGAAAATCAAAGCTATTATTTTATTTTTTTCTGTTTTAAAAAGGAAAAAAAGCGACATAAGAGCAAAACCGCCACTTGCATGTCCGGCCGGATAACACTGAAATTTTTTTGAGATCTCTTGCGGCATTAGATCAAGAACTCTTATATAAGGGTAATTACCGCCAAAATATGTAGAGTCACAAGGACATGGCACATTTGTCAATACTTTTAAAGATCCAATAATTGCTGGAATAAGTGCCATATTTAACCAAACTAATAATAATCCATTTCTATACTCTCTTAACTTAATTGCAGACTTTCTAAAAGAGTAAAGATATAAGAAAAAGATACAAATTCCAAAAATAATAATTACTTTTTTAATACCGGAATAAAAAAATATATCCGACAAACTGCCTTTTTGATGAGATAACAGCCACTCATCAGCAAAATTATCATAAAAATAACTTTGAATAAAAATATCAATATTTGTTAATTCAAATAGAAAAAAAGCAACTATTAAAAAAAACGCTGTAATTAAAATCTCCTTTTCAATTTTCATATCTGTCTAATCTTTTTTTATGTAGCGAGCTTGCCCCTTGATAGTAACCGAGAATTTCGTCTTTCACGCTCATATCTGTTGAAACATCTTTATACTCCGTCATGAATACATCATGTTTTAAAACTTCATAACTTTGAATTTTTCTACCGACAGAAAGAATACTCAATTTATTTTCTTTATACAATCCAAGTTTTTGGTAGGTGCTAATAAGTGCTCTTTGCTCAAAAGAAGGGTCTAAAATATTTTTTCCATAAAATTTACTCTTATATGACCAATTAAGCAAACCAAAAATCGTGGGCATAATATCTATTTGACTTGATACTTTATCTATATTTTGAGGTTTTAAAATCTCTGGTGCATAAATTATCATAGGGATATTATATTTATCAAGAGGAAGATCAACCTTTCCTGCACTTACGGCACAATGATCAGCAACAATAACAAAAATAGTATTTTTAAACCACGGCTTCTCTTTGGCTTTTTTCAAAAAATCTCCGATTGCAAAATCCGTATATTTTACAGCACCCTCTCTTCCTGTGTGCGACGGAATATCAATGCGTCCATTAGGATAGTCATAAGGTCTATGGTTTGATGTTGTCATAACAAAACTCATAAAAGGTTTGTGTGCTCTATATGATGAATCTGCTTCTTTTATTGTTTTATTTAACAGATCTTCATCACAAACTCCCCATACGGTATGAAAAGTATCTTCTTCATCGTTAAATTTTGCTCTATCTACAATATCAAATCCATTATTTGAGAAAAATTCATTCATGTTGTCAAAATAACCGTATCCGCCGTATATAAATTTTGTTTCATACCCTTTATTGCGGAATATAAATCCGCTTGAGTACATATTATGATTATCAGGTCTCTTTACTATAGAACTTCCCGGAGTCGGTGGGGTTGAGAGAGTTATTGCTTCCATTCCTCTAACCGTTCTAGTTCCTGTTGCATAAAAATTTCTAAATAACATGCTTTTTTGAGCCAAAGTATCAAGATTTGGAGTCAAGCCTTTTTCACCGCCCAAAGATTCAAGGAATTTGCCGCTTAAACTCTCAACAACTATCATTACCACATTATAGTCTCTCTCTTCTCCTGAATTAACTATATTTCTCTCTATATCATTAGAATTTAAAAAAACGGCATTTGAAGTAGTTACATGATTTTTTAAATTTGCCAAACTATTTTTTTCGCTATCACACAAATAAAATGTATCATAATCAAGAGTGTTATTTCTAAAAGCGGCAAAAAGAGAGTACAGCCCTGATTTACTAAGTTCGTTACTATATTGATTTGTAGAGATTTTTGAAAAATCCTCAGTGACTGAAGCAAAAGATACTACAGGTATTAAAAGATAAAGGAGTGCAGGTTTAAACCGTTGCTTAAACTTGCTCTTACTTTTTAAAATATCTTCAATATAGTTAAATTTGTAAATAAAATATAAAAGTATCCCTGCGATAGTTGCAATAACAGTTAAAAGAATACCCATAGGATATGACTCATTTATATTGCCTATTACCTCTTTTGTATAAACTAAATAATCGACTGCGATAAAATTAAATCTTACACTAAATTCATCCCAAAAAAACCATTCGCTAAATGCTAAAAAAACAGCCCCAAAAAGGAGAATATAAGTAAAAATATATGTAATATAATAATGAAATTTATGATTAAAAAACCTTTGCGGTAAAAAAAGCAGATAAATCGCAAAAGGAATAACTAAATAACTAACACTTACAAAATCATAGAATGCACCGATAAAATATATCTTTATCAGCTCAACAAAAGACAAATCTATCATATCGATAGATTTAATCAAAAGCGCAGTTCTGGTAATAGCCGATATAATTAAAAATAACCAAAAGATTAAACCAATAAAACTACACCTATTTCTTATATTTTCATGCATTTTAACATCCTGTAAAATAAATTATGAAATATTAAAAAAAAATAATGAAACGTTGATGAATATAAAATGAAATTTTTTTCATTTAGAATATGAACAAAAATTCATTTTATATTCATATTAATTTAATAGAAAAAGTATATTTTTTTAAAATTAAAAGCTAAAATAAGCAAAGGCAAAATTACTCATGATAAAACAACTACTAAAATATTATTTCTACATGGTATCTATCTTTTTCATAGGCAGGCTGTTTCTGTTTATATTTTACTTTGATAACTTCAAAGACAGTGGTGTGGATTATTGGCTGACTTTCATATATGGGCTAAGAATGGACACTATTACAGCATCTGCTTTGCTGCTCATTCCTTTGATTCTTCTCTCGTTTGCTCCTGCAAAGCTAAAACATTTTGTGGATAAATTTTTAAAATACTACTTTTTGGTGGTTTTATCTATTATCATCTATATAGAAAATGCAACCGTTCCATTTATTGCGCAGTATGATGTAAGACCAAACTACCTTTTTGTCGAGTATCTCGTCTATCCAAGAGAAGTTTTTGCGATGATATTTGCCGATTATAAAATAGAGCTTTTTGTGGCGTTTAGTATGATTGGTGCTTTTATCTACTTCTATTTAAGGTATGCTAAAAACAGTGTCTTATGGGTATTTGAAACAAGTCACAAAAAGCGTCTGCTTCTCTTTATACCTCTCTTCTTACTCCTCTTTATCGGAGCTAGATCTTCATTTGGACATAGACCGGCAAATACATCCGATGCCATGTACACAACAAACAGAATGGTAAATGAGATAACAAAAAACTCTATCTACAATATACTCTATGCAGTCTATGCCAACTCCAAACACGGCAGTAAAAAGGTAATAGAGCAGTATGGAAAAATGGATGTTAAAGAGGCACTCTCAAGGGTCAAAAAAAGGTTAAATATCAAGAGTATCGATGAGAATTTTCCGCTCTTGCGAACAGAAGAGAGCCACTTTAAATCAAAAGAGCCGAAAAATCTAGTTATTTTTGTGCAGGAGAGTTTAGGTCACCAGTTTGTAGAGTCGCTCGGCGGAGAAAAAGGGATAACACCAAACCTAAACAAACTAAGTCAAGAGGGCATCTTATTTAAAAATCTCTACTCAAACGGCACAAGAAGCATACGAGGACTTGCAGGAGTTTCTGCCGGAAACCTTGCAGTTCCGGGTGAGGGAGTTCTAAAGAGAAGCAAATCTCAAAGTGACTTTTTTACCATTGCATCGGCGCTCAACCCATTTGGTTATCATACTACTTTCATGTATGGCGGAGAGAGCAGA
>MICC01000124.1 GCA_001829715.1 Sulfurimonas sp. RIFOXYB12_FULL_35_9
ATTTATGTCAAATATAGGCGATGTCAAAAATCTAAAGCTGTTATATGTACTGACTTATGCAGATATCAACGGTGTGGGCGAAGATACATACAACTCTTTTAACTCAAAACTACTGTACGAACTCTATATTAGTGCTCTTGAAGTGGCGGAGAATTTTGGAAGAATCAGCGATGCTACAAAAAGAATCAATATCGAAAAACGTGTACAAAAGCTTCCGGAGTTTCTTGAACTGCCAAAACTGCTGCAAAATAAACTCTTGCGGGTTGAATCCAATCTCTTCTTTTTTAAACACATGCCTCACGACATTATAGAAATAGCAAAACAAGCTTCACTGACGAAAGATTATGCTTATACTATAAATACACAAACTTCGCTAACAATAGAAATTTATAGAAAAATTCAACTAAATATCGGTTATCTTTTAGCATCTCTAAGTCATCTCGATGTAGCATCTATGGAGATTTTTACGCTTTTTGACGGTGTAAAATATTTCAAGATAGAGTTTATTGAACATGTGGATGAAAACGAATCATTTACAATAGAAAATATCATTAATAACGCTTTTGATATGAGTAAACATATAAAACTTAAAGACGTAACCATACATAAAAATGAGATAAACATTGATTGCGAACACTCGCTAACATATGCCGAGGTAGCAGTAAATACACAAAATCAAAAAGGGCTTTTAGCCTATATCATGGAGTGTTTTGAAGAGCTAGGCATAAATATAGTAACGGCAAAAATTCATAGCACCAAACATAAAGTAAGAGATAGCTTCTTAATCGAAAAACAAAACGAACTATGCAATAATGTCGCAAAAATATATGAACTACTAACAAAAAAAACTTAAATATATGCAGCTTTATGCGGCAAGCTTTAGTGCCATAGCGGCTAGCGTAGCCAAAGGAATTACTTCCTTTGGCGTTTAAAATAGATGAAGGGTTCCCTTCATTTTATGTAATAAAATTAAGGGAATAATTAAATGTGCGGAATTGTCGGTTACTTAGGTAAAAAAAATACAAAACAAATTTTATTAGATGGACTTAAAGAGTTGGAGTATCGCGGTTATGATTCGGCAGGCATAGCCGTCTTACAAAACGGCAACTTTTCAAACTATAAAGCAGTCGGAAAGCTTATAAACCTTGAAGAAAAAACAAAAGATTTCATAACAGAGGGTTTTGCAATCGGTATCGGTCACACAAGATGGGCAACTCACGGAAAACCGACCGAGTTAAATGCACATCCTCATTTAGGAGAATTCTCTTATGTAGTTCATAACGGAATTATTGAGAACTATGCAGAGCTGAAAAAAGAGTTACAAAGCAGCGGAGTAACATTTTTAAGCCAGACAGATACCGAGGTTATCGTACATCTATTTGAAAAAAATCAAAAAAATTCAACAAATTCTCTTGAAGCATTCGCCAGAACCATAAAAGAGCTTCATGGAGCTTATGCAATTTTACTTGTAACAAAATCAGAGAGCGACACTATCTTTTTTGCAAAACACGGCTCACCGATGTTAGTCGGCATAAACGGCGAGGATGAAAAATATTTTGCATCTTCAGACACTCCGCTTATCGGTCATTGCCAAAATGTAAATTACTTTGAAGATGGTGACTATGGGTATGTAACTCCAAAAACAGTAGCCATATATGATAAAAACGGAGTAAAAAAAGAGGCTAAGTTTACATCTCTTTCACAAAATAAACTTTCCGCTCAAAAAGAGGGATATAGATTTTTTATGGAAAAAGAGATTTACGAGCAGAGCGTCGTAATCTCGGACACTTTGATGGGAAGACTCAGCGATAAAGAGATTATTTTTGATGAGCTTGATGCTACGCTATTTGATGGCATAAACGAGATAAAACTTTGTGCATGCGGAACATCTTATCATGCGGCAATGAGTGCATCGTACCTTTTTGAGAGATACTCAAAGATAAGAACTTCTTTAGAGATAGCAAGCGAGTTTAGATACCGAGAGCCGATTATGAGCAAAGATACTCTTTTTGTGGTGATTTCTCAAAGCGGAGAGACTGCCGACACGCTGGAGACTCTCAAGATGGCAAAAGCTGCAGGACTAAAAACTTTAGTTATCTGTAATGTCGACAACTCATCGATGGTTAGACTTGCCGATGCAACAATCTTAACAAGAGCGGGAATAGAAAAAGGTGTAGCTTCGACAAAAGCGTTTGCTACGCAAGTAACTGTTTTTTGGATGCTCTCTCTTTACATTGCAAAACTCAAAAATTCACTGGGTGAAAGCCAACTTGCAAAACATATCTCTCTTCTTCGTGAAATTCCCTCTCATGTAAAAGTAAAGGATGATATGCATGAACGCATTAAAAGATTGTCAAAAAGATATCTTCATGGACATGGCTTCTTCTTTATAGGTAGAGATATTTTTTATCCTCTTGCTCTTGAGGGTGCACTTAAACTCAAAGAAATTTCATATATGCATGCGGAGGGATATCCGGCGGGAGAGATGAAACACGGTCCTATTGCTTTGGCTGACCCTGAACTATTTACTATCGCACTGTTGCCCAAACATCTTCATTATGAAAAAACAAAAAGCAATGTAGAGGAGTTGAGTGCAAGGGATTCAACCATTTGCGCAATCAGTCAAATCCCGTTTGATAAAGCAGATGATTTTATAGAGATATCTCCATGCAGCGATTATATGTTGGAGTTTTTTGAAATGATGACAGTCGTTCAACTACTCTCTTTGGAGATATCAATAAGACTAGGAAATGATGTTGATATGCCAAGAAATTTAGCAAAAAGCGTTACAGTTGAATAATTAATTGTTATTTTAAACTAAATTTATATTTTATTAGATATTATTGTCACAAAAATTAATATAAAGTGGTTTTCATAATGACAACAAAATCTAAACTTCTGCTTATTGTAACTCTTATGCTCATTGGATTAACTGCTGCGACTATCGTCAATACTTCTCTTAACTTCAGAGAGTACAGCATAAACAGTGCAGTTGAAAAATCACAAATGGCCGCAAATATCGTAAAAGACGGTTTAACTGCACACATGGTAAACGGCATAATGGATAAGAGACAGTACTTCTTAGACAAGATTGCAACAAGCAACAATATAAAATCTCTA
>MICC01000125.1 GCA_001829715.1 Sulfurimonas sp. RIFOXYB12_FULL_35_9
ATTTAAATACTTTTGTTTCCGGTATCAGCAGTCAGACTTGGGAAAAGTTATCTACAAGTCCAGATAAACCATTTACAAATAAACTAATTCATGGACTCTATCCACCAGGTTCAACAATTAAAACAGGACTCGGACTTATCTATATTTCATCACCGGAAATAGGTCCAAACTGGAATACTTATTGCACCGCATCACTGCCGCTTGGACAACGGGTGTTTAGATGTTGGAAAAAAGACGGACACGGTTCTGTAGAGATTAAAAAGGCCATAAGAGAGAGTTGTGATGACTTCTTTTATAAAGGAAGTCTTAAACTCGGTATTCAAAAAATGAGTGATGGGCTGATTCGCTATGGTCTTGGGAGAAAAACTGAAGTAGACCTGCCAAATGAGTTTGTGGGCACTGTTCCTTCTCGTGAATGGAAGAAAAAAAAGTTTAATCAACCGTGGTATATAGGTGAAACCGTAAATACTTCTATCGGGCAGGGCGACTTCTTAACAACGCCTATGCAAATGGCAAGATTTACCGCTCTTACGGCTACTGGAAAACTTCCTCATCCACACTTTGCAAATATGCTAGGATTACAAATTGTAAAACCAAGATTTGAAGAAGTACTTGACGAAAACGAGTTAAAAAACCTACCGATTATCCAAAAAGCAATGTATGAAGTTTGTAATGCACCGGGCGGAACGGCAGTAAACTATGTAAAGTCAAAGGTTAAAATTGCAGGCAAAACAGGAACGGCTCAGGTTGTCGGTATTTTACAAAATATAAAAAATAGAGAACTAGAACATGAAATGGATTATTATACTCGTTCACACGCATGGTTTACAACTTATGGACCGTATGAAAATCCTCAATACGTAGTCGTAGCCATGATAGAACACGGTGGGCATGGAGGTGCTGCCACTGGAAAGATAGTATCAGAAATCTATGATAAATTATTAGAACTTGGCTATATTAAACAGTAAAAATATCATTTAAAACTTAAGTTTAGGTAAGTAAATTAGCCCTCTGTTCTAACAATTAAACTTTGCGGCAGATTGAATTTTTTTATGAGTTGGGCTTCTTTTTCTCTCATCTCACCGTTATCTACTTCATGATCATATCCGAGTAGATGCAGCAAACCATGAATAAAGAGAAGAACAAACTCATCATCTATCGTATGTCCAAACTCTTTTGCTTTCTCTTCAACATAAAAAGATGATATAACTATACTTCCAAGCGGACTCATAGGCATATCTTCATACGGAAAGCTTAAAACATCAGTATCTTTATCAATATTACGGTGAGTTTTGTTTATCTCCCTCATCTCATGAGAGTTTGTAATAATAAGCTCTATATCTTTTTTTGTAAGCGAATCTACGATTGCGTCAACAGTGTCAGTATTAATTTTGATTAAGGTTCTGTTATCAAGTTCTATCATGAGAAAGATTATATCAAATATGAAGAGGTTATAGTATAAAATGACACTTTGATTTGCTCATTTTATACTCTCAGTCCTCAACCAGCGATATTTAGATTGCTTCCAAGACCGGTTTTTTGCGCCGCAACTTGTTTAGATTGCTCATTTGCACTTTCTAGAATCTTTAAAACCTGCTGTTCCTGAACTTCAATAGCTTTTTTAATAGGATCTTTTGAACTCTCTACTTGAGAGTTTGTTGAAGATGATACATTCATAAACTACTCCTTTTTATTTATATTAAGCATTTTATTTATAATTTCTTTCAAAAGAGGTTAAAATATTATGTTAAAATATTTTTATGATTAAGAAAAATAAAAAAGCACTCTGCATCATGAGCGGTGGGATGGATTCTACCCTTAGCGCTTACATGATGAGAGAAATTGGATATGATATTATTGCCGTGCATTTTAATTATGCGCAAAGAACAGAAGAAAAAGAGCTCTTATGTTTTCATACTATTTGTGATGATCTTGATGTTTTAAATCGGTACGTGTTGGATTTGGATTTTTTTGCCAAAATAGGAGCTTCCGCATTAACAGATAAAAGTATAGAAGTTCCAACAGGTGGTTTAGAAGAGGGTGTTCCTCTCACATACGTACCATTTAGAAACGGGATTTTTCTTAGCATATCAGCCGCCATAGCAGAAAAAGAGGGTGCAGAGGCTATTTCCATAGGAGTAGTAGAAGAGGATAGCAGCGGATATCCAGATTGCAGAGAATCTTTTATCAAAAGTATACAGCGTAGCATCAACCTAGGCACTAAAGATGAAACAAAAATAGAGATTTATATGCCGCTTGTACATCTTAAAAAATCTCAAATTGTTACCAAATCACTAGAGCTTAAAGTTCCACTACATCTTACATGGAGCTGCTATAAGAGTGAAGATAAGGCATGCGGAGTTTGTGACAGCTGCCGTCTTCGCCTCAACGGTTTTAAGCTAGCCGGAGTAGAAGATCCAATTGAGTATCAATGAGATAAGTTTTAATAATTTGAGAATCATACATGTATGCAAAGCAAATTTAAAAAACAGTTATATAAGTGTTAAAAAGGATGGTGAGATAACTCTTAAAACACCAAAGGTTTCAAACGATTTTATTCAAAAACTTCTCAGAGATAGAGAACTATGGATAAGAAAACAGCTAAAAATAGTAGAAAACAATCCACCAAAAAGCGTAAACATTCAAGACGAAGTTTTGCTATTTGGGGAAATTTTCAGCATTGATTCAACTGAAGCTATAGAGCTAAGAGAGGCTCTTGAAAAAATAGACATATCAAATATTTCTAATGTTTTGAAAAGCTATGATAAATTTTATAAAAAATATGCACAAAGTTATATCGTTCCAAGAGTGGAGCACTATTCAAATATAATGAATTTAAGTTATAGCGAAATAAAATTTAGAAAAATGAGAAGTAGATGGGGAAGTTGCAGTTCAAGAGGTGTCATAACTTTAAACATCGAGCTTATAAAAATAGATAGAAAGTTAATTGACTTTATTGTAGTTCATGAACTCGCACACCTTAAACACATGAACCACTCAAAAAAATTTCACTCTCTTGTCAATGAGTATATTCCTGATTCTTCGGTGTTAAATCAAGAGTTAAAGCGTTTTTCTCTCTTGTAGAAAAATGATTAATATCGTACTTGCTAGATGGCGACCACATCATCCATCCGCTTGTTTTTATATCCTCGGCCGCTTTTATCTGCTCTTTAATCTCAAATTTTTTATACTCTCTTTTTGAATGCGCATAATCTTTAAATGATTGCAGCCAAGGTCTGACTCTTTTTATATCTATCTTATGTTCTATGTTTTTAATACTTTTATAAATAGTCATGTATGGATGATCGGCAGGGTGTTTTACACCAAATGAGCCTTTAGCAAATCCTGAAGGGTAGAGCATTGGAGCGATATAATCTGCATGTTTTGACAGCGACTCTATTTTTTGTCCGATTCCCGTATCGTCTTCTTGCCAGCAAACATTTCCATAAATCGAGGCTGAAATAAAAGTACCATGCTTTCTAAGTCTGTTTTTAGCCAATAGCAAGAAATCTTCTATCGCACCTACTCTGTTTGCTTCCGTGCTCTCTTTTGCGAGCTTTAACTCTGTTTTTGCAGGAAAACGAATATAGTCAAAATTTATCTCATCAAACCCGACATTTGCTGCATCTTCAGCGATATCAATCGTATACTCATGGCTTCTTTTGTCAAACGGATCTATCCAAGCCATTTTGTCATTATCTCTGGAGAACTCATTATTTTTATTTTTTATTGCATATTCAAAATTGTTTGAAGCCTGCAACTCATCCTTAAATACAACAACCCTTGCAATCGTATATATATTTTTCGATTTCATTAAAGAGATAAAAGATTGTATATCTTTAATTGTTCTATTTTTTGCAGCTCCATAGCCGTTTGCTTTCTCAGAAGATGTTCTGTATGAGGTTGAGCCATATTCGTTTTTCACATCCACGATAATTGAGTTGATTTCAGTTTTATCAATAATATCAAGAATGTTTTTGATAGTTTTAGAGTTTATATTTGCACCCCAAAATGTTAGATAAAGTGCTTTTACCGTTATCGGTTCAAGTTTTATTTCAGTAATATTTTCATCAATATTAAGTTTATAAGGTCTATAACCGCAAGCTTTTATAAATAGTGTTTTTTCATTGCTATCTATAGAATAAGTTCCGTTTGTATCACTATTTACGCTTATATTTGAATCGCTTACAATCGCATCTGTAACAGGAAGAGAAGTTTTTGTATCTCTTATTATTCCGCTATAAGATCCGGCTAAGCCGATTTCAAATGAAAAAAGTGTAAGTAAAATATATTTCAACATGATATATTGCCTTTTTTAGCAATTATTAAAAAATTTCTCATATTCATATTAATAAAAATCCATTGTAAGTTGAGTTTGGTTAGATAACGGTCTGTTTAATATCGATTTATCGACACCTATAATAAGTGCAAAATTAAAATTATTGTTTCGCAGAATATTAACAATATCTTTTTCATTTTTATAATTAAAGATATCTTTACCCTCTTGGAGCTTAGTGTTAAACGGAGCTATAAAAATAATTTTTGCCCACGAAGCATGCCGCTCAAGAAAGAGCATCTGAGGATCTATCAACTCTATATTAGGCTCAAATATAAGAACTTTATCGCTAGTACCAAAGTTTTTTATCTCAAATTTTCTATTAATAAAAACTGCTTCAAAATGTTCTATCGGAGTAAACTTTTTTAATCTGTACTCAATTTTTAATATTTTATAAAGATGCAAAAGCTGTTCTAAGTAGGAAATAAAAAATGGAGATATCAGCTGTCTTTCATAGAAAACATTCTCATAAATAAAAGACGTCTCAAAAAGCGTCTGTTCTATTATATCAATCGGCGACAAAGAAGTATCAGGAATTTTTTTTACAGTCGCAAAAATAGTTTTATCATTTAGGGCAGGGCAGAAAAGTATGATAGTTTTATCTTCTATATTCCAAAGAGATCTAAAAATAGACTTTAAATCTCCGCTTAACGCAAGAAAATTTGATTGGGTTATAACTTGCAAGGAGAGTTTCAATACTATCTCATTGCACTCATACGCTACAACATCTTTTTCAATCATTTTAAAGCGAAGCAACTTCTTTAATGCATAGTCTAAACTATTTACTTCTATCCAAGCTATTTCACTGTCTTTAACTTGTGCTGTTCTCTCAAATACTACACCGTAAGCACCGTTTGCAATCGCAATATCTATCTCTTCATGATTGTAAGCAAAAAAAAGATCACCTCTTTTTACTCTAGAGGCTTCAAAAACAATATTCTCAAAACTGTTTATACAAGGTTCATTTGCAAGAACAGCTTGAGTAAGTGCTAAAAAGTTTTCAAGTCTCATCCAATCGGCGTGCCTGCTTTTTTAGGTTTTTCAGGTCTGATTAAACATAGACCATCTTCATCCTTAGCAGCAAGAAGCATTCCCTCTGAGAGCATTCCCATGAGTTTTGCAGGTTTTAGGTTTGCAACAACGCAAACATGACTATTTATAAGTGATTCAGGAGTATAAAATTCTCTTATTCCGGCCACCACTTGTCTTGGATTTTCTTCACCCAAATCAACTTTTAGTTTTAAAAGCTTGCTACTCTTTGGAACAATTTCGGCTTCTACTACGATACCGATTTTCAATGATGTTTCAAAAAATTGACCAATCTCTATTAGATTATCTTGCTCTTTTTTAATGTCTTTTACCGCGCACTTCTCTTTTTGAGGGTTTGGCTGAGCAAGCGGAGCTTCAGGCATCAAAGGAGCTTCTATACGAGGAAAGAGGGGAGGCGTCTGTTTGATATTAAATAATTTCAGCATTCTTTTTTCTTCAATTAACTCTTTATAAGATGCATTATCTATCTTAAAACCAAGCGTATCTGCGATAATATTTGTAGTATTAGGCATAATAGGATGCAGCATTATAGAGGCTTTTGCAAGTATATTTGCAACCAGTGCAACTGTCGCTAATGCCTCATCTTTTCTCTCTTCTTTCATTTTTACCCACGGGGCATGCTCTTCTATAGCCTTATTTCCGATAGAAAAAAGTTTCCATAACTCTTCAAGATATCTATGAGTTTGAAAATTTTCCATAAACGTATTAAGTGAATCAATAACCAGATTCATAGCATCAATCTCTTTTTTGTGGTACTTCAAAACATCTACACTATCTATCTCAAAGTCTGAGTATTTGCCACTCATACCGATAATACGGTTTAAAAGATTTCCCAAATCATTACTAAGCTCTGAATTTATTCTATCAATAAACGCTCTTTGAGAAAAATCGCCGTCTTGACCAAAAGGAACCTCTCTAAGCATGAAGTAGCGTAAATTTTCAACACCGTAAGCATCTGCAACCTGTTTTGGAGAGATAACATTTCCTTTTGATTTACTCATCTTTTCGCCATCTCTCGTCCACCAGCCATGTGCACCGATGTGCTTTGGAAGAGGGAGATCTAGACTCATTAAAAATGCAGGCCAGTAGATAGCATGAAAACGAAGTATATCTTTGCCGACAAACTGAACAGAAGCAGGCCAATAACGCATATTTTCTTCAGTAGTTCCATATCCAAGAGCCGTTACATAGTTCATTAAAGCATCAAGCCAAACATACATAACATGTTTGTCATCCTTGATTGAATCAGGCATTTTAACACCCCATGTAAAAGATGTTCTTGTCACTGAAAGGTCACGAAGACCGCCTTTTACAAAGTTAATAACTTCATTTGCACGAGAACGAGGCATAATAAAATCAGGATGTTGGGCATAGTGTTTTAAAAGTGCGTCTTCATATGTAGAGAGTCTAAAAAAATAGCTCTCTTCTTTGATAATATTAGTGCTTCTACCGCAATCAGGACAAAATTCTCCATCAACAAGCTGAGTTTCAGTAAAAAATGTCTCACAGCTCACACAGTAGTGACCTTCGTAAAAATCTTTATAAATATCACCTTTGGCATACATAACTTCAAAAGCTCTCTGTACGCCTTTTTTATGGTCTTCATCCGTTGTACGAATAAACTTGTCATAGCTTATATCGAACTCATCCCATAAATTTTTAAAAGTAGCACTTATCTCATCGGCGAACTCTTGAGTGCCTTTAGAGTTTTTTTGAGCCGACTCTTCTATTTTTTGACCATGTTCATCCGTGCCTGTTAAAAAGTATGTATCTTCCCCTTTTAACTTTTCGTATCTAGCCATGCTATCAGCTATAAAAGTAGTGTATGCATGCCCTATATGAGCCTCGCCGTTGACATAATAGATTGGTGTCGTTATATATTTACTCATTTTTTTCATTTCCTTAAAATTCAAATCCGCCGGTATCGCCCTTGGACATGCTGTTGTAAACTGATTTAACATAGTCGGTTCTCAGTTCACATCTCAGATAAAATTCGCAGCTGCTGCAACTTTTCAACTCTTTAACTTTCTGGCAACTCTGTAATTTCACAATCATCTCATCAAGATGAAGCTCAAATCTATCTTTTTGCTGCATAAACTTCTTTTACTCTTTGTATCTCATATTTTGAGCCGAAAAAACATGGTGAAGTGTCATGCACATGTGCATAATCAAGCTCCATCAAATCATTTACACCGTCAATTGCTTCTCCGCCTGCAACTTTGTAGATAAAAGCAAACGGAAATACCTCAAAGAGTTTGCGAAGTTTTCCATTAGGCTTGTCAGAAGTGCCCGGATAACTAAAAAGCCCGCCGCCTTTTAAAAGTATTTGATGCAAATCCGGAACCATGCCGCCTGAATATCTTAAACGATACCCCTCTGCAAAAAAACTATCAATAAGCTCTTTATGATATGGTTCCCAGTTTTGCTGAGTCCCACCCGGTGCATTTAATTTTCCTTTTTCATTTAAACGAATCTCTTTTACAAACTCAAAATCTCCACCTTGAAGTAGATGAAGCTTTGTCTTATTGTGAGCAAAAACCATCTCAACCCTTGGACCAAAAACTACATAACAAGAGGCAACCATATTTTTAGCACCAAAATCGTTCTCATAAATTCCAAATATTGAGCCTACACTCAAATTTACATCAATCAAAGAAGAGCCGTCAAGCGGATCATAGGCAATAAAATATTTGCCACCCTCATGAAGTACTTCTTGATGCTCTTTCTCTTCACTGGCAATCGTATGGATTGAAGGAACGTATGAAAACTCCTCCTCTATAATCATGTCACACTTGATGTCAAGCTGAAGCTGCGTTTCACCGGAACTGTTTTCTTGCTGCGAATAACCAATATCTTTCGTATCTATCGCATCTTTTATTCTTATGGCGCTTCTTTGTATAGCTCTAAATATATCAGTCATCTATTTATACTTCCTTTGCATTTTTAAATATCCACGAAATTACGTCATCGGCGCTATTTATATCTAAAATATCAATATTGCTCGGTAAATCATACTCATTCAAATTGATACTGCCATCGATAGCCAAAGCATTCATGTATGGAAAATAGTCGCTATCCAGAGAGTCTCGAAATATGCTGATTCTCGGTAGAGGCAAATTTTTTAGCCCTTCAACCAGTAAAATATCGAAATTGTCAAAGAGCCTAATCATCTCATCTAAATCTTTGTGTTTATTGGAAAAGTAGGTTGTTCGATTTGGGGATGTAACAATAACTTCAGCACCCGTATCTGAAAACTTATAACTGTCTTTTCCCTCAACATCAAATCGAGCTTTATCTTTTGGATCATGCTTGATTATGGCAACATCTTTTTTATAATCATGTATAAGTTTTCTGGCAACTTTTAGTATAAGCGTAGTTTTACCGCTATTGGAGGGACCCGTAAATGCAACTGCTAATCTTTTTTTCAATGTATATACTTTATTAAAATTTGGGTGATTATACAAAATAGTCGTTAAAAGCTTGTTTAATAAGATATAATTCTGCGACTATTTATAGGATTTTAGATGAAAACTTTTTTAATAATTTTAACTTTTTTAACACTCTTTAGCGGCTGTTCAAAAAAAAACGCCTTTTATGAATTTAAGATGGATAAAGAGCAAGAGTTAGCGATATCAAGTCTTAAAAGCAGCAAAATCGTATCAAAAGACGGTAATGTGAGCGGTATCTTTTCTGCAATATATTTAAATGAAGTGTATCCTGAAACATTTCATAACGATGAAACTTTCTTTATATTCTTTTTTACAAAAAAAGAGAAAAAGGTCTTTGACCAAAACAAACCATCAGATACAGATCTAAAAGTTATGCTAAACTCAGAACTACCGATTCAAGTAGAAGAGTTATCACAAGAAAACAGATTTTCAAATCTTGTGGATATAAAAAGTGATTGGAACAGATACTATATAGTTACATTTGAAAAAGCAGATAAAGCAGATTTAGTTCTTGAAGATGCAAATGCATCTTCATCTATACTAAAATTTAAAAAGTAAGGGCAAACGTGCTTAAAGAGCACGTAAAAGTGCACCAAGCAGTACGGTAATGATTTGCAATCCTATAATAATTATAAGCGGTGCTAGATCTAAACCATTAAAATTGGTTTTTACATATCTTCTCACAAGTGTATATGCAGGATTTGTTATCCTATATAAAAATTGAACTATAGGGTTAAATGGATCCGGATTTACAAAACTAAGCAGAGCCGTTATAATAACTACCCATATATAAACATTAATGAGTCCAAGTGCTATTGCTCCGATGCCTTGAACTATCTCCACTAAAATACTCATTTTACAATCTCGCCTATATAATTTTTGATACATTTATAGACAGCGGCAAGGTCTGGACCATGCTCGGCACCGGTTAAGAGAAGTCGTAATGATTTAAAAAGGTTTTTACCTTTAATTCCAGACTCTTTCATTATATAATTTTTAAAATCTTCATATTCATCGAAGTAGGGTGCATTTTTAATAATTTCAACTATTGTCTGCGCTGCTTCTTTAAATTCATCAGGAACCGTTTTCTCGGCAAATACAAGTGCTATTTTAGATTTCAACTCTTTTGTCGTATTTACTTCTTCAAGATAAACCTTTGCAAGCTCGCCTATCTCTTCATCGGCAAAACCTACATATCGAGAAAGCTCTTTTGCATCGAGCATTTTAAGATGTTCTCTGTTTATATGCTTTAACATATTCATATCGAAACGGGCAGGGGACTTAGATATATTTTCTAAACTAAACCACTCTATAGCTTCTTTAATATCAAAAATCTCTTTTGGAGGCTTATTACCGATTAATATTAAATAATTTGCAATTGCAGACGGTAAATATCCCTCTTCAAGAAGCCATTTTACACTTGAAGCATCATCTCTTTTGCTCATTTTTTTACCGTCGTCATTTAAGATAATCGGCAGATGAGCATATTCAACATTTTTCTTATATCCAAGTGCTTCTCTTATAAGAATCTGCTTTGGCGTATTACTTACATGGTCTTCACCGCGAATTACAAGAGAAATATCACTTAACATATCATCCACTGCACATGCAAAATTGTACATGGGCGTCTTGTCTTGTCTCATAATAATAAAGCTGTCAATATCATTAGGTTCAAATCTTATCTCACCTTTTATATGATCTTTTACAACTATTGCTTCTAATGGTTTTTTTATTCTTATCGTAAAAGGATTCATATTATCTATAACAAGTTCATCAGGTAACTCTACGCATGCATCATCATATCTATAAGCAGTTTTACTTTCTTTTGCTTCTTCTCTTTTTTTATCAAGCCATTCTGAAGAACAAAAGCAGTTAAAAGCCTTTCTGCCATGTAAAAGTTGCAGTGCCATAGCAGAGTGAAAACGCATATTTTCACTTTGATACATAACTTGAGAGTATTCGATACCAAAAAGATTTAAAATATCAAGTATCTCTTTATCTTTACCTTCTATATTTCTCTCTTTGTCTGTATCTTCAATTCTGATAATGAGATCTTCATTTCTTTGTTTTGATACAATGTAATTAAATATAGCAACTCTTAGGTTGCCTATGTGCATATCACCAGTCGGACTAGGTGCAAATCTTAACATTAAAAATCCTAAAAATAATTTTCGAAATTTTATCTTATTTTAGCTGAGGGTATGTTTTAATTTTTGATGATTTTTTAGAAGAAGTGGTGACCCCGAGGAGAATCGAACTCTTCACTATTCTATATCTTAAAGTATTTATCTATATCTAAGCACGCTGTGGCTACAATCTTCAAAACTTATCAATGTCTCTTAATGTTATCTAATCACATGCTAAGTGTGACCCAAACGATGACCCCGTAGAGATAAATATCAAAAAGGTGTGACCCAATGGCTATTTTACTCAGTGACTACCTAGATACAAAGCATAAAGGCTTGTTTATTCATAAAAGCGATTCTAGCAAATTTTTGTTTAATTTTAGAATAAACGGCAAGGCTACACGGCAAGTGTTCAATGCTAACCCTGCACATACAAAAGCGGATAAACTAAAAACTGCATACATGAAGTTAGAAGAACTCAAAGGTGCAAAGGTTAGAGTAGAATCGTCAGGAGCGAATTTAGTAGCCACAGTCGATGAATACTTTGACAGACTACAGCTGATGACAGAGCGAAATGAAGAGACACAAAAAGCTTACAAGCTTCATTACGAGAGATACATCAAACCCACTATTGGCAGACTGAAGATAACAAGTGTCACACCGATACATATCTCAACGATTACAGCACTTACAAAGCATCTAGCCAACTCTACAAGACAAAAGAGTACAGCTATCTTAGTTCCTATATTTCGACTTGCAATAGATGAAGAGCTGATACAGTTCTCACCTGTAAAACACATCCACAAGATTAAAAGAAAACAGCTCGAAGAGAAGAAAGTAATTAGCAATGCAGAAACAAAATACCGAGAAGTTTACAAAGCTATAAATGATGTATTTGCAGAGAACCACAAAATCAGAGCGTTATTTTTGTTTGGATTTTATGGAAGAAGAAAAACAGAGGCACTGCACCTGAAGTGGAGCGATATAGATTTTGTGAATGACAGCTACACCATTAGAGGTGTAAACAGCAAAATCAACACAGATATGAGCTTCAAACTTCCACAAGATGTAAAAGCGGCTCTGCTAGAGTGTGATGAACATTTTAGTAGTTATATATTTGCAAGTGACAGAGATCCATCAAGACCCATATCTGAAATACGAGAGCATGTGGAAAAGGTGAGGGGTGCAACAGTACCAGAGTATAACTTCCACTGGATGCGTAACTTATCTGTGTCTGCTTTGTCATCCATGGGAGTAGAAGCCATACATTTGAGTGCCATGTTGGGGCACACTGACACTGCAACAGTGAAGCAGTATCTATCACTACAGCGAGAGAGTTCATCGGTGCATACGCTTGATGCTAGTAAAAAGTTGTTGGGGTGATAGATAAAGTTAAATTAAAACAAATAATGAGTCAAGTATCGA
The DNA here is from genome assembly GCA_001829715.1 of Sulfurimonas sp. RIFOXYB12_FULL_35_9. Classification (GTDB taxonomy): domain Bacteria; phylum Campylobacterota; class Campylobacteria; order Campylobacterales; family Sulfurimonadaceae; genus Sulfurimonas. Next base: position 12,387 of record MICC01000125.1, read on the forward strand.
TACTTATAGCATCTAAAGGTGGTGGTAAACTTAAAGAAAGTGAGCTTGTTGAAATTGCTGAACTAGCTATAACTATTAAAGAGTTGAAACAACACGGTATAGATGCTGACAATTATGGAGCTAAAGTTAAAAGCTATTTTACTTTTAGAGAAAAAGCATTATCTACATTTGGAATTGAACTGAGTAGAACATTTCCATTTAAAAATCCAACACACCTAAATGTTCAACTATACAAAATTATGAAAAATGCAAATTTGAATAATATTCAAATCAAAAAACTGTACAAAGAATTTGAGTTAAATGAACCAGATATAGGAACTATAGAAAATCATACATCAACATTGTGCAAAATGGCAAGAGCATATATTGAACTAACAGCTGAAGAAATGGAACAACAAATCAAAGAAGCCCAACTACTTGAAGAGGAAGATTGGTATCAGCAAGCTATTTCTGATATACGAGATGAATTACAAAAAGAGGAAGAAGCCTATGAGATTGAACAGATAAAATATAAAGAAAAGTTTAAAAGAATACTAAATAATCCAGTACCATAAAAATTCTTCAATATACATTTAAAAACTCACCTTTTCGCCATAAAAAGAAAAGGTGAAAACCTCTTATGCTTGAATAGCCACTAAAACTTCATCGTTTATACTACCGCATACAATCCAAAACTTATCAGAAGTTATTGGCACTTGTAAATAGAAGACAACCAATTAAAGGAAATTAAATGAATAGTACATATTCAGAGTGGTTCACTCCACAAGGTTTAGAGGACAACTACGGTTTCAGTAAGAGCCGTCAGGCAAGGTTGAGAATGGAGAGAAAAATTCCTTTTTCAAAAATTGGGAGCTATATACGGTACAGCAGAGAAGCTATTGACAAGTGGCTTAACGAAGCAGCGGTGGTGGCATAATGGCTGCAAGATGGAGCGCCCAAGAGCATAAAACTTTGGAGTCGTTATTGGCAGATGGTGTAGAGTTAAATCTACTAAAACAACACTTACCAAGCCGTTCAGATAATGCGTTGCACCGTCAAGCGCAAAAGTACGGCTATGGAGTAAATACAATTAATGGCGTCAAAAGACTCTATGATGATATAAAAACCAGAGTTCATAAGAAAAAGGTGGAGGAGGAAGTAATAGAAACTACAAACAAAATAGTAGGTGAAGCAGGAGCCACTACCAATAGCTCTACACCTACTACATCAGAACAAACTACCCAGAATGTCTATGATATTGTATCAGATTCTGCTAGTAGCAGCAATAGCGATGAGCTTCGGCACTGACCAATTAACCATATAAGTTTTTATTGTTAAAAAATCTAGCGAGTTTATAGTCAAGCCACTCAGCGCTTTTTGCATGAGCTTTGGA
>MICC01000126.1:0-463 GCA_001829715.1 Sulfurimonas sp. RIFOXYB12_FULL_35_9
CATAGTTGAGAGTTCCAAGTGTTGATTTTATACATAATACTAAAATAATTTATTTTCATTGAAAAGTATGTCATTTTGTAATATTTTTATTTTTGCCTCTGCTGTAAAAAGCTCTGCCAAATCACAACCTAGTATCACGACATGTCCTCGGATGGTGTGGGGTTTGTTTGAGATGGTGTCTTTTGTTATATTCATAGTTTTAAATCAACATCCCTATAACATTTTTCCAATAAGTGTAGATATAGTAGCTTCAACACTTTTTTGTAATAAAGATATTAAATAACTTTTAAATGATTTTTCATCATTTTTATTATTTTTCAGCTCTTGAATTATCAACTCTTTATTTTGAAGGTTTGAGCTATTTATGGCTTGTATAAGTTCATCAAATTTATTATCAGATACTGAAACAGTAGTATTGTTATTCCCAGCGATAATGTTTCCGTGATTATCTCCACCGACATTT
>MICC01000126.1:490-1534 GCA_001829715.1 Sulfurimonas sp. RIFOXYB12_FULL_35_9
TTCTCTATTTTGTGATACTCTTTTTTATCATTATTTTCTAAAAAACTTCTGCCTTTAAAAGTCAATCTTTTAAATAAATAAGCACCACTAAATACCCACATACCTTTTTCAAATAAGCCATCATTTCCGATATCATCGATAATAGCTCGAAATTCTTGATAATCCATCCCAAAAGTTTTTGCCTCAACTCCATCTTTAGAATTTGATATTTCTCTTACTAGCATATTGTATTTATCATTTGTGTTCATTTTTCACCTCTATGTTGATTTTTATCAATGTGTTTTATAAACATTATTTTACCTTAGCGGTATATCTGAAATTTGAATATCAACATTCTGAAATCCAAATTTTTGACATTGCTCTTTTATTTGATTAACTATTTGTTCTTTATTCTTTACCCTACTTCCCAATACTATATTTTTTATAGGTAACTTAATTTTATATTTTTCTTGACTAAATTCATGATAGTTTTCAAAGCTCATATCATGGGTATCAGTAGAAGTGTAGTAGTTTTTATTATTAAATTTTTTTTTGTCTATATGAAGCTCATATTTTTTTATAAAATCATAATCATATGTATATAATAAACGAACTTCCCTCTCATCCAAAAATGCACTATGTTTAAAAAAGGATATAGTTTCTTCTAGGTATCGTAAGAATAAACTCTCTAAACCTGCTTCTTTTTTTTCATTAGTTATAAGATTATTTTGAGAATTATAAGCATTCTTTGCATTAAATAACCACTCCTTAACAATTTTATATATATAAAATCCATACTCAATTATTTTTTGCTGAATTGTTTTATCATAAATAACAGGTAATAATTTCATAAAATCATAATTTTTAATCCAAAAGTTTTCATTAATATTTTGCCAATCATGTTTAGTATCAAAACCTATTGCTACACCTTCTGCATTCTCTGCATAACGGTCAAATAAAGTAACATTATTAATTTCATAAGAAAAAGATGCAATAAAATAATTATTTTTATTGATAATTTGCTCAAAGTTTAATTCATTGTTAATTTTATTCACAATATCCAAA
>MICC01000126.1:1554-11646 GCA_001829715.1 Sulfurimonas sp. RIFOXYB12_FULL_35_9
ATCATTTGTACATTTCCACTCTGTAAGCCACAATTCATTTGATTCTAATATTTTAAATAATGTATCTAAACTAGTATAATGATATATATTTTTATTTTCTTGATGATTAAAATATTTAAATACTTCATCATTAATTATTGGGCTAATTTTTAAAAAGAATTCATTTTCTCGAATCCAAATATATTTTGTATTACCATTTATACCATTAAAACTTTTACGAATATAAACTGTTTCTTTATTCACTAAGTCACTTTTTTCAATAAACTTATCAGAGTTCACGCTATATGCACAATTTGGATAAGGACATGGTAAGCGATCACTTATGTAAAAATTTGTATGTTCTTTACACTGGTTATAACCAAGACGACTATCAATTTTAGGAATATTTTCTGTCATTTGTCTATCATCTCTTCATACATCTTAAAGAGGTATTCTAGGCGTTCTTCATCGCTCTCAAATGGTTTGGGGCGGTAGCATTGTTCTATTGCTATGTCTAAATTATGGTGGGCTTTTTTTAAGCCTTCTGGCATTTTATTTGGGTCGTAGAGTTGGGCTAGAGTTTTTTGGCTGTGTTTTTCTCGCTCGTCTAAAACACCCCATACTAGCTCGGTGATTTCATCTTTTTGTTTTTGTGAGATGTTTGGGAATGGGAAGGTGTTGTAAACAAGTTGAATAGAATAATTGTAATCCAGTTTCAGTCTTCCACAAGTTGCTCTCATCCAAGCCATGTGCATTCTAGATGTCATGACACCAAAAAGAGTTAAGTCTGCATTAGGAATGAAAGCACATCTGTCTGTGACTATTGTATCCTTTGAAACATATCCAAAAGGCACATAGTAACGGTTTTCAGAAGATACTCTAGGAATAATTAAATAGTCACTATCAGATTGTCTTATTTCTCCAAAAAGATGAGGAGTGTTTGCTAATTTCTTTGTTGCATCTCTTGAACTTTGCAATCTATTAAATTTTACTTTTTCAATTCTTGCTTGCGTTTGTGGCATTTGCTCTAAATCTAGAAAATCTAAATTTTTCAACCACAAACACCATCTGCTTTTTCCATTTAAAAACTCTTCAGAACCTAAAAGTTTTTTGATATATTTTGATGATAAGGGTTCACTATTTATTAATTTTTCTTTTTCCTCATCTGTTAATATAAAATGTCCTCCGTCATTTGCCATATTTCCAAATTGCATTTCAGGAACATCAAAAAGTGGTTTACTTCTTTTATGAACAATAATATTCTCAGCATTAACCAAATAAGCATTAATATTTTTTACTTCATGTTTGATATTTGACATGTAAAGATATTTTGGTTTAGTTGAAGTGTTTCTAAGTCCGATGACCACAACGATGACGGCTGCATTTGCTTTTGCGTTGTTTTGCCATTTAAAAGATTTGTATGCAAAATCTATCTCTATATTTGCATCCAAAATATGTGTCCAAAGGATGCCGACTTGTTCGCCTTGAGAGATTGAATTTGTACTTACAAAAGCGACTTTGGCATGTGCATTGTTGATATAGCTTGCACCCTTGTAAAACCAACAAGCTATATAGTCGAGATTGTTAAAGTTTTTTATACCTTTAAAAACTAAAGCCATATCCTCTTTTTGTTCTTTGCTTTGAAGTCTCGCTCCCAAATACGGCGGATTCCCCAAAACATAAATCTCATCTCCCTTATTTTTCGGACAAACTTCTTCCCAGTTTAGCCTTGTAGCATTTCCGTGGACGATATTTCCTCCATCATGAAGCGGTAGGCTCGGGCTTGTTCTGCCAAATGTTTTGTAAAACTCTAAGTTCATCTGGTGTTCTGCTAGCCAAAGAGAGAGAAGTGCGACTTCATGGGCGAAGTCGTCTAGCTCTATGCCGTAAAATTGGGTGAGTTTTATCTCGCTAAATGCAAAGCTTTTTTGATTTTGCAAACTGTCGATTCGTTTGAAGATGCTCATCTCAAGCTCTCTGAGTTTTTTGTAAGCGATGATGAGAAAGTTTCCGCTTCCACACGCTGGGTCAAAGATTTTGAGTTTTGAGACTCTTACATGTAAGGCTTGGAGTTTGGCTTTGCTCTCGTAGCTTTTTTCAAACTCGCTGTAGAGTTCATCCAAAAAGAGTGGTTCGATGACTTTCATGATATTTGGTACGCTTGTGTAGTGCATGCCCATTCCGCCGCGATGTTCAGGAGTTACCACTGCTTGTATCATACTTCCAAATATATCTGGGTTTATCTGTGACCACTGGAGCTGTCCGACTTCTATCATTAGTCGTCGAGAACGGGTTGTAAAGACAGGGAGCTTGACTTGTAAAGCAAAAAGTCCGCCGTTTACATAGGGAAAAGCATTCAGATATGCTGGAGTATTTGGCTCTCTTTTATTTTGCGGTGTGTTGAAAATGGTAAAAAGTCTTTGCAAGTAGCTATCCAAATCGCTTCCGTCCAACTGCGTGTGCGAGGAGATGGAAGAGGTAAAAAGATTGTCCTCAAAGATATTTGTATCTTCTGCGAAATAGCAAAACAGAAGCCTTGTGAGAAAAACATTGAGAGAGTGGATCTCCTCTTTTGTCTCAAAATGGTTGTTCTTTTGCAGTTCGTCAAAGAGCTTTGCCATCTTGAGCGAGGCTTTGACATCGGCTGGGTTTTCGTCGGCAAATGTGGCTTTTTCCATCCCTGCAAGGGGCAAGAAAAAATCGTAATGGTTTGTGATGTTTAAAAGTTCACTATCGAGTGAATCCTCTGTTTTTGTGTCATAGGCAAGGAGTGTTTCATAGTCGGTTACGATGATAAATCTAGGGCTGTGTTTTGTGACATCTTTTTGTGATTTAAGAGTGTCTATTGTGGCATGTAGATTGTTGCTCACGACTTTAAAAAAGAGTTTTTTTCGTAAAACGAGTTCGCCATCCGATGAGAGTTTGTCATGGTCACTTCCTTGCAATCTTTTGATGGTTGATTTTGGGCTGCCGTACGCTAAAAGTAGGTCGAAAATAAAAGTTTCTTTGTCAAAATTTGCTACTAAAGTGTTTAGGTTGTTTTCTATCTCTAAAATTGTCATTTAGATTGTGCCTTATAATTATTGTTTGTTATAAATTTCTTTCTTAATTTTATCTAAATCTATGTAAGAAAAATAAATATTTACAATGCAATTTCTTATCTGATGGGTTACTATGGCAAAGTAAAGTCTATTGTAGTAAAACCGTAACCAAATGAGCGTAACATTAGTTTATGGAAAAAGATAAAGTTTATGTGCTAGACACAAATATTATTTTGCAAAACCTGCAAAATATAAAAAATTTAAGTGACAACGGCTCAAACATAGTTGTGATACCCGAGACGGTACTACTTGAACTTGAAGATAAAAAGAAACTTCCAAATGAGCTTGGGTTTTACTCAAGAGAGTTTGCCAGATTTTTGGCATCGACAAAGATAAAAGAGATAGATTTAAAACAAAACTATAAAGTCGTCAAACTTTATAAAGATAATATTATCGTCCACATCATTTCAAAGAACAGTTACGAAACACAAATAGAACAACACCACATCTCAGAGAGCAACGACAAGAGGATTATCGAGGTTGCCGAAGTTGCAAAAGAGTACTACCGAGGTAAAAAAGTTATCTTTTTATCTATCGACATCTATGCAAGAACTTTCGCTTTGTTTAAAAATCTCAAGACCCAAACACTAAATGACGATAAGAGTGAAGTTCCTGATTTTGAGTTTGTAAAGAGCGTAAACTTGGAGTCTATCTACTTTAACAACCTCAATCTTCAAAACATCAAAGAGATAGATGCCAACCATAAAGCTGAGAATTTTTGCTATGTTTTTGAGTCAAGTGACGGAAACAGCGCATACGGAATTGTAGTCGGCGATAAAGTTATGGTAATGGATGAGAGCGATTTTAATCCTCTTTGCGTAAAACCTGCAAACTTAAAACAGAAATTTTTTACAAAAGCGATTATCGAGAATGCTTACAATCTGTTGGTAATAGACGCAAAAGCCGGAAGCGGTAAAACGCTTATGTCATTTGTTGCTGCCATGAGGCTTGTTGACAAGGGATTGTATGACAAAATAGTTTATGTCAGGAACTCCATAGAGTCCATAGACAGAGGCGCTGAGGTTGGATTTTTATCGGGAAATGATGAAAAGTTTAGAATCTACAACATGGCACTAAATGATACGATGGAGTTTATTGCAAAAAAACGGCTCAAAAAAGGTGTAAATGCCGATAACGCAGAATCCATAAAATCAAAAACCGAAGAGCTTATGTATAAATATGATATCCAGACGCTTTGGCCCGGAGAAGCAAGAGGCAGAACTCTAAGCGGTGCGATTGTAATCATGGACGAGTGGCAAAACAGCAGCGAAAAGACGACACAGCTTATACTCTCAAGGCTTGATGAGAACTGCATGGCAATCGTTATAGGCTCAAACAGACAGATTGACAATCTCTATCTAAACAAGTACAACAACGGTCTTACGACACTTCTCAAACAGACAAGAAAAAAACATCGTGAGCTAAATATATTTGCGATAGAGCTTGAAAAAGCCGTTCGAGGAAAGTTTGCCGAGTTTAGTGAAAGAATTTTTGAGAAAAATGACAACAAATAGATTTATAAACGACACTATTTACAGCCATATAGAACACACCGAACTTGAAGAGAGTGCGCTTCAGAGCAAAATACTGAGCAGATTGCAGTTTATAACCCAAAATGCACTCGCTTATTTTGCTTTTCCATCCATCAACACAAAAAGATATATCCACTCTCTGGGGACTATGCATGTTGCCTCTCACATGTACAAAAGCGCTCTTTTAAACACAAAGAGCGACCTCAGAAGCAAAGTTTTAAATGAGGTTTTTTTAGCCATCAAAAAAATAGAAGTTGAATTGCAGATCCAAAGAAAGATACAAAAAAGCAAACTTTTTGAAGGCGACACGCTCTACCAATTTTTGATACCGCTTAAAAATGAGAAAGAGAAATATGCTTACCTGCTCTCGCTTCAAGCCATAAGATTTGTGGGATTGCTCCATGATGTGGGACATCTTCCGTTTTCACATCAGGTAGAGTTTGCCATGCAGAGTCTCTTTCTTGAGAACTCAAACGTACAAAACAAGAATAAAAAACAGAACGAATTTGTAGAGTTTTACAAAACCATCACCGATAACAACAGGTTGGTTTTACATGAAGCGATGGGATTAGAGTTTGTAAAAATGCTCTTTGAACATGAGATAGCACAAAATTATGAGTCGGCTGTTGATGAAGATTATATAAAGATTATCTACAAGTTAGTAACCCTTATCTTGGAAGAGAAACGTTTTGAGGGTTTTGATTTTGGAGTGCTTCACAGCCTTATAGATGCAAGCGTAGATGCCGACAGGATTGACTACATAAACCGTGACATGCTAGCCAGCGGCTATATCGGCGGAGCGGTCGACTTGCTTAGAATCGCCAAACAGAGTGTTTTAACAAGCAAAAAAGATGGAGAGTACTATATCTCTTTTTTTGACAGTGCCATTTTAGACATAGAACATATGCTTGAGATGCGTTTTAATCTCTATAAAAAAGTGATTTTCAACCACCAAATAGCGAAAAAAGATGCGATGCTTGAAAATCTCATAGCATATCTTGCAAGCGAGTACTTTTTAACTCCAAAAGATAAAAAATCAAACAATATCTCTATGCTTTGGAAATTTTTACAACCCAAAAGCTTTGAAAAAAAACTCGATACCATCAATCTTCTTGATGAAAATTGGCTTATTTCACTCTTTAAAGAGGAGTATTTCAACCTAAAATACTCAAATAAAAAAGATACTAAAAAGAGTTTAATGATTTTTGAAGAGGTGCTTTTTGGCAAAAAATACTTTAACTCTTTATGGAAAAATCTCAATGATTTATATGGCATGTTGGATTTTACCACAACTCAAAAGTACCAGTTCCGTGAGAGTTTCGGATACATAACGCCATCAAAACTCATTATGCTAAAAAAAGCTCTTGATATGTTTATCTCATGCCATGAAACCCAAAACGGAGGTCTCTTCTTCTCTTACCAGATAGTTTCTTTTAAACTTGGAGTATCAAAAGATTTTTGCCTCTTTAGCGGTAAAGATTTGGTTGCGATAGATGAAATCTCGACTCTGAGAAAAAGGCTGAAAAAATCGATGCTAAACACTGTTCCTTTTTTTCTCTACTGCAATAAAGACGAATTGAGTCCGAAAATGAGATATGATTTAAAAGAGATTTTACTGAGTGTTTTTAAAAAATAAAAATATTTCAAGGAAAAAACAGTGCAAGCCATAAAAAAACTTATAGCATATCAAACATGCGAAAAATTTGACACAAAGCTCTTTGTGGCTCTTCAAGAGCGATATAAAACCACGCTGCAAAAAGATATTGCCATACTTGAGATTAATGATGATGAGCTGATAATTCTCTTTAAATATGGGGCTTTTGTTTGTTGGAATACTTCATTTGACAATATAAAATTTTTTCAAGATTTTATAAAAAAGTATGAGATAGAGAGATTTGAAGAGAGTATTGTAGAGACACTTGATTATGAAATCTCAAATGAATTTAGTATAAAACTTGACAAACTGACACTTGAAAACAGCCAGAAAGTAACAAAAATAGCGATTTCACATGCTATCGCTCAAAACATAAAACTTGAACAGTTTGAAACTGAGGTTCAAAAAAGCATAGAAGAAAACAGCACCATTCCTAAACAGCTCGCAAAAAACGGTGCTATGAATCTAAGTAAAAAAGAGATATCTAAAAAAATAGGCGAACTCTATTTGGCAAAAAGCAAAATCAACCTTCACTACGACTTGCTTGATACACCGGAGTTTTTCTGGGAACACTCCGAGTATGAAGCGCACTATGAGCGAATATCAAAATATCTTGACATTCGTTCAAGAGTCGAAGTTTTAAACAAAAAACTAGAGGTTATTCAAGAGTTGCTAAATATGCTTAGCAACGAACAAAACCACAAATATTCATCATTTTTAGAGTGGATAATCATCATACTCATAGCATTTGAGATTATTATGAATATAGCGGAGCATTTTCTTTAAATGAACCCCCTCCACTTTCGCACATAAAACTACGTTTTAACCGTCTCATGCCGAGTTATTTTTTGACAATAGTATTTTATAATAGTATAATTTAACCATATTTATAAAAAGGATATTTAAATGATAGTTATAAATTCTAGTGATTTCATCAAAAAACCATCATACATCACTCAACCTCTTGATATAACTTTTGTCCAAGATGCGAAAAAACATATCACTAAAAGTGTTGTTTTACCCTTTGAATTGTACGAAAAAGTGAAAGAGAAGATTGAAGATGAGCTGTATTTGATACAAAATAAAAAAGCTCTCTCTCAAGTTTCTTATGATGATTTTTTACAAATTGAAACTGTTGTGGAAGATTTATAATGAAACGAGGTGAAATTTATCTTGTCAATTTCGGCAAAAAATACAATAGCGAATTTGGCAAAATTAGACCTGCTTTGATTATCCAAAATGATGTAGCAAATCGTAATATTGATAAAGTAGCTTTTAAAGGTGTAAGTGTCATCCCACTTACAACCAACCTCTGTGGTGGAAATTTGCGACTGCAAATCGACAAGAGAGACAGTCTTGAAGCTATAAGTGAAATATGTATTAATGAACTATGTACGCTTGATCTCTCAAGGATTGACTTAAAAGGCTTATTGACCACACTGACTTTTGAAGAACAAAAAGAAGTAGATCTTAAATTGTCACAACACTTAGGATTTATATAAAGCAAAACTACCAAAAGAGCTTTAGTTAAAAGTGGAGATTCATTCTCAGGGGCATTGTTGCAACTAGCAACTAGTAAATTTTTAAATAGTTATATCATAATTTTTAGATACAATTACGCAATTTTTATAACAAGAGATACACGTATGGATATAAGAGAAAATTTTTTTAAATTAAAAGATCATGATAGGGTAGCAAACACTTCACTTGTTATGGGTGATACGATACTGCGCCAAATATTAAGTGTGAGGAATTTAATTTTTATTATATTACTATTTGTTTTTACAGGATGTGTGCCTGATAATATGACCCCTCCAATGACAGATGCTCAAAAAGATGCTTATTTGGCAAAACATTCTAAGCCTTCAAGAATTTTTAATGATTTTGTTGATTTATCATTAAAAGAAGGGTCTGATATTAAGAGAATACCTGAAATTAATATTAAAACAACTGCTGAAGTTGGTGATAATATGTATCAGAAGATAAATTCATACTTTTCTCAGAAATACGATGTAAAATTAATAGACGCAAATGCTAGCAATGCTTATTCTAAAATGAACATGATTTTAAAGAAAGACAATAACAAACATAATGCAATATGTGAAATATCAACTGAAACTTGTTTAATTGATACTTTAGATAATGGTTATTTTAATGTATTCTTGGTTTCTAAAAATAGAGAAGTGAATATTACACCTATAAAATATACAGTTAAACAACAAATGCTGTTTAAAGAAGATGCGTTTAAGTATATTGTGTTATATCAAGGTAAAATTGGTAATAATATTAAAATATCATTTAGAGAATTTAAAGAAAATATGTCTAGACCAGCCTTTACCCAGGATATAGACTATGAGTTAAATAAAGATGGTAGTACTATAATTGGATTTAAAGGCTTAAGAATAGAAGTGCTTGGATCTACAAATTTAGACATTACATATAAAATTATCCAAGATTATAAATAGAGATTATTAACTTTTAGGAAGATCTCTCAAAATTCTGTATCAAATTACATCTCAAATTACATCTCAGTGAATGAATCTCCACTTTTGTAATAAAGTTTATTTAAGTTATCCTATCTCGCCATTCACCCCTGAGAGTGAATCTCCACTTTTATGACATATTTTTTCATAATTAATTTTTTTCATTCTACCTCGAGAGAGAGATAGAACGAGGGAAAAGCGCACCATCTGCTTTTTGGGCGTTTGTCTCGTTCTTTTTTTCTCTCTCAAGCGTGTAGTGTTCGTCAGCGGAGCGGGTTTTAGAGATGTGACCGAGGCAGTTTTCAAAGATATCTTCTAGAGATTCATTCTCAGGAGCGTTGTTTTAATAGGACAAAGAAAACGACTACATACATTCAACGGTGAAATTTACATTTCAAGCTTAATTTTGCCGATAGCATAACTATGAACCAATGCTTGTATAAGATTTTGATACCCAATACCTAACTCTTTAGATTTTGCTTTAACTATTGCTAAGTCATTAACCGTAAATCTTATTGTTGTTTGTTTTTTCTCTTGCATTGACTTAGTATATTTTGCATAGTTTTGATAAGTTTGAAGTTCTTTATCTGACAATTGCTTGCTCTTCCACTCACCATTTTCAATCTCTTTTAACAACTCTGACTCTTCTTGGTCAAATAAAAATGCTTTATTTTTCACTGTTTTCTCCATAATTTTTATCTAGTTTCCTACTTGGAATAATCGTTTTTAAAAATAACTCTTCATCATTTTCTACAAATGGAACATAACAGATATAGCCATTTAGTTCAATTATAAATATTTGTTGATTTGGATATTTATCTTTATTTGGATGGATTTTGCGATCTATAATCTCACCCATAAGTATCTTCTCAAGAACTCCTTCAAAACTCAAACCTCTTTGTATCTGTAAAAGTTGATTTTTCTCTTCATTCCATTTTATGATTTTATCCAAAACCACTCCTTTAAAGTGTTGATTTTAGCATATTGTAGATGTAGTGTCAATACAATATTTATAAATCCATAAAATCGTAAATGACACTTAACACATAAAAAACAATCATCAAAAGTTAATCCTTAAAATGCTAAAATTACCATAATTAAAGACGGAGCGTATGAGTGAAAGAGAGTTCAGAAGTTTTAGCACGAAAGTATCGACCAAAAAGCTTTGATGAACTCATCGGGCAAGAGAGCATTTCCCAAACTCTCTCGCTCGCACTTGATGCAAACAGACTCTCTCATGCTTATCTCTTCTCGGGGCTTCGCGGAAGCGGAAAGACCTCTACGGCTCGTATCTTTGCGAAGGCTCTTATTTGTGAGAAAGGCTTGACTCATCAACCGTGCGG
>MICC01000126.1:11730-13488 GCA_001829715.1 Sulfurimonas sp. RIFOXYB12_FULL_35_9
GATGAAGTACACATGCTAACAAAAGAGGCTTTTAATGCGCTTCTTAAAACACTTGAAGAGCCGCCCTCTTATGTGAAATTTATACTCGCAACGACAGATCCGCTAAAACTTCCGGCAACTATTCTTAGCCGAACGCAACACTTCAGGTTTAAGTCAATCGCCGTGAACAAAATAGTAGATCATCTAGCTCATATTTTAAATCTTGAGGGAATCGGTTACGACTCTGAAGCTCTTGATATTCTTGCAAGAAGCGGCGGCGGAAGCCTTAGAGACACGCTTACTCTGCTTGATCAAGCCATCATCTACTCTAAAAATCATGTCGATGTTCGCACAGTTACAGACATGCTCGGACTCGTAGATCCAAAATTTATAAGCGAGCTTTTTAGTGCTATTTTTGAAAAAGATTATGCAAAAATAATTGAGTATGTAAAGGTTTTAGAAGATTATGAAGCGGAGATGGTTGTTGATGAGCTTATTGCATTTTTAAAAGATAGAATGTACGCTACAGATGCCCTCTACTCTACCCTTGTGCTTGATAGATTTTTTAGAATATTAAGCGATGCAAAATATCTCTTTAGCATAAATGCTGACGGCTCTTTTGTGCTCTCGCTTATCTTCTTCAAAATGGTCGAGGCACTTCGCATAAAAGAGGTTGATCAGATGATAGAGTCTTTGCAAAAAGAGATTCAAAGACCTGCTATCTCATGTGCCGCTCCTATTTTTAGAGAAAAGGCAGAAGCAAGTGCCCCAAAAGAAGATTTTGAGCCAGATTCTTCTGAATTTTTAAACTACCCGGATGATGAACAAACTCTTCAGATACAGGATGAATTAAATCCGCATGCAAATGTATTTTCAGAACTTATTTTAAAAATCAAAGATAGAAATTTTGAGCTTGGTGAGTGCTTTGAGAAGAGCATCTCTTTTATCTCTTACGAAAACGCAATCCTTACATGGGAGAGCTGTGCGGATGAAGAGTGTAAGAGAATCTTAACACATGGCTATTCGGTTGTAAAACAGCTTGTGAGGGAAGTGTTTGGATTTGAAACAAAGATCAAGCATGAGGCTTGCACGAAAGATATAGAAGAAAAAAAAAATGATAAAATAAACTACTCTCCAAACATAGAACAGCCTACAATGCCATATCCTCAACCATCTTCAATGGTGGAAGAGGCAGAAATCGGAGGAAGCGGCAGTTGTGTAAACAACTGCCAAAACAGCGACTCTACGAAAGAGATAGACGGTGCAAAAATTTTAGAAGAACCGATGGTTCAAAGAGCAACAGAACTTTTTGAGGCGACAAAAAGAACCGTTCAGCTAAAGATTTGACCCTTTAGCATCTCTCTTTATATCTTTATCTATTTTATGAGTCAGAACAAATCTGCATTTTCATCTATCCATTTAAAGTACTCTATAATATTTTTAATCTCATGATCTTTCATATTTTGATTAGGCATTTTAAGATTGAAAAACTCAATTAGTTTTTTCATGTATAGCTCATGAAATTTGCTTTCGGGGTTTTTTATGTATTGGGCAACCCATTCTTCAGCATTTCTATGTCGTTTGAGAACGCCTATCAAATCAGGACCGGAACTGACATTTCCGATTACATGACATCCGGAACATCCTCCTTCTCGAAATGCTTCTTCGCCTCTTTTAGCCATTTCAGATTTGGGAGTAGATAAAGCGTTTACAAGAAGATCTTTGGCTCGGATGGCTGAGTCGGCAGTTTTAATCATATATTGCCATACCATATTTTCA
>MICC01000126.1:13526-23470 GCA_001829715.1 Sulfurimonas sp. RIFOXYB12_FULL_35_9
TTTTGTCGCTTTTTCTCTTTCAAGATTAATCTTTGTATACTGATCTTTTGCATCATCCACCAGATTTTTCACTGTAGGATATTTTATATACTTTTTGTCTTCTAAAAATGTAAACAACGCCTCAATGACTCTGTCTGTTGCCTGATTGTTAGCTGTAATTTTTTTGTATTCTGCTTGCAACTCCTGAGGAGACAAGCTTTTCATTTTTAATTTTTGAATCCATTCATAATCTTTGTTTGGATCTTTGACCAATAAATAACCCATCATCTCTATATGTAAAGCAGAGCAAAATTCTGTACAATAGTAGGGAAAAACACCCTCGATATCAGCAACGAAGTCTAACTGGGTGGTCTCTCCCGGTTCAAGTGAAGTGTGCACATCATAATGGTCAATAGTAAATCCGTGGGTTTCATCCTGAGCACGCTCTAGGTTGGTTAAGTACATTGTGACCTTCTCACCCTTGTTTAGAGTAATTCTCTCAGGATTGATGTGTGAGCGAACCATAGTTGCATATATATAAACATGGTCTCCTTTTCTCTCAATTCTCTCTTCTCCGGCAAGAGTTTTTCCGATATGAGGCTTGCCGGTTCTAGCGTTGGTTCCCATTGTAAAACGAACTTCGGGATGAATTTTGCTTGCTCGAATCGATGCAGCTTGATGCGGTTCTCCAAGCGGTATAGGCATATCCAGAAGAAGCCTCATCTTTTTTTCGCTTATGTCTATAAGTTGATTGTTTTGCGGATGCAATGGTCCAACAGGCAAAAATCTATCAATAGCGAGCTTATTTAGGGCAATCAGATATTCCCCCTGCGGATCTGCAGATTTGCCTTCCATTGATTCAATATGTCCGATATTGTAGTGTATGTTAATTTTATCCAGCACTTTTAGTTTTTTATAATCCCATTTTACAATCTGAGAATCAACATACAAAGAACTGTAAATAGAGCCATCCTCTTTACTAAAGCTGCTGTGAAGATGTCCTAACCCAAGCTCAACCTGTCCGTGCAAAGACTTTTTCATATCCAAAATCGGTATGCCATACAAATCTTTTCCTACAAACTCTTTAGCGTTTATCAGTTTCATAATTTTTTTGAAGTCATAAACTGACGCATGAGTATCGAGTTTCCCTGCAACCACAATATATTGACCATCAGGATTTACATCGACTCCATGTGAAGATTTATTTTCAGGAACTAAAAAAAGTGCATCATTTTTTACCGCTACATCGATAGGAATTACCTTATGTCCGTTGATTATTTTGATGTTCTTTTCATCTTTTGCAAGCTGTGCCAATTTTTTCCAATTATAAATATGCAAAAAATCCGTGTCGTTACGGCTGCAGCCCGCCTCAAACGGAGGAAGACCTTTTTCAATGCCGCCAGTGTAAAGTTCTGAGTTTATAGAGTTTGTAAATGCCCAGCCATCAGAAATCCCTTTACCTACATCTGTTAAATCCTGCATATACGGAGGAAACTCCAAGCTAAATGACTCTTCTTTTTGTATTTTCCCTTTTTTTCTGTCAAATTTCCAAAATGTCACTCCACCACGATAAACGTCCTGATACGCTTCAATAGGATAGTAATCATTTGTCAAAGGTGCCGCGTATTGGCAAGACTCAAGAATATATTCCGTATTTGGAGTGACAAATGCACCTCCGTGGCTTGACTTAAAGATGGGATTGACTACAATCTGGGATGTTTCAAAGTACTTTAAGTCTATTACGGCGATTCTGGCATTTGCTTTATCATTAATAAAAAGATGCTCTCCATCATATATTCCATTGGTTTCTGAGAGTGCCGGATGGTGTGTATCTCCCCAGTTAATCTCTCTTCCTCTGATATTTCCCTGTCGCAAAATCTTTTTTGAGTCGACATCAAAACCATACCCTTGCCATGGCTCGGGAGTAAACACTGCAATATATTTTAAAAGCCTCATGGATGGGACTCCGTAGACCAAAACATGTCCAGACTGACCGCCGCTGGCAAAAATATAATATTCATCATGTTTGCCGCTTGGATTGTAAACCTTTAATGCAGCGATAGCATCCTCTTCGGTAAGTCCGCGTTTTTCCATAATTTTTTGGAACTGCGAATCGGCGGAAATAGTTTGGGTTGCAAGAAACAGCCCAAGTGCAATGTTATAGATTAGTTGTAAATATATTTTCATAATCATATCCTTTTGTATAAAATATCTCTGCTGTTTTTATTGAGCTTCAAATTGGGCAATCTCTTTGGCAAGCTTTTCAATCTCTTCCTCTGACATGTACTCAATAACTGCTATGTGCATTTCATGTTCATTCGCTTTATACTCAAGCAATTTCTTCAGTATTGCATCTCTGCTCAGCCCAACAAGTTTTGGTCCCATATTGCCCTCACCGCTCACTCCATGACATGGAGCACAATTACTTTTATACATTGAGCTAACCTTGAATTTTCCGGCAGATCCGGCTCTTTTTTCTAAGGCTTTAACTTTTAGATCTTGTTCTTTTCTTTGCTCGTCTCTCTCTTTTTGCATAGCCTCTTTTTCTGATTTAGACGGTTCAGACACTGCCATTTCAGCTGCTTCATTGACTTTTGGTGCATTGGTCAAGCTGGAAATTTTTCCAAATATATCTACTTCTATATCAGTCTTTAACATATAAGCACTTGTTCCTATGCCCATTGATAAGACTGTAAACATTAAAAGATGCTGTACCCAGTTTACTTTCTCTATCGGTTGATATTTCAAAGCTCTTACTTTTAGCCGCCATGCAATTAATGAAAAGAAGCTTATAACTACCATTAACCAGAAACCAATCACTGGATAAGCATGGGTGCTAAACTGTGCCACCTTTCCGTTTCCCCATATAACGGGCATAAAAGGCTCTATACTTATTGCTCCTCCATGAAGAGTGTGTCCAAACCAGTAAAGCCAGTAAGCATAAATTCCCATAAAAAGAAGAGGTAAACATACAGGGACTATCATGAGCCGATCAATGCGTTTGTTGTTATAAATAATAAAAAATGCAAGTAATATCGCAAGCATGATAAGAGCATAAGGGGCAAGCGCACGCTCATATATGCCGCCTCTTTCCATGTGAGCCATTCCCACATAATGATTGATGGTGTTCATTTCATGCACTTCTCCGCTCAATCCATCAAAATGGATAAATACCGGAAGTCCGTGAGGAAATGCTTCTTTGGGATAATTAGGAGCCTCCAAAGAAAAGTTCCAGATAGGCAAAGATGCAACACCTATCTCTTCAGAAGTTTCAATCATTTTTTTTAGATCACCTTTTGATTTTTCAGGACTGTTGACGCTAAAGTATCTGCCTTTTTGATAAAAATTCCAAAGTGGGTAAACATACGAAGGTATATCTTCAACTTTTGAATCTTTTATACGTTCTGGAGTACCGTGAAAACCTACAGAGGGAATAATAAAGCCATACATCAAAAGAGCAAGAGCGATAAAAGCAAAAAATCTTGCCATTAAAGAATAAATATTCATAACTATTTCCTTCAAGTTTATCTTGTGAAATAACGCTATTTTTATAAGTGCCGAATATTGATTGTACATCGGATGAGATTATCTCTCTCTTAACTCTTCTCAAATTAAGCAATAACTTTTTTTAAGCTTTAACTCTTTAGCATACTCTTTGTACTAAAACTAAATACAGAACCTTTGCCAAATTCAGAATTTATCTCAAGCGAAGAGTCAAGCACTTTGAGTATATGTTCGACCATCGCCAGACCGAGTCCCATGGAGTTATCCCAGCTATTTTTTTCTACTCTGTAAAATTTGCTTGTTATTTTTTCTAAATGTTCCTCTTTTATCCCTATTCCGCTATCTATTATAGAAATTCTCTTCTCATTTGACTCTATGACAACATCACCGTTTGAGTATTTAAGAGCATTATCTACTAAGTTAATAAGGACTAACTCCAGCATCGTTTTATCACTTAAAAATATTCGTTTGTCTACTTTTACGATTATCTCTCTATTTTTATATTTTGATGCGAGGTTTGACGCAACTTCACTGCAGAGCTGTTTTATGTCAAATTCACTTTTATTGATGGCTAAATCACCATTTTCAAGCTTTACAGAAAGAGCGAGTCTATCGATCATTTTTGAGATTTTTTCACCGTTTGAGCTGATTTTGCTTAAAAATTTATCACGAATGCTCTGAGGCATATCAGTGTCTTCTTGAATAGTTTGCGCATATCCGATTATAGATGCTACTGGATTTTTAAACTCATGAGAGAGAGCAGACAATATGTCGTTTCGTTGCTTGTTAACAAGCCTTAGTTTTGCCATATTTTTAATCTTCTTCTTCTCATTTTTACTCAGTTTTTTTACTAAATTTTTCAGCGAGAGAGAGATTTGCAAGAACTCATAAAAATATCTTGTCTTTATAACGGCTTTATAGTTTTTGTTTGAAACCTCATCCAGATAGTTTGTGATTTGAGCGATATCATAAACTACCTTTTGACTCATCGTTCTTGATACAAAAGTAGCAATAATCACGATAGCGATAAAAACGAAAAACAGGTTCATCCATAAAGAGTAAAAATCATACATTATCTGTGCCAAGCTCATAGATACCCGTACATATATCTGTTCATCTTTATACGACACTCTTTTTGCAACATATAAAAAATCAGTTTGCACCGTGTCGGAATATCTTGTTATGTCTCCATATTTTTGCGTATTTGACTGCATAAGTTCAAATCTTGAAGAGTGATTGTCCATCTCATTTTTATCGGCACTCGACTCTGCTATAACTAAACCGTCTTGCGAAACTATGGTTATCCTAAGAGATGTGTTCTTATGAATAAGTGCTACGTAATTATCCAAATCTTTCACACTTTCAAGTTCAACACTCATAAGCTCAATCGCATGTTTTAGATGATTTTTATTATGCTCTATAATTATGTTTTTTAAAGCTATGTAGCTAATAACGGATGTAATAAATAGCGATGCACTAAAGAGCAATAAAAATTTAATTATAAATATTTGATGAATTTTTAACACAGTTTATATCCTACGCCTCGAACACTCTGTATGTAATCTTTTGTTTTCTCAGGATCTATCTTCTCTTTGAGTCTATTTATGGCTACATTTACAGTTCTATACTGATACTCTTCGCCCTCATCCCAAACATTTTCAAGCAAGTAGTCACGATCGAGTACGCTATTTTTATTTAAAATGAATTCGCTCAAGAGGTTAAACTCAAGCTTTGTAACGTCCACGATTTTGCCATCGACGCTAAGCGTTCTTGAGCTTTTATCTAAAACCAAATCTCTATGAACAAGCGTTCCGTCTTCTATCTTTTTTGTAGTTCTGCGTAAAAGCGCCTTAACTCTTAGTATCAGCTCTTTCATGTTAAAAGGTTTTGTTATGTAGTCGTCTCCGCCTCTTAAAAAGCCCTCTTCCACCTCAGAATCAAGATTTTTTGCGCTTAGGTAGATTACGGGTGTAGTAAATCCGTCTTTGCGAAGTGCTTGAACAAACTCGCTTCCCTCGACACCCGGAAGATTTCTATCCATGATAAGCAAGTCGACATCCTCTTCGACGAGCATCCTCTGGACTGTTTTTGTATTTAAAAACCCTATAACTTCATAACCTTCTTTTGATAGGTTATATTCTATGAGTTCTAACAAATCTTCTTCATCTTCTACTACGATAATTTTTATATTCATCTACAAATCCAAAGCTCTTTTTTTACTATTGTATCAAAAATAGATTTCTTTTTTATTACAATTAAAGTATTCTTGCCTTATAATGAAGCAAAATAAATTTGAGGATTTGTCATGTTTGTATCATCTTTTAATACATATATCAGCACAAACAGCTCAAATAAAAGTGAAACATACAAGGATAGAGAGCTTAAAGGCGACTTTGAATCTTTTAGCAGCGAACTCTCAAAATCTACAGTTTTAAAACCTTATGCCAATGCAAATCTGCCGATTGATTATATTTCAAACTACAAATCTTTCTCCAATCAACAAAAACTCCATGAACAGATACAAAATCAAAATGGCGGAGAACTTAAAAAATTAACCGTTTTGAATAATGCTAAAATTGCCTACGAAGAGAACACAAAAATGTTTCCACTCACTAAAAAACCTGCATTGACATTAACTCAAACACCAAAAATAGATGAGAAACTGCCACATGACGTTCAAGAGGCAAAAGAGAAAACTCTACGCCATGCAATGGTAAATACATATCTGGCAAACGATAAATATTACCATGTCACTGCCGCTTAATTCTCTATCCAAGCATCCGTTTTAAGAGTAACTCCATCATCAAAAATCTTTAACTTAAATGCACTCTCGCACTTTCCGTCATTAAAATCCATAATGGCAATCTGAAGAATCTTTTTACACTTTTTTGGAATATCAAAATGACCTTTTATTCCGGTTAAAAATTGTTTAATCGGTGTTGCATTATCCATCCCGATTATATTGTCACGGCATCCTGTAAGCCCAATATCTGTCAAATATGCCGTTCCTTTTACTATTTGAAAATCATCAGTGCTTACATGTGTATGTGTCCCTATAATCCCACTCACGCTCCCTTGAAGAAGCATCATCATGCCTCTCTTTTCGCTTGTTGCCTCGGCATGAAAATCTATAAAAATATTTTTTACGCCCTCAACATGCAGAGCCTCAACCGTATTCTTTGCCGTTCTAAAAGCATTGTCTGTATATGGCATAGAGTAGTGACCCATAAGATTTAATACTGCCAACTTCTCTCTTGCCACATCATACACCTTGCAGCCTGTCCCTTTTACCTCATTCGGGTAGTTGTGAGGTCTTAGTATCTCATGCGTATCAAATAGTGCTTCAACCTCTTTTCTATCCCATGTATGGTTTCCGCCACTCATACAATCCACTCCGTAACTGACTATCTCATTTGCATTTTTTACACTTAACCCAAATCCGTGAGAAGCGTTTTCATAATTTGCCACCACAAAATCTATATTATGTTCTGCTCTGATTTTTTTGAGATACGTCTTTAACATATCTCTGCCGTGACTTCCTACGATATCACCTATAAATGCTATTCTCACTCTTATTCCTTATTTTATATACACCATTTTATCGGGCTTATCGCTTTTGACACAAGATACTCATTTGTTTTTGAAAAAGGCTTTGAACCGAAAAATCCTCTATATGATGAGAGAGGCGACGGATGTGGTGCTTTTAGTATAAGATGTTTTTTTTCATCAATCAGCGAAGCTTTTGCACCTGCCGGACTTCCCCATAGTATGAAAACTAAATTCTCTTTTTGCTCACTAAGCAGTCTGATAACTGCATCGGTAAATATCTCCCAACCCCTGCTTTTATGTGAATTTGCCTCACTCGCTCTTACCGTTAAAACGGTATTTAGCAAAAACACTCCCTCTTTTGTCCAGCTTGTCAAATTTCCGCTCTTTGGCATATCACAACCCATATCATCACGAAGCTCTTTAAAAATATTTTGAAGTGAGGGAGGAAATGGCACTCCGTCATTTACCGAAAATGCAAGCCCATGAGCTTGATTTGCCCCATGATACGGGTCTTGTCCTAAAATAACAACCTTCACTTTATCAAACGGAGTGTTGTTAAAAGCTGCAAAGATATTTGAGCCATGAGGATATACGGTATGTTTTTGCTTTTCCTCAACCAAAAATTCTTTTAATGAGTTAAAATAGGGTTTTTGGAACTCATCAAAAAGAACTTCTTTCCAACTGCTATCTATCTTAGGATCTATCATCTTTTCTCCATTACAAAAATTCAACTTTTATTTGGCTCTTAGATATATAAGCACCGCTTTTATAATATCATCGTCATCTTTTGAGTCCGATTTTATACTCTCTTTTGCATCGTTCATATATGTAAAAGTGATATTTTGCCCATAATTTGAAACGCTTTTTATCTTTTTTTCTAAACTTAAAAGCTTAATAACCATAAGCTCAAAGAACTGCTTGCTAGGAGTGTCAAGATCTCCGAATCTGTCTATCACTTCCTCTTGTATCTCATATACTTCTACGCTGTTCTCACATGCTGAGAGTCGTCTGTAAATATCCAAACGAAGTCTGTCCTCTTTGACAATTTCATCGGATATATATGCCGAGATGGTAAGTTTTATGTCCACTTTCATCTTCTCAACTTGGACTTGATTGCTTAGGAGTTTTATCGCATCTTCGAGCATTCTAAGATAGAGCGAATAGCCGATATTTTTTATATGTCCGCTCTGAGCATCGCCGACTAAGTTTCCGCCGCCTCTTATCTCTAAATCGTGGTAAGCCAAAACAGAGCCGCTTCCCAAAAATGAGTTTGACTCTAATGCTAGAAGTCTTTTTTTAGCATCATCCGTCAATGTCTCTTTGTCGTTTACTATAAAGTATGCAAAGCCCTCGACGTTACTGCGTCCTACACGACCTCTAAGCTGATGCAAATCTGCCATCCCAAACCTGTCCGCGCCGTCGACTATTATGGTATTTACACGTGGCATGTGGATACCTGATTCGATAATGGAAGTTGCAAGCATTAAATCATACTCTCCGGCTTCAAACTTTAAAAGTTCTCTTTCCGTATCGGTTGCCGAGATTTTTGAGTGAAGCATCACAACTCTAAGTTCTGGCAATACTGCCTTTAGCTCACCGAGCTTTATAGGCATGTGGTCAATCGAGTTATGCACATAAAATATCTGTCCGCCACGGCGAATCTCTCTTAAAATAACCTCTTTTATAAGCTTCTCTTCATACTCTTTTACAAAGGTTCTAACAGGCTCTCTCTCACTCGGAGGCGTCAGAAGCTGAGACATGGTTTTAATCGAGCTAAGAGCCTGATTGAGTGAGCGTGGAATCGGTGTGGCACTCATGGAGAGAAGATGGACATTGTGATAAAGCTCTTTTATCTTCTCTTTTTGCTTAACCCCAAACTTATGCTCTTCATCTATGATAACGACTCCGAGATTTTTAAAATCCAAATCAAAGAGTGCATGTGTTCCAACAACCACGTCTAAAATCCCATCAGCCAAGGCTTTTATAATATTTGTTTTATCTTTTGCGCTCACAAATCTGTCCAGCTTTGAAACCCTTATGCCAAGTGCGTCAAATCTTTGTGCCAAAGATCGGTAGTGTTGAGCCGAGAGAAGCGTAGTAGGGACGATTAGAGCCGACTGGAAACCGGATTTGTATGCCGCAAAAATAGTATTCATGGCGACCTCGGTTTTTCCAAAGCCCACATCTCCGCTAAGAAGTCTGTCCATGATGTGACCTGAACTCATCTGAGTGATTATCTCGTCGATGGACTGCACCTGATCGTCGGTATAATCAAAGCCCGATAATTTTTGAAACTCTTTTAACTCATCTTCGTCTACGCTTATTTTCGGCGCTTTTATAAGCTCTCTTGCAGCAGCAGTGTTTACGATCTGCCCTGCAATCTCCATGAGGCGTTTTTTCACGCTCTCTTTAAGTTTGCCGAAACTTCCTTTTCCAAGCTTGTCTAAAACCGGAACAGAGCCGCCTGAAGCGATATAGCGGTCTATGCAGTCAAGATTTTCAACCGGAAGCAGGATCTTATCGTCACCCACATATTTGATAACTATAAAATCTTTGATGCCTCCGAGTATCTGAGTCTGTTCAATGCTCTCAAAAATACCGACTCCGTAATCTTCATGTACGACATAATCACCTGTTTTTAAATCATCCAACAGGATTGAGCTTTTTCTTCTTCGTCTGCTCTTCTCAGGCTTGTTGAGTGAAATTACAAGCTCATCTTTGCTTAAAATATTTAAAATATATGGAGCATAAAGAATTTCTATGCCCTTTGTGTCAAAGAGTCCCATTTGTTTTACGACCGCTTCATTTGAGGCGATAACGGTTATCTTTTTATTTTTATGAACTTTTAAAAGAGGGTGCAAATCTGTTACAACCAACTCTTTAAAATCATCAGATTCTGACAAAACCTCTAC
>MICC01000126.1:23625-24515 GCA_001829715.1 Sulfurimonas sp. RIFOXYB12_FULL_35_9
TTCCGACGTCTAAAGGAATCGCAGCACTCATCTGTGCATCCTTGATAAGATTTGGGTTTAAGCGAACACCATATTTGAATAATAAATCTTCTAGCCCAACACTTTGAACTTGCGCCATGTTTCCTTCACGAGCTACAGAATCTACTTTTACAGCATCGACAAAGAAAATTGCTTTGCCACCATTCATGATAAATTGGTCTATTTTGTACTTATCTTCATCATTAAAAACTTGTTCTGGTTTCAAAACAAAAATCGCATCTAAGCCATCTAAGGTAGGTGAATTTCTTAAATCAACTGGATAAAGTTCGTAATTGGGTTTTAAAGCTCCAATTAAATCCAATTGATTCACAGCAGGCAAATTGGTATAATTGATAAAAAAGCCAATCTTCTTTTTTTCTGTAGCAGTTACTCTTTTAATGGCAGAAGCCAATTGGTATTCTACTCCTTCATAAGATTGATTTAGGATTTCTTGAGGTGACGATAATTTATTTCCTTTCAATAATAAAGTGGCAATTTCTTTGTCTTTATAGGTAATAATGGCACCGGGTAAAATTAAACTTTGCGTTTTTTTGCCGTCTTCATTATTATAGACGTTGGTTGGAGTGATGCCTTTCTGAGCGATTTTCGCTATTTTTTCATTTCTTGTTTTTTCATCTTTATATTCAGCGTTCAGGTCGATAAAAGTATATTTAATATTTGTTCCACCATAGATTTGGAACTCATCAAGTGTTTCCTTCACTGCATTTTCTAAACGTTTAAAACCAGCAGGAATGCCTTTCCCTGTGAGATATACTTTTACATATACTTCATCATCAAGGTTTTGTAATAACTTTTTACTTGCTTCTGAGATTGTATAACGTTTTTCTTGGGTTAAATCTAGTCTAAAAAAT
>MICC01000126.1:24543-25147 GCA_001829715.1 Sulfurimonas sp. RIFOXYB12_FULL_35_9
GTATTGCTACAAAAATGATGATAAACTGAACGCTTTTATTTTTCATTTAATTTCTAAAGAATTTTCCTTCTCTTGACTTCAATTGTGATTAGAATCTCAAAAGGTGTTTATGTTTTACGCAGGTACACAAAATTAGTATTTATCTTTTGATTAATTCATTTTAAACGAAGGTTGAAGCAAAACTGTATTTAGAATTAAAAATAATGATAAAGTTTTGTTACCCTTTAGTTTTCATTTTACGACTAATACTTCAGATGCTTTAGCATAACCACTAACCACAAACTTTGAGTATATGTCATCATTGATAGTTCGTTCAAATTTTGAATTAATTGTAGATTCAAAAAAAAGTGTATCACTAATAATAGAACAAATAATCATGTTAGAAGCAGAAAGCAACTACACTTTAATCCATACAAAAGATGGAAATAGTTGCTTGTATGCAAGGTGTATTAATGCTTTTGACGAAGAGTTGGCAAAATACGGTTTTTTGCGTGTACATAAATCTTACATTATAAATCCTAAATATGTAGTGGATTATGTTAGTAAAGAAAGTAAAATAGTACTTGAAAATAATTTATTTGCACCTGTTGCTAGAAGAAAAAAA
>MICC01000127.1:0-871 GCA_001829715.1 Sulfurimonas sp. RIFOXYB12_FULL_35_9
AATGGCATTTTACAGACCTAATCTTAAAGCGTCTTTCAATCTTTCCTTAAAAAATATGTTGAGTTGAGAGATTGTGAGACTCCAGTTCTGTATTGGCATAGTCCACTTTTTTTCAGCGTTTTTTATCCCAGCAAATAGTAGTTTAAGCAAGCTATTATCATTTGGAAAAGCTCCTTTAGTCTTCGTCAATGTCCTGAATTGACGATGTACAGATTCAATAATATTAGTAGTGTAAATAATGCGTCTGATAGGTTCTGGATACTTGAAATAGTTGGATAAATTATCCCACTTATTTCTCCAAGATTCAAATACGATAGGATATTTTTTGCCCCATTTTGTTTCAAGTTTATCGAGTGCAATTTCAGCTTCTTCTTTTGTAAAAGCTTGATAAATACTTTTGAGTTCACCTGTAAAGATTTTTTGATCTTTAGAAGCAATATACTTCACGCTGTTGCGTATTTGGTGTACTATACAGAGTTGCACCTCGGCATTAGGAAAAACAGCATTAATGGCTTCTGGGAAGCCCTTTAGACCATCAACAGAAGCAATCAGAATATCTTGCACGCCACGATTCTGTAAATCTGTCAGTACCTGCAACCAGAACTTAGCACCTTCGCTCTCATTGAGGTAGAGTCCTAATATCTCTTTTTTACCTTCGAGGTTTACGCCGAGTACGGTATAAAAAGCTTTTGATACATAATGACCATCTTCTCTTATTTTGTAGTGAATAGCATCCAAATAAATAAAAGGATAGATTGCTTCTAGTGGTCGTATTTTCCACTCTTCTAACATAGGTATTAATTTATCGGTTACAGTAGTAATGGCGGGTTTAGAGAAGTGTACGCCATAGATATCTTCTATGTGCTCGGTA
>MICC01000127.1:879-1451 GCA_001829715.1 Sulfurimonas sp. RIFOXYB12_FULL_35_9
TCTATCTCGTCGGATAGATGTGTCTGACTTTTTTTCACAATTTGAGGCTCAAAGCTACCGTTACGGTCTCTTGGAGTCTCTAATTCAAACTCACCATGCTCTGTTCTCATGGTCTTTGACATATAGCCATTTTTTCGGTTTTTTTCTAAGTCCTGAGCTAGATGAGATTCTAGCTCTGCTTGTAGGGTCATCTCTGTGATTTGCTTGACTAATGCTGTTAAGGCACCATCTTTACCCGATAGTCCTTTCCCTGATTTTATCTTCTCTGCAAATTCTGCAACATCTATTTCTATTTTCATCTGTATTTCCTTCTGTGTGTTCAATTTTATCAAATTGACACAGAATTATTTACAGTCCCTTTTGGTATGACAAACGCACCCTTAGGAAGTGGAGATAGAGTAAAAGTTATAATCTTTTTTGTCATTGTATTATTTCCTTTTTTCATGTTCTTTGGTGGTATTGTAGTCACTTTAATTGTCTTTGCCAGTATCTATATAATGAAAAAAGATAAAAGCTTCGCTCCAATACTTAATGCAAGAAAATATATAAATACTTACTCAATACTTCTTGTA
>MICC01000128.1 GCA_001829715.1 Sulfurimonas sp. RIFOXYB12_FULL_35_9
AAGTATTTATACTTAGTAATATATAATTTTACATAAAGGAAAATTATGAGTATTGAAGATAGAAAAAACAGAAGTGTCGGAAGACCTCCACAAGAAGACCCATCTCAAAAAAGAGAAAAAAAAGTTATGCTCTCGCTTACAGAAAGTGAGTATGAATATTTGCAAAAAATGCAAAAGGCATTAAACCGTCCAACTTTGACTTCGACCATTTTATATTTTATGGAACGAGGTCAAGAGGCTGTGAGGGAAGATTTTAGTAGGGAGAGGTAAACTTTTAATTCTTAATATTTATAATAATATTGTCTCTTTTAATGATTTGTGTGCTATTTGTTTCATTATTTTCTTGGGTATAAACATATATATTTTCTGGAGATAAAAGTAACATCTTGCCACTTAACAGGATATTATTATTCATATCTTTAACATCCACTATTTTATTAGAAGAGTTAAATGAATGAAGTCCAAAACTTATAATATCAGCAGTTTGTGGACTATATGTAAATAATATTAGAATGCTAAATGGAAATAAAAATAAAAGACTAGCAATAGTGAATTTAGCTTTTAAATATATAAAATTTGCAAAATGTATAGTTAAAATACTACATATTGATAACAAGAAAAATAAATTTCCTATTGGTTGTTTAACAGTTGCTAGTCCAAATATAAATAAAGCATTTAGTAATAAAGAACCAATTAATAAATAAATATAATCTTTGTTATTTAATTCACTTCTTTTTCGATATTTCTCTTCTTCCGTTAATTCTTTCCCTTCTAAATAGTCATACTTACAATACTTAGGTTTTTGACTATTATTGCATGCACATTTTTTTTTGATAATTAAACCAATTAAAAAAAATAATGACGATGTCATAAAGATAGATAGTAAAAGTATTATCATAATTCCATAGAAAAAAAATACACTCATTCCAAATACTCCATTTGAAAATAAGTCATATGAAAAAATACCTTTTTCTTTCATATAAACAATGAACATAAATGTTGGAAGTAGATTTAGAAATAAAAAAGCACTCAAAAGACTGCCTAATATTCTAAATAGAATATCTTTAGCTATATTAGTAATAACATCTTTTTTATTATAAATACTATCAATAAATTTCATTTTTACCTTTTTCTTTTTTAGGTTAAGGGTCTTTAGGGATAGGACAAAGTCCTAATTTCCCTGAACAAGTTTAGCATTTTTTCGATGAATTCTTAAGAATTCTAGAAAATGTGCAAACTTGCTATAGCCTTTTCAAGGCTATATATTATTCTTAAGAACTCTGTGGAAATGCTACGAAAATAAGAAAAAATATAAAGCCGATAGTAATTAAACTTTTGATTGGTTCTTGTTTTATATAAGGCACTTTAAAAAGGATAAATCCGCTTATCATTCCTATAATTGTTGCTACAAGTTGATTGAGACCAAAAATAAAAGTTAAAAGCATTGAGATTAGTATAGATGAGAAAAACCATATAAAACTATAAACTAAATATAGATATAAAAAGTGTCCTAAACCTCTGGCAAAATTTGCTTGTTTTTGTCGTTCATATTCTTCTTGTCTTCTTAAATCTTCGTAGCTATCATTATCTGAATTATTAAAAAACATAAACTACCTTTTTGAAAATAATAGCATATGATACAAAAAAATTATTGTTTTATTCAACTTCATTTTTTGAATAAAAATTTAAAATATTGTTTTTTAATTTTTCTAACTTAACTGCATTAGTGTCATTAATATCCCAAGTCGGATTTTTGAATCCTAAAATATCTCATTTATTTCATCTAATAGTTTTCAAGTTGATTTTATCAATAATTATGAATCATGTTTTTTGTCTATAAAAAGAATAAACTTTAGGTTTTTTAGTGATTAAAATATCCATAAAAGAGTTTTTCTCTTGTTTGTAAGCCTCAGTAATAATATGCTCAATAATATTAATAGCACTCGTTCTATAATTATATAAGTTGTCTAAATCATTGATATAAAATGTGTGATTTAATAAGTCATAGTAGTAAATAAAATAAGTTCATTCTCAAGTTGATGTAGAGTTAGAAACATAAACTGCTTTCATAACTAAATCTTTTTTTCCAGTTTTGATTTCAAGTAAATCACCAAATATATTGCTTTTCATAGGTTTAAATTTTAGATAATAAAAAATGTACTTAGTCGCGACCGAGTACATTTAAGCATATTCAATAATTTTTTACTAAAATTTGAGATGGTGTTTTTATGATTTTATTGTGGAATATTTAAAATGAAGTAATCCGCATTACATCTATATTACATCTATGTTACATTTGTATTAAATTTATGTTACATCTATATTACTTTTTGCTTACATTAGAAAAAAGTAATTAGCTAATTTTGAAAACTAATCGTGACTTTTAGATATGCTCTAATAGATGATGATTAAAGTCTTCCATTTTACTAAAAGCAAAAACTTTTTTACCCAAATCTTTTAAACTAGCACCTACATGATAAATCTCTTTATTATCAATTATTAAAAATCTATCGTGAAAGTTGTTATTTGTTTTTATAGATATAGCCTTATATTGTGTATTGTATTTCTCTAAATCAACTTTTAATACTTTTGTAATTGTATGCGTGTGGATAGTAATATCTACATTTTGATTTTTACTCAATAAAAGTAAAGTTGTATCATCAATATAATTATCAATAAGTACAATACTATTTTTAGCATTTCTTATTAAATCTGATACAAAATTATGGGCATCAAATATTTGTCCATTGTAAAATATACCCTGTGACTGTATGTGATTGTTATCTTCTAGGGCTTTGAAGATTTTATCAAAATTTTCATCGCTCTTTATTTCATAAGAAAGTTGTCTTTTTTCTATATTTTTTAATTGTTCAGTATAAAAATTATTGCTACTTATGAGTTTTCTCATGTTCACAAAACTATCCATTATTTTTATACTTACATCTATAGCAGTTTTACTCTTTAAAACTGCACTTAGCATAGATACACCTTGTTCTGTAAACACATAAGGTAAATATCTTCTTCCACCATGTTCTGATGGTATCATATTTTGTGATGGAAAACTTGAGGTCGCAATTTGCGACCTCAAGTTTTCATATTCTTCTTGAGTTAATTGAAATCTAAACTTTTCAGGAAATCTTTCAATATTTCTTTTAACTTGTTCATTTAACCTTTTTGGTTCTACAATATAAAGCTCTGCTAAATCCATATCTAACATCACTTGCTTATCTCTAATAGTGTAAATTTTTGATTTTATATCTATATTTGTTGTAGTTGTAATATCTTGCATAATATTTTTTTACCTTTTATTGGTTGAGATTATATCATAATTTATTTGTAAATCAATAAATTATTCTTAAATAATATTTCATTTTGTCGTAGTTTTCTTAAGGTCACAAATTGGAACCTTAAGTTAGCTACACTTTTTTTAGAACACTACCGCACTTCGTTTGTTGACTCATCCACGACTTACTTCATTGCATTTCGTAAGCTTTCGCAGTGAGTAATAATTTAAGCACTAAAAACCTCTTTAATCAAATCGTGTCTTCTGCTTGGTATTAAGTGTGCATACCGCAAAGTCATATCAAGCTTTTTATGTCCTAACTGCTCTTTGATTTGTAAAATATCAGCACCGCCTAAAGCCAACCATGAAGCATGGGTATGTCTTAGGCTATGAGTTGTTATTCTATACTTATTTATGGTTTTATTACCTATAATAAGTTCATCTACTATTTCTTGCCATTGCTTTGGCATCTGTAGTCGTTGTTTTAAATTTGAAGAGGGAAATATAAGGTTTGATATTCTTTCTAAGCTAGAGAGTATATTATATACTCTATCACTCATATATACATATCTTGCATTACCTTTTTTAGTAGCCTTGAAATATATAAGTCTGTTTGTCATATTTATATCATTCCAATTTAGAGAGGCTATCTCTATAAATCTTGCTCCAGTATCTAATAATATTGTTGTAAGGTTATATAAAGTGTTGTTTTCATCTTGTAGTTTTTTTAGTAGATTTGTAGCTTGTTCTTTTGAAAGAAATGCTATTTTTGAATTATCTGGTTTTGGTATTTTTACTATACCACCACTCAGGGGATTAGTATAGTTTTTAATTAACTCATTTTTTAGTGCATGATTTATTATCTGTCTTGCTACTGCAAACATATATTCAACTGTTCTAATTGATAATATTTTTAGCTTTTCTTGTTTTAAATCTTCAAAATCTTTAGGCTTGATATCTACTACATTTTTATTATGAAAACTTACTAAATGATTCTTAAAAAATTGTTCATCTTTGCACCATGATTTTTTATTTCCTTTAGCCCATATAATATAGTCGTTATATATATCTTTAAAGGTTGTTTTTGTCTTTTTCTTTTTACCAATTAATGGATCTTCTCCTAATTGGATTTTATGGACTATTTCATTTCGTTTTTGAAAACAAAAATGTTCATTGACACCTTTAGACTTATCACCAATTTTAGCTCGTTTAAGTTTATTGGTTTCATCTTTGTATGTGATATAATACGAAATATCGCCATTTATTTTTGTATAAAGCTGTACAGAAGCCCCATATTTCTTTGAATTTACATATGCCATTTTAGTAACCTATTAGTAACCATATTTTGAAAAGTATGATTTTATTTATATAGATTTGATTATATCACAAAGCATTAAATAAGTCCAATATATAGGGCTTTGGAATAGGTTTAAATAGGTTTGATTAGACTTTAAGAAATGTGAAAAAGTGCCTTTTAAGAGACTGTTAATCACTTGGCCACTGGTTCGAATCCAGTATTCGGAGCCATCCTTTTTAAACCCCCTAAAAGAAGACGCTTCAGAAGATTTACTTTCCTATTGTGCCCAATAATGCCCTTATTACATAAAAAAGAAGCTCTTTCAATCTCTAAACAAACGCCTTTAAATTGTTAGTGTCAAGGAAAACAAGCTATTGCCGTGTATATTTACTGATATTTCATAAGCAAATAATTATAAATTTACTGTTGCAGAATAAACATTCTTAATAAAATTCACATATTTTTGTTATTCAATTATTATAAGTCTCTTTATTTGATAGAGTAGAATATAAAAAGTAGTTATTTGTGATTCTGAATTTATTTTAAGATTTTCCAGTATTGGGAATCACCACATTTTAAATCTCTAAAATACAATATTTTAGAGATTTAAAAATCTGCAGTAGCTACTATATGGTGTAAAACTATAGCTCTAAAACTACATCGACCGTAGTAGTTGTTTCTACATTTGGCCATTCAGTACTTGTATTGCCATCCCATGTAAAGTTGCCAGTGCCTTGCCCTAAGACACCATCTGTTATTGTGTCAAAAGAGATTGCCACATCTGTTGGTACTCCGGCAATTTTCATTAAATTTTTGCCTGTTGTTGCATGCTTGTCAAGTGTTATAACTGCTTCACTTGTTACATACTTACCTTGTATACGGTATGCGCCTCCATCTGAAGCTGCAACATTGCTCGTAGGAACTGTAAGCCCTATCTCTTTTAGTCTGGCTTGGACGGTAGATGTTGCATTTAAATCAATTCCATCCATTGCACCATCTGCTGTTCCAGTTCCTCCATTGTCTGCGCCATCAGCCAAAACATTTCCTGTTTTGTCTTGATACATGTTAATAACAATTTGCCACTCTTTTACCCAAGTGTTATAAATCTTTTTTTGTTGAGCACTATTGATTAAATCAGTACCTTTTATTACACCGCCAATAATCAACCCTATGATTATCAATACTATTGATAATTCTACAAGTGTGAAACCTTTTTTCAAGCTACACCTCCCATTTTATAAAATTGGTAAACGAACAAATTCCACGCTACCTTTACTAGAAATTATATCTTATTTCTACTTTTATTATTAAACCTTTGAGACAAGGTCATACATAGGTCCGATAAGAGATGCCATAACAAATGCCATAAATCCGCCAACAATAATAAGAACAACAGGCTCTATTACTTTGCCGATATTTTCTGCAAAATAATCTACTTTTTCATAATAGTTATTTGCCACTAAATCAAGCTGAGAGTCCAAAGTGCCGGTAGATTCTCCGATGCTCATCATTCGCATCATAAATGACGGAAACATCTTTGTATTTGAAAAGGCTAATGAGAGTTGAGTTCCTTGAGCAACATTTTTTGTAATATCTTGAAGGGCTTTTTGAAAAAGTTCATTTTCAATATTTTTATCCAACGTATTTAAAGCACTTACAATTGGGATACCAGAGACAAGAGCAAGCTTGAGATATTCTGAGATAAATGCTGTATTGAAATAAACAATAATATGCTTAAGAACCGGAATTTTTAAGATATATTTATCTGTATACCAACGTACTGTTTTATACTCTTTATGTGCAATTTTAAAAATAACAGTTATACCGATAATAGCTCCAATCATATATAAAATATATTTTGAAAAAAAATCAGAGACTGTAATAATAAAAATTGTCAAAGGTGGCAGCTCAATATTCATATAGGTAAAGAGTTGTGTCATTTGAGGCAAAACATAAACCATCCATACGGTCATTGTTCCCAACACACTTGCAAATGCAAAAGCCGGATAAATAAGTGCAGATTTTACTTTTTTCTTTAATGAACTTATTCGATTTAAGAAAAATGCCCCTCGCTCTAGGGTAAGAGCCAGCTCTCCCGTCTCTTCACCCACTTTTATAAGATTAAGAACCATTACCCCGACAATATCTTTATATGGCTCAAATGCCGCATGTAAACTTTCGCCTCTGTTGATTGTATCAGCAATTTGAGAAAGCATATTTTTTAATTTCTTATTTTCACTATCTGCAGTTAAATCTAAGATACCCTGATAGATAGGCACTCCTGATTTTATAATTAAATGCAGATTTTTCATAATTTCAATCACATCATCAGTGGAAATTTTCGCTCCGAGTGATGGAATGATATAAGAAAAAAATGATGGAATCTCGATAACTTTAAGAGGAAAAAGGGTATCTCTATCAAGCATCTCAAAAAGCTTATTGTAAGATGTTGCATTAATAAAATTGTATCTTTTTTTCTCCTCTTGATTTATGCTTAAAACGAAGAAAAACATCAGTTTAAAACCCTGTCTAATTCTTCAAAAGTTGTCTTTCCTAAAAGAACTTTTAACTCTCCGTCTTCCCTTATAGAGAACATCCCTTTTTGCTGTGCTGCATAAGATATCTCTTGTGCACTTGCTTCTTTTGTAATCATAGTTTTTATATCTTCATCAATTTCAAAAATCTCGGTAACCGCCTCTCGTCTATTGTAACCTGTGCCTCTGCAATGGATGCAGCCGACAGGTTGATACAACGTATATGTTTCAAATAGATTTAAAATTCGGCTTGAAACACCTTTTTTTTCCAACTCTTCTCTTGTCACTATTCTTGGTTGTTTACACTTTTCACACAATTTTCTAACTAAATTTTGTGCAATAACAGCAAGAATTCCTGAGCTAATTTGATAAGATGCAATCCCTAAATCAAGCAATCTCGGTATCGCTCCTACTGCATCATTTGTATGGAGCGTTGAAAGCACCAAATGCCCTGTAATGGATGCACGAACTGCCAATTCAGCTGTTTCTTTATCTCTTATTTCTCCTATCAACATCACATCCGGATCTTGTCTCATAAAGGCACGAATAGCATTTTGAAAGGTATATCCAGCTTTTTCATTCAATTGGGTTTGTTTGATAAAAGAAAATTTGTACTCAATAGGATCTTCAATAGTTAAAACATTTTTTGTAAGTGAATTTATTTTACGAAGTGCAGCATAGAGTGTTGTGGTTTTCCCGCTTCCCGTTCCTCCAACTATAAGAACAATGCCATGTGGTTTTGAAAAATATTTTTCTAGTTTTTTGATATTTTCATTTGTAAATCCAAGTTGTGTAAGGTTAAAAAGTGCGGAGTTTTTTCCTAAAAGTCTCATAACAATATTTTCACCATAATTAGTAGGCAAAGATGAAACCCTTATATCAAAATCTTCATTGAAAAACTCATACTTAAAAGCACCGTCTTGAGGTTTTCTTTGTTCGGCAATGTCAAGGTTGCTAAGAATTTTTATACGTGCTGCGATGTGATGATGCATTTGTATAGGTAATGCATAGTAATGTTGCAATATACCGTCAATACGAAACGAGATATTTGAAAATAACTTTTCTGCAGATATATGAATATCTGTCACATGGTCTTTAATCGCATTATTTAAGATTAGATCAATGAGATGAGGAATATTGGCATCTTGAGTTTTACTATAAGAGTGAATAATATTCTCTATTTCTATCTCAATTGGATTGCTTAGTTGATAGTAAAATATTTCAGCATACCGTGCGATGACCTGCTTATCTTCTACTACAAATTTTACCTCTTTTTTTGAAATTTTACGAAGATAGTCGTAAGTTGCCAGATCATTTACATCTTGCGTAGCTACTGTCAAGGTATTTGCATCAACACTGATGGGTAAGATACTTTTTGCTTTTGCAATATTATATGGGATAAGTTTGAGTGCTTCGGCAGATGGGACAATCAAAGTCAGATTTATCAATTCTAAATTATTCTGGATTGCGATTGCCTGAGCGATTTCACCTGAATTTACAAAATCTAAATTTTGTAATATTTCACCGAAAAATTGAGGATTTACTCCTTGCACATCAAGTGCTATCTCAACCTGTTCTCTTGTGATAAAACCTAACTCCTCTAGAAGTTGCCCAATCGCTTTGTTATGTCCCATTTTTTTATTCTCCATATCTTAAAGCTACTTGCATTTTCCAGAAGCAGTGTTACAATCACCAGATACACAATCAGCATTTGAATCGCACGAATCCCCTTTATTTGGCTGAGGATTGGCACAAATACCTCCATTGCAACTCCATGAGATACACTCATTATCCGCAGTACAAGAAGCACCGTTTGGGAGCGTGCCTGAAGCACTTCCGCCACCATAAGCATCTATGGTAAGCGTAAAACTTTTACTTATCTCTTTTACCTGATCTCGAACATAAACCTCAAGTCTATACGACCCTGCAACCGGATTTGAAAGAGATCCTAAAGAGGGAGAACTGCAACGACTATAAGTTGCGGTTGTACAATCAGGTACGAAGTTTAAAGCACCGTTACATGTATTTGTATTTAGCCAAGAGACTGCATTTGTATGGTCTTTGATACACCACTCATAATCCACTTCACCATCTGCATCTGAATCGGCAAAAGGAAATCCGCCGTCTGCGAATAACCTTGCACCTACATAATTCACATGTGTGTTGATATCTCTTGGAAGAGTAGGATCGTTAAGTATTTTTAACATATTTTCTGAGCAATCTACATTTTGATGCAGCTCTTCAATGGTTACCCAATCAACTATATCATCGTATATTTCTATCCTATTGACGGGAGTTATGTTATCATCAACTTGCTCACCGGCACCATAAATTTGAACTTTATATGGGGTAGCATTCATATCTACTGAAGTTTGCATGTTGTAATTAGCCCCCTCATGAGCTAAAACAAAAGCAACATTATTGATAACTCTTGGCGGAGTCATACCATTGTCAATCACTTGCAAATTGGTAGTTTGATATGCACAGATATCGTTATTAAGAGTAGATAGATTAGTATCGGGAGCATACAAGATAATGTTCTGATTATTTTTTGCAGGAGATAAGTCATTTTGAAATTCAGTGGTTGATGGCAAATTTGGCCATATTTTTACATACCCCAAAATAGCATTTCTGGCAATTTTAATCTGCTCTTTTGCTTCTGCAGTCTTTGCATTTTCTCTCATATTTTTGAGGGCTTGAAACGATCCACCGATTATAATACCTATAATTGTTAATACGATTGCGAGTTCTATCAGTGTAAAAGCTTTCCGTTTCATTTCAGCCTCCTAACTCACTGACTCTTTTTTTTATAGAGCTATACATGGGGTGTGAAGTGGCAATTTTACTTAAAATTGTTTTATAAATTGCAACAGCTTGAGTATTTTTTTTAATATCCAAACTCCTAGCATATGCAAAAATATTATAAACATTTTCAGGATTTTTTTCATATCCCATTTGATAATAATAATTCGCTTTTTCTATCTCATTTTGTTTTTCAAAATAATATCCTGCCAATATCATTAATCTACCGCTATGATCAACTAAAATATATGGTGAAAGATCATAATAAAAATTTGGATTATTTCGTTCTACTGCTCCATACGCATATGCATATATAAATTTTCCTTGGTAGTTTTGAGCCTCTATCAGATCTTTTGCATGCGACCATGCACCTTGTTTTCCATAAAGATAACATAGGTTGTTTTTGATTTTTTCATTCTCATTATCTGAAGCAAAAAGCATTTCATAGTACATAATTGCATCATTTTCATTGCCGTTAAGATAGGAGTTTTGTGCTTTTAATAAGATGTCTGCTTTGTCAGACTGAGAAAGAGTGTTTTGAATTTTCGGTGAGGGCAGGAGATCTTTTTGTTGAGTGTTTTGAGCTGTATCTTTGATATTTTCATTTTCACTTTGCTTTGTTACAACTTTCTCTTTTTTATTCGAAATAATCTCATTTTGCATATCTAACGTTGTAGTTTTGACTATAAAAGCATCTTTAAAACCGACCGCATGCAACTTTTCAAGATAAGGTTTTAGCTCGCTAATAGCAGAGCCTTGAAAACATCTTCCTTTTATGGTGCCTTTTATCTTATAAAGATTTGTATGAACTTTAAACTCTATGGGTATTTTTTCAAAAACTTCTTGAACTATATTTTTATCAATATATGAAAAAAGTTGAATTGTATATACTTTCTTGTTTTCATCTTTATGTTCTTCATTAAAATTGATGTTTTGGGCAGAACAAACTGAGAAAGTAAAAAAAAATAGCAGCAGCAATCGCTTCATTCAATAATCTTCAACCGTATTAAAATCACAAGTTCACGTTTTTCATCTGTGCTTACAGTTTTGGTAAATAGTGCTCCCAATAGTGGTATATCACCGAGTAATGGAACTTTATTCTCTTGTTTTGAAGTTGTATTGTTTATCAGTCCGCCGATTAGGACTAAATCATTATCCATAGCATAGATAACAGTTCCGGCTTCTTTAATATTTAAAATAGGTGCTGAAGCCACAGACTTTCCGTTTTCATCAAAATGACTTACAACCTCTTCAATGCTTGATGTTATCGGAATAATATTTAGCATAATTTTTCCATTTTCCATTACGGTAGGCGTTACACCCAGCGTAACTCCATCCAAAATATCTCTTCGCGTGTATGTTACTTCACTAGCACTTGCTGAACCGCCTGTCCCTTGTGTAGTTTGAACCTCTTTTTCCCAAAAAGGAATAAGCTTGCCGGATGATATCATGGCAGATTGACCGCTCAATACATTGATGCTCGGATTTGAGAGCGTATCCACATCTCCAGACTCAGCGAGAGCGCTTATGATAGATGAGAAATTTTTTGCATTATAATTTACTGAACCAGCAACTGCGGTGCTAAGCCCTAAAGTTTGGCTTAATTGAAGTGAATCGCCATTCCTTATAATACTGTTGGATACTGCCTCCCAACTTACGCCCAGTGAATGATCATTATTGAGAATAATCTCAAGTATTTTAGCTTCTATAAGAACTTGTCTACCTGATTGCTTTTTTATTTTTTCTATAACACATTCTATTGCTTCAATATTTTTCTTTTTATCATAGACATTAAGGGTACCTGTAAATTTGTTTAGTGTGTATTTTCCCTCAGGGCTTAAAAGCGATACAATATTTTTTTCAAGTTGTTCATAAAAATTATTAATTTCAGAAGGATTGTCATAAATCAATTTAAAATCCCCATTGAGTCCGCTATTGGCTTCGGTAGAGCCTTTTGCACCCGTATCTCCTCCAAGTTTCGTTTTAAATGATGAAGATATATGGACATAAGGGATAAAAAAGTTTTTTTGTTCAAATTGTTTGACATGTAAGATATTTCCTGAGAGTTTATAGTAACACCCTGAAATATTCATAATAACATCCAAAGTGT
Organism: Sulfurimonas sp. RIFOXYB12_FULL_35_9; assembly: GCA_001829715.1. Taxonomy (GTDB): domain Bacteria; phylum Campylobacterota; class Campylobacteria; order Campylobacterales; family Sulfurimonadaceae; genus Sulfurimonas. The sequence continues at coordinate 12,027 of MICC01000128.1, forward strand.
CCAGAAGCAATGCCCCTTGCACTGAGAGTGTGATTGGCATATTGATATCTACATCTTTATCTATTATAAGGTTCAATCCGGATTGTTTTGAGACTTGATATAAAATATTGGATAACTTCGCTTCTTGTGCGGACAAAGAGATTTTTTTATCATCAAATACCGAAATATTTTCATAAATCGGCGGTAATACCATAGGCGGAACATTTCCATTTTTAGATGATTCTTTAAAGGCTTTAATCTCTTGATTTGAGCTTAGCGAATTTACACTATTTACATCCTTTGGAGTATGTGTTGCACATCCTGCAAAAAACAATAAAAATGAAATTATTGAAATAAAAAAAGCCACCAAGACCCCTTTTCTGTTTGAATAAGCACTCTATCTTCTCTTACTTCTTTAATTGTAGCATCATTAACTTTACTTCCCTCTTTTACAAAACTATCATTTATAAGTGCAGTTTTATCATCAGAAAAAATTGCTTGCAACTGATAAGTATGTGCTTCTGGTTCAACTTGTGGTATTGCCTTTTTTAGAGGAGTCAATTTTTGAGTTACTTTAGTTTTTTCAACGTAAAGCAGTTCATCTACAACCCACTTAATATTATCTTCCCTTCTTAGGGCATCTTCACTTATCTTTTGATAAATATTCTGCTTTGACTCAATTTCAAGATATTTTTGCATTTTCTTATCTAAATTTTCATCAATATGCTGCTCATGCACAGGGAAAAAAGAGTGTGTACAGTTTATAATATTTGGACTAAAATAATAGACCAAAGCAGAAAGAATAAATGGCAAGAGCAACAATCCAACCGCTTTCTTACTGAGATACATAAGAAGCCTTTTTACAAGGTTGCGCCACTTCAACGACACCTACCACTCTATTATTATCAATACAAAGTTCTTTAAACTGAAAAAACCTAGTTTCCTGTCTTAACATCAAAAATTCTATAAGTTTAGTCTTGTCATGTGTTGAAATATCATAAGAGAGTTCCATATTTTTTGTATCATTGCCTTCATAAATATATTTATTTATATACAGATTATATGCCTCTTTATTTAAATCATAAAATTCTATCAGGTTTTTATCCGCTTCTTCCGCTTCGCATAATCTTTCTTTTATATTAGGAATAACTCT